>DASXOV010000046.1:0-35475 GCA_036494005.1 Pseudonocardiaceae bacterium | reverse complement strand
ACGGCTACCTGGCGTTCGTGATCGTATCGCCACGAGGTAATCCGCTGCCCTGCGCCGGGCAAAGTCTTCATCCCGCGTAGTCCCCAGGGACGCACCGCGCCGGAGGATGGTGAGTCGGTGTTCTCTGGCGTACCCATCGGGCGGGCCAAGGGAAACTGCGCACTATCGGAGGCGAGTGGATCGTCGGTGAAGCGCGTCCATGCGGTTGACATACACATCCTCCGTTGCTGATTGCTCAGTAGGTTGGGTGGGCAGCGCGACAGTCGGGAGGGAAACCGCCGCGTCCTATGGGCGAACCTCAGTCCGATACCCAGAGTAGCTCTTGTACACCGTCAGTTACCACTCTCTCCGATCCGGAAGCGCTGTGGGACCGACAGGGGAAGCTTGGCGGTGGCCGCGTAGGCCGAGAGTGTCCCTGCCACGTCGATTTGCGCGTATGTGGGTCCCCAAGCCGACGGCGCCGAGAACGTCCTCGGGCGCACACCACCGATCGGACCAGCACCACCCCGCAACGCGGTGTGGCTGTCCTGGGCGCACGTCGCTGCTGACGATCTGGATCGTGCGGTGTCTGCCACTCAGCTCGTGCTGCGCCGGTTTCCCACGGTACGTTCGCAGCCCTGCACGCTGGTGCTGCACCGCCTGGAAGCCGACCTCGCCGCACACTCCCCCTGGCCCCGCCGCCCTGCCTCCATCCGCGCGCTACAGGACCAGCTCCGCGCCACCCACGTCGTCTGACCAAGCGTCAGCCGGGCGCAGCCGTGGTGGAGGTGGAGTCAGCCTCCACTGGTGGGCCTCGGCGGTGTGTGGCCAGCCCTGGAGGCCGAAAGGCTCGCCTTGGCGGTACAGCTCCACACCGGCGCGGCTGTAGGGGAACGGTGTTGTCGGGGAGCTTGTTCATCGGGAACCAGCCGATCCGCGCGCACTTGTACGGCTCGCCGTTCCAGGCGGGGACGTGGAAGAAGAAGCCGACGCGGGCGGGGCCTTCGGGGTTGAGGTAGTGGACGGAGGTGACCATGCGCACGGCGTCGCGCCGCAGGTACAGGCCGATCTCTTCACGAGTCTCACGGATGAGGGCGGCTTCAAGGTCTTCGCCCTCGTCGAGCTTGCCGGAGGGCAGCTTCCACTGGCCATCGGCGTAGCCGGTGTTGTAGCGCTCAGCCAAGAGCACATGCCCATCGCGCACCAGCAAGAGCAGGACGTCAACGAAGCTGGTGTAGTGCACGTCGCGGTCTTCCCCGGCCGATCGGACGATGTGGGGGGCCGCAGGCTATCCGGCGACAACCAGGCCGACCGCGGTGACCCGCCCGGCGATCCACTCGACTCGTTGTTCGGTCTCGTACCCGAGGGGGACGTCGTGCACGGCGACGTCGAGCTGCTGGTAGAACTCGTGCAGCGTGGCTGCGATCCTCGACATGCCAGGGAAACCCGCCAGATGTCACCGTGCGCTGCAGCGTAGAAGGCGGCCAGCGCGGAGGCGGTCGATCACCGCCAGGCTCACGACGCCTCCCGTCCCTCCCGCACCGCTGCGGCGGCGTTATCCAGCGTCACACCCGTTCCCTGTGGCGGCCCGTAGGCGGCGACGTACTCGGGGAGGCGTGCTAGCTGGGCAACCTCGGTCAGCCGGTCGGCCACGAATGCACTGAGCGACTGACGGTTGGCCTCGGCTGCGTGCGCGAGCGCGGCGTAGACCTCATCGGGCACGTCACGTAGCTTCATCCGTTTCATGGTGCCTAGCCCGCGACTCGTCTCGTCTCGCTACAGGTACTGGCCGGTGTTGGTGGCGGTGTCGATCGCGCGGCCGGAGTCGGAGTTCTTGCCGGTGACGAGGGTGCGGATGTAGACGATCCGCTCCCCCTTCTTCCCGGAGATCCGTGCCCAGTCGTCCGGGTTGGTGGTGTTGGGCAAGTCCTCGTTCTCAGCGAACTCGTCGACGATCGAGTCGAGCAGATGGGTCATCCGCAAACCCGGCTGTCCGGTCTCCAGCACCGACTTGATCGCCTTCTTCTTCGCCCGGTCCACAATGTTCTGGATCATCGCGCCGGAGTTGAAGTCCCGGAAGTACAGCACCTCTTTGTCACCGTTGGCATAGGTGACCTCGAGGAACCGGTTCTCCTCACTCTCGGCGTACATTCGCTCGACGGTGCCCTGGATCATCGCGTGCACGCACGCCTTGGCGTCCTCGCCGAACTCGGCGAGGTCGTCGGCGTGCAACGGCAGTGTCGTGGTCAGGTACTTGGAGAAGACATCCTTGGCGGCCTCCGCGTCCGGACGCTCGATCTTGATCTTCACGTCGAGTCTGCCGGGACGCAGAATGGCCGGGTCGATCATGTCCTCACGGTTCGAGGCACCGATGACGATGACGTTCTCCAGCCCCTCCACCCCGTCGATCTCGCTGAGCAGCTGGGGCACGATCGTGGTCTCGACGTCGGAGGAGACGCCGGATCCACGGGTGCGGAAGATGGAGTCCATCTCGTCGAAGAACACGATGACCGGGGTGCCTTCGGACGCCTTCTCCCTGGCCCGCTGGAAGATCAGCCGGATATGCCGCTCGGTCTCGCCGACGAACTTGTTGAGCAGCTCAGGACCCTTGATGTTGAGGAAGTAGCTCTTCGCGTCCCCATCCCCGCGTACCGACGCGACCTGCTTGGCCAGCGAGTTGGCCACCGCCTTGGCGATCAGGGTCTTGCCGCATCCGGGCGGGCCGTAGAGCAGGACGCCCTTCGGTGGGCGCAGCTCGTATTCGCGGAACAGGTCGGCGTGCAGGAACGGCAGTTCGACCGCATCCCGGATCTGCTCGATCTGGCTGCCCAGCCCGCCGATGTCCTCGTACCCGACGTCGGGCACCTCTTCGAGCACGAGATCCTCGACCTCGGCCTTGGGTACCCGCTCATAGGCGTATCCGGCCTTGGTGTCCACCAGCAGGGAGTCACCTGACTTGAGTGGCACCGCGTCCGGGTTGTCCGGTCCGGGAAGCAGTGGGTCGGCCAGCCACACCACGCGCTCCTCGTCGGCGTGCCCGACGACCAGCGCCCGCTGGTCACCATGGAGCACCTCGCGCAACGCGCAGACCTCGCCGATCCGTTCGAACGAACCCGCCTCGACCACGGTGAGCGCCTCATTGAGCCGGACACTCTGGCCGCGGCGCAGCTCTACCACCTCGACGGCGGGAGAGACCGCCACCCGCATCCGGCGGCCGGACGTGAACACGTCCACGGTGCCGTCTTCGAAGGCGGCGAGGAACACCCCGTAGCCGCTGGGCGGCTGCGCCAGGCGGTCGACCTCCTCGCGCAGCGCGAGGAGTTGGCTGCGCGCGTCCCGCAGTGTCTCGACGAGTTTGGCATTTCGTTCGGTGAGCTGGGCGACCGACGCGGACGCCTCGGCAAGCCGCTCCTCGAGTAGCCGGACGTGCCTCGGGGACTCGGTCAACCGGCGACGCAGCAGCGTCACCTCGTCCTCGAGCACCCTGATCTGAGCGGCCAGATCGGGATCGATGCCCCGACCGTCGGCGGGCCGGTCGCCGGGATGATCGTGCTGCACGACGGCACCTCCTCCCGTTCCTTCTCCGACTGTCAACGGTACGGGACTCACGGCCAGATCGTGAGTTGACCGGGAATCAACGCGTATCAGATCACCAGGTGAACAACGTCACTCTGCCCGGAGACCGCTAGGGCAGCCGGTTCGACCACCGTGGCCTGCGCTGCGGGATGGGCGGCGAGACGCCCTCGGCCAGCCGCCGGGTGGTGAGCAGGAAGGCGGTGTGCGCGACCATCCGGTGTTCCGGGCGCACCGCCAGCCCGACGACATGCCATGGCCGCAGCAGGGTCTCCCAGGCGTACGGCTCGGTGTAGCAACCGGCTTCGCGCAGCGCCTCCGTCATCCGGGAGAGCTGGGTGGTGGTGGCCACGTAGACGGTGAGCACGCCGCCCGCGACCAACGTGGCCGAGACCGTGGGCAGCACCTCCCACGGGGCGACCATGTCCAGCACCGCACGGTCCACCTGCTGTTCGGTGGGGTGGGTGATCAGATCGGCCACCCGCAGCCGCCAGTTCGGCGGCGCCGCGCCGAAGAACCGTTCGACGTTGCGAACCGCGTGCTCGGCGTGGTCGGGGCGCACCTCGTAGGACGTCACGCTGCCACCCTCGCCGACCGCCCTCAGCAGCGAGCAGGTCAGCGCACCGGAGCCCGCCCCGGCCTCGAGCACCCGTGCACCGGGGAAAATGTCTCCCCACATCACGATCTGTGCGGCGTCCTTGGGGTAGATCACCTGTGCCCCGCGCGGCATGGACAACACGTAGTCGGGCAACAGCGGCCGCAGGGCGAGATAGTGCGTTCCGGTGGCCGATGTGACGACGCTGCCCTCGGGCAGTCCGATCAGGTCGTCGTGGGCCAGCGCACCCCGGTGCGTGTGGTACTGCGCGCCGGGTTCGAGTAACACGGTGTGTCTGCGCCCCTTGGGATCGGTGAGCTGCACCCGATCACCGGGCTGGAACGGTCCGCTGGCTCGGCTCACGGCCGGCCATCGTTGCAGACGGCGCCGGCCCCGACGGGGTTGGTGCACTAACGGTGCCCGCTGACCGCCCGGATGACCTCATCGCGGCGCAACACTCCGACCGGACGGCTTTCGGCGTCGATCACGAGCAACTGCCCGGACGCGGTGCCCCGTAGCCGTTCGAGAATCTCGTGGCCCGGTTCGCCGGCCGGCAGAACCGACTCCGGCCGGATCGGATCGGCCGCGTACTCGGAAGGGCTGCGCGGTGAGCTCTGTGACAGTTGTTGGGCCCGCGGCAGGTTGAGCAGTCCGGCGGCGACTCCGTCGGCGCGGACCAGGACAACCCCCCGGCCCGCCGCAGCGGCCACCGTGTCGGCGACCGGGCACTCCGCGGGGAGCTGCAGCACCGGACGGACCAGGGTGGCGGGGTCCAGATCGTCAGGCCAGGTCGTGTGCTCCGCGTCCGCCTCCGCGCTGGCGCCGGTGACCACGAACCAGGCCATCAACAGGCAGATCGCCACCCGCAACCAGGCGCCGTCCACCCCGTTGAGCAGGCCGAGAACGGCCCAGCCGAGCAGCCCGACAGCCACGAAACCCGCGCCGATGACTGCCACCACCGTGCCGACGCGACGGCGTCCGGTGAGGGCCCATACTCCGGCCCGCAGGGCTCGCCCCCCATCCAGTGGCAGGCCCGGCAGCAGGTTGAACAGCGCCACCGCCGCGTTCGTCACAGCCAGTTCCGCGACCAGCAACCAGATCGAACTACCGGGCTCCAGCGACCAGCAGCCGGCAGCGGCGGCCAGCGCCAGCACCACGGACACGCCCGGACCGGCCAGCGCGACCAGGCCCTCCTCCCGTGGACCGGCCGGACGGCGACCGAGTTCGGAGATACCGCCCAGCAGGAACAGTCGTACCCGGCGGACCGGGATACCCAGGTGCCGTGCGGCCGCGCAGTGACCGAGTTCGTGCGCCAGTACCGACATCGCGAGCAGTACCGCGACGGTGGCCGCCAGTATCACCGTCTGAGCGAGCCCGGCCTGCGGCAACAAGCCGTGCACCAGTGGCGTGTAGAGCGTCGTGATGATCACCGCGCCGAACCACCAGGACGGGGTGAGCAGCACCGGAACCCCGCCGATCCGGCCCAGTACCAACCCCCCGGGGCTCAACAGCCTGTGTAGCACCGGCTCCACCCGCACGCCGTGCAGGCTAGGCGACCTGGCGTGCAGCCGGCGTGATCCCGCGGGTGACGGCGTTGTCGGAGATCTCGCCTACCCTGCCGGTCATGACGGAGATTGCGGGGAGCGGCCCGACGGTGACCTCACCTGTTCCGAGTCCTGTCCCCAGCGAACCTGCCCGTCGACGGCCGGCGCTGTCCCCCTCTCGAGCGGCGGATTTCAAACAGTGCCCTCTGCTGTATCGCTTCAGGGCGGTGGATCGGCTGCCCGAGACCCCGAGCCGAGTACAGGTACGCGGCACCGTGGTGCATGCCGCGCTGGAGCGGTTGTTCGGCCTCCCCGCACAGCGGAGAGACGCCGAGACCGGCCGGGCGCTGGTCGACCCGGCGTGGCGTGATGTGCAGGCCGACAACCCGGAGCTGGCCGAGCTGTTCGACGGCACCACCGATCCCGAACTCGTCGAATGGCTCGATTCGGCCCGCCGACTGGTCGAAGCCTACTTCGAACTGGAGGACCCCCGCCGGGTTCAGCCGGAAGCCTGCGAGCTCCTGGTTGAGGTGGAATTGACCCCCACTGATTCCGCGGGCGCCGCGCCGGTGCTGCTGCGGGGCTACATCGACCGGCTCGACGTGGCCCCTACCGGAGAGATCCGCGTGGTGGACTACAAGTCCGGCGTTGCCCCCCGGGAGGTGTTCGAGGCCAAAGCACTGTTCCAGATGAAGTTCTACGCGCTGGTACTGCTGCGTACCCGTGGAGTGGTGCCGCATCAGCTGCGACTGCTGTACCTGGCCGACCGGCAGATGTTGAGCTATACCCCGGACGAAGCGGAGCTGGTCCGATTCGAACGCACGCTGGTGGCGATCTGGTCGGCGATCCGCCGGGCGGCGGTGACCGGAGACTTCCGGCCCAGCCCTGGCCGGATGTGTGACTGGTGTGATCACAAAGCGCACTGCCCGGCGTTCGGCGGTACCCCGCCCCCCTACCCAGGCTGGCCGGAGCAGGCCGCCGGGGGCGCCGAGACTGCCCGCGACAGGGCCGAGTAGGCCGCTCAGAACCGGCAGGAGCGGATGTCGCTGGCCAGGATGGCCTTGGCACCGCGCGCGGAAAGCTCGTCCATGATGCGATTGGCATCCCAGCGCGGCACCATCGCGCGCACCGCGACCCAGCCCGGATCGGCCAACGGGGCGAGCGTCGGTGACTCCAGTCCGGGTGTGATCTGGACCGCCTCGTCCAGCAGGGTGCGCGGGCAGTCGTAGTCCAGCATCAGGTACTGCTGGGCGAACACCACGCCCTGCAATCGAGCGGCGAGCTGTGCCTTCTCCGGCGAGGGAGCAGCGCCGACCTGATCGAGCAGTACCGCCTCGGAGGAGCAGATCGGGTCGCCGAAGGCCGCCAGCCCGTGCTGGCGCAGGGTACGCCCGGATTCGACCACGTCGGCGATCGCGTCGGCGACGCCGAGCTGCACCGAGATCTCCACCGCGCCGTCGAGGCGGATCACCTCGGCGCGGACACCGTGCTGCGCCAGGTGGGCCCGGACCAGGTTGGGATAGGACGTGGCGACTCGCAGGTCGTTGAGGTCACCGACCTTCCAGTCCCGGTTCAGCGGCGCCGCATAGCGAAACGTGGAGCCGCCGAACCCGAGCGCGAGTCGCTCGCTGACCGGGGCCTCGGAGTCCAGCGCCAGGTCCCGGCCGGTGATCCCGAGATCCAGTTCGCCGGAGCCCACGTAGATGGCGATGTCCTTGGGCCGCAGGAAGAAGAACTCCACGTCGTTGGTGGTGTCGATGATCGTGAGGTCCTTGGCGTCGTGCCGTTGCCGGTACCCCGCCTCGGTCAGCATCTCCGACGCCGGCCCGGCGAGCGTGCCCTTGTTGGGTATCGCGACCCGCAGCATTCTGCCGCCCCTATCCATTCGGTGCAGTCCTGTTCATCGCTCGCATCACAGGTGGCGCTCGCAGCACAGGTGGCGCTCGCATCACAGGTAGCGGTAGACATCGCGGGTGCTGATCCCCCGGCCCAGCATGAGCACCTGTACCCGGTAGAGCAGCTGGGAGATCTCCTCGGCCAGCCGCTCGTCGGATTCATGCTCGGCGGCGATCCACACCTCACCGGCCTCTTCGAGCACCTTCTTGCCCTGCGCGTGCACCCCGCCGTCCAAGGCGGCCACGGTGCCCGAGCCCTCCGGCCGGTTCCGGACGCGCTCGGTGAGCTCGGCGAACAGCTCGTCGAAGGTCTTCACGACACGCCATCCTCGCACCCGCGACAGGCTTGCTCCGACGCGGCACCGGCTCACCTGCGCTTCCACACTGCACCTGGACAACTCGTCGGCCGGAATCTGAATTGGTCGAGTAGCTTCCGTGCTATGGAAGCGGGGCCGGCACGTCCGCTGCGGGTGTTCGTCAGTCACACCTCCGAGTTGGCGCGGTTTCCGCAGAAACGGTCATTCGTCGACGCCGCCTGCGCGGCGGTGCGCCGAGCCGGTGGGGTGGCCGTGGACATGGCCGATTTCGGTGCCCGGGATCAGAGGTCACCTCAGGTGCCGAGCAGAAGTGCTCAGCTGCGACGTCTACCTGGGAGTGATCGGTTTCCGGTACGGCAGGCCGGTGCCGGGACGCGACGACGGGGTGTCCTACCTCGAGTTCGAGTTCGACGTGGCCGGCCAGGCGGGGATGCCGCGGCTGGTGTTTCTGCTCGACGAGGCGACGTCGACGATCCCGGTGGCGCTGGTCGACGTCGATCAAAGCCGGATGAACCGATTCCGTCAGCGGTTGCAGGACGAGTGGGTGACCGTCGTCGTGATCAACCCGGATGACCTGGCGGCAAGGGTTGGGGAAAGCCTGGTCACTCTCACCCGCCAGCGCAGGCCGTCTCGGGGCGAGCCGCGCACGCCGTGGATGGCCCCGCCACTGGACCGGATGGTGGAACGCCCTGAGCTGGGCGACCGGCTGATCGCTGCGCTGACCGCCCCAGGCGCCGCGGAGGTCGGGCTGACGACCGGCCTGGCGGGAGCAGGCGGGTTCGGCAAGACGACACTGGCGGCCTGGGTGTGCCACCGGCCGAGATCCACCGCCGCTACCCGGGCGGGCTGCTGTGGGTGACAGTCGGTCAGGAGATCCACGGTGCGGACCTGGCCGAGAAGATCAACGACCTGGCCTGCGCGCTGTGCGGCCAACGGCCGGCGATCTCCGACCCGGACGCGGCCGGGGCGGAGCTGGGCCGCTTGCTGGACGAGCGGGAACCGGTACTGCTGGTCGTCGATGATGTGTGGGATGACCGGCAGCTGCGCCCGTTCCGGTTCGGCGGCCGGGCCTGCACCCGGCTGGTCACCACCCGCATCCCCGGCCTGCTGCCCGCAGCCGGGCTCCGGATCTGGTCAACGGCCTGCTGCGGCGCCGGACCGGCCGCGGGCAGCCGCCCGGCGAGGCCGCCGCCGAGATTGTGCTGCGGCTGTCCGCCGAGGGGCCGGCCGCGTTCGACCCGGCACGGCCGGCGGACCGGAGCCGGGCGGTCGCGGCCACCGTCGAGGCGAGCTTGACCCTGCTCGACCCCGCCGACCGGGACCGCTACTTCGATCTGGCGATCTTCCCCGAGGACGTCGACATCCCGCTCGACGTGCAGCGTCTGCTCTGGCCCACCGGTCTGGTTGACGCGCTGTGTGAGGAGCTGACCGGGCTGGGCCCGGTCGCCGACTACCGCCTCGACTCGCCCGGACCACGGTTGGTCCTGCACGACGTGATGCGCGCCTACCTACGTGCCCGCCGCAGCTCCGAGGACCAGGCGGACGCGCATCAGCGGTTGACCACGGCTGCTTCCGGGCTGCTTGCCCCCCACGACGACCAGGACAGCAGGTCGAGGCCCTGGTGGACACTGCCATCCGCCGCTGGCGACCTGTGGCGCCGCCTGCCGCAGCACCTCGCCGGGGCCGTCGAGCAAGACGAACTGGCCGGCTTGGTGTGTGATCTGCGGTGGGTGGAGGCCAAGACGTGGCGGCTGGGTTCGGTCGTCGGCGCCGTGGCCGGTCTCGCGCTCGTGCACACGGCCACGGCCGACAGGCTGCGGTGGGTGCTCGAGCAAGACGCCGACCGAACCGACGCGACCCAGCCAGGCCCCGCCGGGCACACCGGAGTGTTGACCAGTTGCGCGTTCTCTCCTGACGGTATCTTGCTGGCCACCAGTAGCGACGACGGCACCGCGAGACTGTGGCAGGTTGCCGACGGCACCGAACGTGCGGTGTTCACCGGCCACGCCGGCGGAGTATGGGACTGCGCGTTCTCTCCGGACGGCAGCCTGCTAGCCACCGTCAGCGACGATCGCACCGTACGGCTATGGAACATCCCTGACGGCACCCTGCAACGGTGCTGAGCGGTCACACCGACTGGGTGCAGGCTGCTCCGCGCGGTCGGAGCAGGCATCTACCTTCTCACCTACGTGCAGTAAACACGGGCAGCGGCTCGGGATCCAGGAAGGGGCGCAGAGGTCACCGCATTGTGCCGTGTGATCCTTCCTGTACGTCAGAGCAATCCAGGTCCTCGGCGCTCGATGCCGTCTCACCACCAGCCACCAGTTTGAATAGTGCGTGGGCTGACGGCCGTTAGCGTGCTGATCTTCGCGCCACGATTGGTCGAATCGAAGGCACCTCAAGGCCAAATCTGCGACTCACGCATAAAACCCCATCCCGGTCAACTGCTCATCCAACGTCTTCACCGCTGAGGTATCCTGCCACGGCTGCAAACGGCCACGGGTAGCCCTGGCTTCACCCGTTAGCCGTGCCGAGCGGATTCGGGCCGCCAGCAATGCTCCGTCGCCGATAACCCGCGCAGCTTCCTCAACATCGCCAGATAGCAGACGGGCAGCACCCAAGCGAAGGGTGCAGTAGGCCAGCCCGTGGGTAAACGAATTATCGAACAGTCGGAGTCCCCTCTCGGCACAGGCAGCGGCTTCCACCGGCCTGCCGAGCCGCAGCAAGCAGTCACTCTGCCTGCTGGCAATGAAACCCTCATGGATCCAATAAACCGTCGAATGGTGGAGACTTCCGGCCGGCTGGTGATGCAAGCCAGTCACTGCCCGGTCAAACTCAGTCACACATTCCTTGTATTGACCGTCAATCGCGTAAGCGAAACCTGCCCGGTCGGCGGCGTAGACCTGGAGTAGGACGTCATCGGTCTTGCCCGCCATGCTCTGAGCGGCGACAGCAAAGTCCATACCGGCGTGTACTTTTCCCTGCCATGAAGAGAAGTAACTCATGTTGCACAGGGCGTAGATTCCCAACTCGGTGCTACGGGCCTCCTGGGCTGCTGCTCTGGCCTGGTCGCAATAGTGCATGGCGCTGGCCGGATCTTCGAGATCGAAGAAGTAGGTTCCGATAGAGCTCGACATACTGCTGTAGACCGACAACAGCCGGGGGCGAAGCTCAGCTGGGCATTCCTCCAACAACGAGCTTACTAGTTCCCGCTGGGCAATAACGGTGTGTAGTACCGCATGGGGGCCGAGGGAATCCTCTTGTCGTTTGCAGTGCTGCAACATGGTCTCAATATGATCGATGGTCTGTTCATCTACCCTGCTCGGTGCAGCGATGACCTTCGCCAGGCGTTCCTGTTCGTCGCTGTTCAGACAGCTTATCTGCGAGGCAGCCACAGCAGTGGCCACCCATCCCAGTAGCCGAAGGTGTTCCCGACGCTGCATCGTATGTGCCCATCCACGAAGAAACGTTCTAAGTTGCTCGTAGAGCTGATTTCTCCACTCGATAGGCACCACCTGGCCAGGCGTACTCAAAAACGCCAGATACAGCAGCGGCACCGCCAAGCCATCGGCGAGTTCTGTACCAACAGTGGCGACCAGACCTGAGAGCACCTCCTGCCCGGTCGGCACCACCAGCCCGTTGGCACCCTGAACCGCTTGGGTAGATGGCGAACTGGTCGCGGCTCGCAGTGCCTGAGCGTGAGCCTGGGCTTCAGCGTACGCCTTGGCCAGCGCCGCCTCCCGGCTCCTTGCCTCGTGCTCCTCCTTGGCTGCTCGGATCTGCTCGTAGCCAGCCAGCAGAGCACCGTCAGCCTGGAGCAGCTCGTCTGCGGTCTGCCAGAACTCCCGGGTCAGCAGCTGGCGGCCGGCTTCGGCATGGGCCACCGAGGAGCGGCTGTAGCCAGTCTTACGGGCGATTAGCGGTTGGATGATCCCCGCAGCTTCGCGCCGGGCGGCCAGCTGCTGACCCAGCGCGAATCGCATCGCCACCAGCTCCGGCGGTTCCTGGAGCATCGATCGTTCCCCCATCATTCCTGGTGCAAGACAAGCCTGTGCGCGCCGAGCGTAGCCGAGCGCTCACCGCCGCTCACCGGCGTGGAGCAGCGTTGATCACGATTGCTGCCTCGCGCTTGTGTTCTGCCAAGGCCCCTGGGCCGGGAGAACGAACTCGCGCAAGGCGGTGAGGGCACAATGAGCT
This sequence comes from Pseudonocardiaceae bacterium, assembly GCA_036494005.1. GTDB lineage: Bacteria > Actinomycetota > Actinomycetes > Mycobacteriales > Pseudonocardiaceae. Next base: position 23,375 of record DASXOV010000046.1, on the reverse strand, counting down.
ACGGATATGGCCCGAGTATCTTCGGCCAGCCTCACGGTAAGCCCGTCAAGTCAGCTTTCGCCACGGGAACTCACGTCATCTACAAGGCTCGGAGTGGCCAGCGAGCGCAGGGCCAGGTCGTAGGGCCAGATCAAGACTACTTCCCCTCGCCCGCCGAGGTCTTTGTCTCGTTCACCTCGAGCGGGTTCACCCACCTCCTGCCAGTCGGCGATCTGGAGGTTGCGGAGGGGGTGTCGAAGGGTGACTGATCAAGACGGCGAGTTGCTGGAATCATTGACGGTGGGTTAGAGGCGGCGATCACCACGTTCACCATGGATCCAGTTGCGAGAAAAGTAGATAGCGAAGCTCATATCGGGATGGCGTTACCACAGGCGGCCAGCCACTCGGCGTCGATGCCGACCAGTGATTCGCGCAGGATGCGGCGCTCCCCCGGCTCGACCGGCACCTCGCAGGGCACCACCAGCACGGTGCAGCCGGCGGCGACCGCGGACGCGGTACCTGTCGGGGAGTCCTCCACGGCTACGCACGAGGCTGGGTCGACGCCCAGTTGCGCCGCGGCGCGCAGGTAGGGCTCCGGGTGCGGTTTGGGGTTGCCCACCTCGTCACCGCACACCGTGACGTCGAAGTACTCGGGCCCGATGCTGCGCAGCGCCACGTCGGTGAGGTCGCGATGGGTGGAGGTCACCAGCGCAGCGGCGATCCCGGCCTCGCGGACTGCGCGCAGCGCGGCCCGGGCACCGGGACGCCACGGCAGACCGGCACTGAACAGTTCCCGGGTCCGGTCGGTCAGCCACCGGGTGGCCCAGGTCAGCTCGGCTGGACCGGCGGAGCGGCCCAGCATGGCGAACATCAGATCGAGGGTGCGGTCCATGTTCGACCCGACCATCGCGGCCCGCGCCGAGGGGGTGAGTGCACCGCCCAGTTCACCGGCCAGCTCGGCGAGCGAAATGTCCCAGAGCTTCTCCGAGTCGACCAGTGTGCCGTCCATGTCCCAGAGGACAGCCTGCGGGCACGTGAGTGGCATTCGGTGTAATAACATTGTTACGCACTCATGACTCACGCATTGAAGTACTTGGCTTCCGGGTGGTGGGCGACGATGGCGTCGGTGGATTGTTCGGGATGCAGCTGGAATTCCTCCGACAGCTCCACGCCGATCCGCTCCGGCCGCAGCAGTGTGACGATCTTGGCGCGGTCCTCCAGGTCCGGACAGGCACCGTAGCCGAGTGAGTACCGGGCACCCCGATAGCCGAGCTTGAAGAACTCCTCCACAGTGGCCGGATCCTCTTCGGATACCGCAGCGCCGGAGGAGAAGTGCAGTTCTTCCCGAATGCGGCGGTGCCAGTATTCAGCCAGCGCCTCGGTCAGCTGCACACCCAGGCCGTGCACCTCGAGATAATCGCGATAGGCATCCTTGGCGAACAGTTCGGCGGCGTAGTCGGCGATCGCCTGCCCCATGGTCACCAGATGCACCGGAAGCACGTCGACCTCGCCCGTCGTCACCGCCAGCTCCCGGGGCCGGAAGTAGTCGGCCAGGCACAGCCGCCGGTCGCGCCGCTGGCGGGGGAAGGTGAAGCGGCAGAGCTCGGATGCGTCGGGTGCCGGCTCGGCCAGCACCACCACCGCATCCCCGTCGGCGACCACCGGGAGGTACCCGTAGACCACCCCGGCGTGCGCGAGGACGCCCTCGGTGGCCAGCCGGTCCAGCCAGTACCGAAGGCGGGGGCGTCCCTCCGTCTCCACCAGTTCCTCGTAGCTGGGGCCGTCCTTGGCGCGGGAACCACGGAGCCCCCACTGACCCATGAAAGTGGCCCGTTCGTCGAGCATCGCGGTGAAATCGGCTGCCGGGATGCCCTTGACCACCCGGGAACCCCAGAACGGCGGAGTCGGGATCGCCACGTCGGTGGCCACATCTGAGCGCGACGGCACCGGTTCCTCGGTCCCGGCCTCACGGGCGCGGCGTGCTTCGGCGATCCGCAACGACCGCTCGCGTCGAGCCTTACGCTCGGCTGCCTTCGCCTGTTCCTTCGGGTCGGAGCGCACGACGTCGCCCCGCTTGCTCGCCATGATCGAGTCCATCAACCGCAGGCCTTCGAAGGCGTCCCGTGCGTATCGGACCTCCCCGGCATACAGCTCCGCCAGGTCGTTCTCCACGTAGGCACGGGTCAGCGCGGCTCCCCCGAGCAGCACCGGCAACGAGTCCGCCACTCCCCGGGAGTTCATCTCCTCAAGGTTCTCCTTCATGATCACGGTAGACTTGACCAGCAGTCCGGACATTCCGATGGCGTCCGCGCGGTGCTCGGTCGCGGCCTCGAGGATCGCGCTGATCGGCTGCTTGATACCGAGGTTCACCACTTCGTACCCGTTGTTGGACAAGATGATGTCCACCAGGTTCTTACCGATGTCGTGCACGTCGCCCTTGACCGTGGCCAGGACCAGCCGTCCCTTGCCGGAGTCGTCCTCAGCGCGCTCCATATGTGGTTCGAGGTGCGCCACCGACGCCTTCATCACCTCGGCCGACTGCAGCACGAAGGGCAGTTGCATCTGTCCGGACCCGAACAGCTCTCCCACGGTCTTCATGCCCGACAGCAGGGTGTCGTTGATGATTTCCAGCGCCGGCCGTTGCTCCAGCGCAGCGTCCAGATCCTCGGTCAGCCCGTTGCGGTCCCCGTCCACGATCCGGCGCTCCAGCCGCTCGAACAGCGGTAGGGCGGCGAGTTCCGCCGCCCGGGACTCCCGGGACGAGGACGTGGTCACGCCGTCGAACAGCTCCATGAGTTTCTGCAGCGGGTCGTAGTCCCCGTCCGGTCCCGACCGCCGCCGGTCGTAGACCAGGTCCAGCGCCACGGCCCGATGCTCGTCCGGGATCCGGGCCATCGGGATGATCTTCGATGCGTGCACGATGGCGGTGTCCAGCCCGGCCTGGACACATTCGTGCAGGAACACCGAGTTGAGCGCCTGCCGGGCCGCGGGGTTGAGGCCGAAGGAGACGTTGGAGACGCCGAGGGTGGTCTGCACCTCCGGATACCGGCGCTTGACCTCCCGGATCGCCTCGATCGTCTCCACCGCGTCGCGACGGACCTCCTCCTGGCCGGTGGAGACCGGGAAGGTCAGGCAGTCGACGATGATGTCGCAGGTATGCATGCCCCAGTTCGCGGTCAGGTCCTCGATCAGCCGCGATGCCACCCGGACCTTCCACTCCGCGGTGCGGGCCTGGCCCTCCTCGTCGATACACAGCGCCACCACGGACGCACCGTGCTCACGGACCAGTTTCATCACCCGCTGATACCGCGAGTCGGGTCCGTCGCCGTCCTCGTAGTTCACCGAGTTGACCACGCAGCGCCCGCCGAGGCGTTCCAGACCGGCCAGCAGGACACCAGGTTCGGTGGAGTCCAGCATCACCGGCAGCGTCGACGCGGTGGCCAGCCGTCCGGCCAGGTCGGCCATATCGGCGGTACCGTCCCGGCCGACGTAGTCCACACAGAGGTCGATCAGGTGCGCGCCGTCCCTGGTCTGTGCGCGGGCGATCTCCACGCAGTCGTCGTAGCGGTCGGCGAGCATGGCCTCACGGAACGCCTTGGACCCGTTGGCGTTGGTCCGCTCCCCCACCATCAGCACGCTGGCGTCCTGGCGGAACGGTACCGCCGCGTAGAGCGAGGACACTCCCGGCTCGGGCCGCGGGCGCCGTCGGGGCACGGTGAGCCCTGAGACCGCCTCGGCCACCGCCGAGATGTGCTCTCGGGTGGTTCCACAGCACCCGCCGACCAGCCGGACGCCGAAATCGGTGACGAAACCGGCCAGCGCGGTGGCCAGTTGGTCCGGGGTCAGCGGATAGACCGCCCCGTCTTTACCGAGTTCCGGGAGGCCCGCGTTGGGCATCACCGACAACGGGATCCGGGAATGCCTGGACAGCTGCCGCAGATGCTCGCTCATCTCGGCGGGACCCGTCGCACAGTTGAGCCCGATCAGGTCGATACCGAGCGGTTCGAGCGCGGTGAGCGCTGCGCCGATCTCGGTGCCCAGCAGCATCGTGCCGGTGGTCTCCACCGTGACCTGGGTGATGATCGGGATCGCCCGCCCCTCGATGATCATCGCACGCTGCGCGCCGATCACCGCCGCCTTGCACTGCAGCAGGTCCTGGCTGGTCTCCACCAGGATGGCGTCGACCCCGCCCGCGAGCAGGCCACGCACCTGCTCGAGGTAGGCATCGCGCAGGGTCGCGAACGCGATGTGGCCCAGTGTGGGCAACTTGGTCCCCGGCCCGACCGAGCCAAGCACGAACCTGGGCCGGTCCGGCTGGGTGAACTCGTCGGCCACTTCGCGGGCCAGCGCGGCACCGGCTTCGGCGAGTTCGCGGATCCGGTCGGCGATGTCGTATTCGGCCAGGTTCGCGAGGTTGGCACCGAAGGTGTTGGTCTCGACCGCGTCGGCGCCCGCTTCCAGATAACCCCGGTGGATCGAGCGGACCACGTCCGGCCTGGTGATGTTGAGGATCTCGTTGCAGCCGTCGAGACCGGCGAAATCGTCCAGGCTCAGCGGAAAGGACTGGAGCATGGTTCCCATCGCCCCGTCTGCGACGAGAACACGACGGGTCATAATGTCGAGCAACGGGGAGGGCGCGATCTCGGACATAGAGTCAGGGTAGAGGGCCGCAGTCGCGAACATTGCGCCGTTCCCGCGGCGGCGCGTGACGACCAGCACGCCTGAAGGGTCGTAGGCTGGGCCGGTGACCCATCTCGACTCTTCAGGCGGCGGCCCGCCCAGTCGCGGATCCGAGCAGCTGCCGCAGCTCACCGCCCCTGTGCTGGTGGCCGCATTCGAAGGCTGGAACGACGCCGGGGACGCCGCCAGCACAGCGATCGAGCACCTGCAATTGAGCTGGGACGCGACGCCGCTGGCCGAGATCGATCCTGAGGACTACTACGACTTCCAAGTCACCAGACCCACGACCAAGCTCGTTGACGGCATCACCCGCCGGGTCGAATGGCCCACCACCCGTCTGTCCGTGTGCCGGCCACCCGGGGCGACCTACGACGTGGTGTTGGTGCACGGAATCGAGCCCAACATGCGCTGGCGCTCCTTCTGCACCGAGTTGCTGCGCTACGTCGAAGATCTCGGCATCACCACGGTGGTGACGCTGGGCGCACTGCTCGCCGACACACCACACACCCGCCCGGTTCCGGTCACGGGGACCTCGTACGACGCCGCCTCCGCGGCCCGGTTCAAGTTGGAGCGTTCCAAGTACGAGGGACCGACCGGGATCGTCGGTGTGTTCCAGGACGCCTGTGTGCAGGCAGGCGTGCCTGCCATTTCGTTCTGGGCCGCGGTGCCGCACTACGTGTCCGCCCCACCGTCTCCCAAGGCGACGCTCGCGCTGCTGCACCGGGTGGAGGAGGTGCTCGACCTCGAGGTCCCGCTCGGCGCGTTGCCCGAGCAGTCCGAGGAGTGGGAAGCGACGGTCAGTGAGATGGCCGATGAGGACGACGAGGTTGCCAGCTACGTCCGGGCGCTGGAAGAACGTGGCGACACCGAACTCACCCTGCACGAGGCCAGTGGAGATGCCATCGCCGCGGAATTCGAGCGCTACCTGCGCCGTCGCGGCCCCGGAGGTGCGGCAGGCCCGAGGGGCACCCGCTGATGAGCAGGTCTCGGTGCGCCAGCCGTTACAGGGCGATGCCGAGCAGGGCGTCGACGGCGGTTCGGATCCGCGTCGGTGCATCGATGTCACGGCCACGGCGGGTCAGCGTGTCCGTGGCCCAGGCGTCGAGTGCGGCCAGCGCGCGGTAGGTGTCCAGATCGTCGGCCAGGTGGGTTCGGACCCGGCCCACGGTGTCCTCCGCTGCTGTCCCGGCCGGTAGTGCGACGGCTTCACGCCAGCGAGCCAACCGGGCGTGCGCCTCGTCGAGCGTCTCGCGGGTCCAGGACCGATCGGTGCGGTAGTGCCCGGACAACAAGGCAAGCCGCAGGGCCATCGGATCAACGTGGTCGGCGCGCAACCGGGAGACGAACACCAGATTGCCCTTCGACTTGGACATCTTCTCGCCGTCCAGCCCGATCATCCCGGTGTGGACGTAGTGCTTCGCCATCGGGTGCACGCCGGTCAGCGCCTCGGCGTGCGCAGCGGAGAACTCATGGTGCGGGAAGATCAGGTCGTTGCCACCGCCCTGGACGTCGAAACCGGTGCCCAGCCGGTTGAGCGCGATCGCGGAGCACTCCACGTGCCAGCCGGGGCGACCCGGCCCGAGTTCGGAGTCCCACGACGGCTCCCCTGCCCGAGCCGCGCGCCACAGTTGGGGGTCCAGCGGGTGGCGCTTGCCTGGCCGCTCGGGATCCCCGCCACGCTCGGCGAACAGTCGTAACATGGTGTCCTCGTCATAACCGGACTCGTAACCGAAGCTGCTGGTGGCACGGTGGTCGAAGTAGATGTCGGGATGCTCAGGATCGTCGGTGCGATAAGCAGCGCCGGAGGCGATCAACTTCCCGATCACTTCGATGATCTCACCGGTCGCCTCCACCGCGCCGATGAAGTGCCGCGGAGGCAGCACCCGCAAGGACTCCATGTCCTCCCGGAACAGCGCCGTCTCGCGCATCCCGAGTACCACCCAGTCGTCCTGGTCGCGCAGTGCTCGCTCCAGCAGCGGGTCATCGACGTCGGTGACGTTCTGGACGTAGTGCACGTCGTGTCCGTTGTCCCGCCAGTACCGATGGATCAGGTCGAAGGCCAGGTAGGTGGCCGCGTGCCCGAGGTGGGTGGCGTCGTAGGGGGTGATTCCACAGACGTACATCCGCGCGGTGCGCCCTGGAGTGGTCGGCCGGATCTCACCGGTCGCGGTGTCGTATAACCGCAGCGGGGGGCCCTGCCCGGGTAGCTGCGGCAAGGGCGTGGGCGACCAAGGCTGCATACTTTCGACCCTACGTCACGCGTTGTGCGCCTCCCGGGGACTCCGGACTCGTGTCACCGGGTCCTGGGCACCGGGGACGGACACGCAGGTCAGTGGCGACGGCGGTGCCTGAGATAGTCGCCAACGACGGCGGCGCCCAGCCCGTCCAGCCCGGGGTCGAGCACCCGGCCGCCGCATCGGCGGGCCAGCGCGTGCACGAATGTGGCCAGCCGAGGATCCTGACCGAGCATCAGGATGCTCACCGCGGTGCCGTTGCGGGCCAGCCGGTCCATCTCGCCCACCGTGAGCACCATCGTGTCAGGCATCGGCGGGTAGCTGAAGACCGCCTCCCCGGTGGGATCCAGATGCGCGGTGGGCTCCCCGTCGGTCACCACCAACAGCACCTGCGCGGCGTCCGGGTGGCGGCGCAGGTGCCGCCCGGCCAGCAGCAGCGCATGGTGCAGGTTGGTGCCCTGCTCCCAAGTCCCCTCCAGGCCGGTGAGCTCGCCGATGTCCACCCGCCGGGCATACCGTCCGAAGGTGATCAGCTCCAGCGCGTCGGAGCGGAACCGGGTCCGCACCAGGTGGTGCAGTGCCAACGCGGTCCGCTTCATCGGCACCCAGCGTCCGTCCTGCACCATCGACCAGGAGGTGTCCACGCACAGCGCCACCGCGGCACGGGCCCGCTGCTCGGTGTCCACGACCTCGACGTCCTCGACGGCGAGCAGGGGGCCACTGCCCTGCACCGGATCGCCCTGGGCCACGCCGGACGACCCGGCTCGGCGGAGCACGGCATTGCGCACGGTGCGGGGAACGTCCCACGGCTGGGGGTCACCGAACTCCCAGGCACGGGTACCGCCCGTGGGTTCCCCGGCGGCGCCGGCCCTGCGAAGCTCGCGTTCCCCTCGCCGTCCGCGCAGCACTTCCACCGCATCGGCCAGCGCCTGCGACCCCAGCCTGCGCAGGGCCTTGGGGGACAATCGCAGCGATCCGTCCGGGGCGCGTTCGAAGAATCCCTGCCGTTCCAGTTCGCGTTCCAGCTCGGCGAGCCTGCGGGCATCGATTCGGGCCTGATCACCCAATTGCCGGGCCAGCGCGTCGAGGTCGACGTCCTCGGCGCGGGCTCCGGCATAGGACTGGGCAAGTTGCTCGGCCAGCGCATCCAGTTCGGCGAGGTCACTCATCGCCTGCGCGCCCTCTCCCAGGCCGAGCGGGTCCTGGCCACGGAATCGCTCGGAGCCGAGCCAATCCTCGCCGGGCCGCAGCGACTGCAACTGGGCGTCCAGCTGCGCGAGCCGCTGGGCCAGCCGGGGATCACCGAAGGCCTGCTGGGCCAGCTGGGTGAGCTCCGCGCGCTGCTCGGCGCTCATCGAGTTGATCATCCGTTGAGCTGCGGCGGACCGGGCGGCCAGCGCGTCGATCAGTTCGTCGACGGTTCGCGGATTCTCCGGAAAGAACCCGCCGTGCTGGCGCATGAACTCGTCGAAGAGTTGCGGGGTGTCCGGGTCGCCGCGAGCGTGCGCCGCCAGCAGATCGTTCAGGTCGGCCAGCATCCGCCGCACCTGTGCGACATCCTCGGGTGAGGCTGACTGCAGCGCTTGCTTCATGCCCTCGAAGCGCTGCGCCAGCAGTTGCTGCCCCAGCAGGTCGCGAATGTCCTGGTAGGCCTGGGCTGCCTCGGCGGACCGCCAGTCGTAGTCGGCGAGTTCGGCGACCGCGCGCGCCGTGTCCGGGGGCAGCGCGTCGAGCTGGGCCTCCCGGAAGCGAGCGTCATCGTCGGGATCGGGGAACAATGCCCGTCGCTCCGCCTCCAGTGCCCGGTCGAGTAACTCACGGACCTGCTGCAGAGTGCCGTCCAGACGGTGGCGACGGGTGATCTCGCTGCGGCGCTGCCAGATCCGGCGCGCCAGGTCGTCCATTCCCCGGGTGCCGGGCAGCCCGCGACGCAGCAGCTCGCGCACCGCCGCCCGCGGCGAGGCACCGTCCATCACGTCCCGGCCGATGTCGTCCAGCGCCGCGGTCAGGTCGGCCGGGGGCGCCAGTGGATCGGGCCCGCCGTGCCACGGTCCGTAGCTGTACCGCTGCGGTGTCATCCGCCCGCCATCTCCTGCCCGTGGGCCGCGCCGTACACGGTGCGGCCTTCCGCGGCGTCCTTACCGAGCTTGCGGGTCAGGTACAGCGACTCCAGGGCGAGTTCCACGGCGGCGGCGATCGGACCCGGCGGGCCGTCGCTGCGGGCACCGAGCCGGGTGGCCACCTCGTGCAGCACCGGCAGCTCGGGCAGCGCCGCGAGGACATCTCGCGCCGGCACCCGCTCACCTGTGACCACCCGATGTCCTCCGGAGACCTCCGCGGCCAGCGGCGCGAGGTCCAGACCGCGCAGCCGGGCCCGTGCGGTGTCCGCGACTGCACGGCGAAGCAGGTGGGTCAGTACCTCGCCCTGCGCGTCACGTTCCGAGGACTGTCCGTTCGGCGCGTCGTAGCCGGCCTCGAACTCCAGCTTGCCGCGCAGCACCGACGGCACCGCCTCCAAGTCGATGGGGCGGGCCACCGCGTGGTCCTCACCGGTCAGTGCGGCGCGGCGGACCGCTGCGGCGGCGACCGTCTCCGCGGCCGCCACCGCGAACCGGGCTGAGACGCCGGAGCGCTGGTCGATGGCCGCGCTGGCCCGCAGGTGCCGGGAGAACCGGGCGAGCACTTCCAGCAGCGGCTCGCCGACCTCGGCGCCGATGACCTCCAGGTCGGCCTCCTGGCAGACCAGTGCGACCTCCGCGGCCAGCTCTCGCGGGTAGTGGGTGCGGATCTCGGCCCCGAAGCGATCTTTGAGCGGGGTGATGATCCGCCCCCGGTTGGTGTAGTCCTCGGGGTTCGCACTCGCCCCCAGCAGAACGTCCAGCGGCAGTCGCAGGGTGTACCCGCGGACCTGGATGTCCCGCTCCTCCATCACGTTGAGCAACGCCACCTGGATCCGCTCGGCCAGGTCGGGCAGCTCGTTGATCGCCACAATGCCCCGGTGCGCCCGGGGGACCAACCCGAAATGGATCGTTTCCGGATCACCCAGGCTGCGGCCCTCGGCGACCTTCACCGGGTCGACGTCACCGATCAGGTCCCCGACCGAAGTGTCCGGGGTGGCGAGTTTCTCGGTGTAGCGCTGCGAGCGGTGCCGCCAGGCCACCGGCAGGTCGTCTCCGAGTTCGGCTGCCCGGCGGATCGAGCCCGGTGCGATCGGCTGGTAGGGATGCTCGCCCAACTCGGCTGCCTCGATGACCGGGGTCCATTCGTCGAGCAGCCCTGCCAGAGAGCGCAGCAGCCGGGTCTTGCCCTGGCCACGTTCCCCGAGCAGCACCACGTCGTGCCCGGCCAGCAGGGCCCGTTCCAGTTGCGGCAACACCGTCTCCGAGAACCCGACGATGCCCGGCCACGGATCGCGCCCGCTGCGCAGCGCGGCGAGCAGGTTGGTGCGCACCTCACCCTTGACGTCGCGCTGCACGTGCCCGGAAGCACGCAATGCGCCGAGGGTGCGCGGCAGGTGTGCAGGCGGTTGGGTACAGCCGGTGAACCCGGGCTGGGCGAAGGCGGCCACGAGTCCCACGCTACGCACGCAGCAGCCGGGTCGGCATCCCGGTTCACGATGCCCCGTCCTTCTGTCTGTCTGTGCTGGGTCGGGGAAAATCGAGCACGGACCGGACAGCGGAGCCGGACCGACCAGGGGTCTATGGGTTCCCGATCGAGACGATCCGCACATCCTGGAGCGGGACACCGGCCCGGAGCGCCACGATGATCCACCGGTCGTGGTGTGGGCGCTAGTGGACCTTGAACCGATGCGCCGTTCCACCAGTCCGCGTTTGCGTGGCGCGGTTACGTTTCTTGGTCATCGTCGATTTCTAGAATTCCTAGTAATAGTGAGGTGTCGGGCCCCGAATACGCCCGGTTCCGGGCGACCAAACTCGCGGATCTCGCCCGGGGCGCACGCGCTGACCGGGACACCGACACCGCCGTCAGCACCGGGCACCAAGCCGTCTATGCGGTCACTGCGCTGCAATTCCCCCGCGCACACGACCGGCTGCGCGTCCTGAACACCGTGCTGGAGCCACTGCACCGCAGCCCAGGCGTCGCCGAACTCCGCACCCGCCTCGTAACCACCGCCGACTAAACCTGCGCTGGCGGGGTCAGCTCAACGGCCCACGGGAGAAGGTAGAGGCATCGTGAGCAGCGCCCCGTTGTCAAAACGCGATCCGGTAGACGCGAGGCCCCGCCGGGTCGGCCGCGACGCGGCGCGCCTGCCATTGATCACCCGGCACTTCAGCTTGTCCAGTGTGGTGGTCGGCACACGGCCGATCGCGTAGTAGGAGCGCTTCCGCAGCCAGCGCATAGCTCATCCCCTTCCTGCGCACTCGTCGGCGGTGACGTAGTTATCCCACCCGTTGTCTTCACAGTCGAACGGGATGCCCTTCGGGTTGTGCGCTGGCCGGGCCTCTGCCTATGACGTGGACCCTGGTGCGGTACCAGCCCTGCGCGCAGGTGGAGTGCACCTTGATCGGGAAGCCTTTTTGGTTGGGAATGTCGTGGGTGCCGGCGTGGCGAGTTTACGCATTGTCCAGTCCCCCTCCGGTCAGGCTGTTGTCGATCACACCTGAACCCATTGGTCGTGATCAACACATGCGGATGGTACCGCGAGGTGGCCTACCGTTAACCATCAGAGTTGTGGTAGTGGGGCGCCTTGACCGCGCACAGGCCACCGGCGCAGTCCTTCTCTCGGCTCTGACCTACTTCCCTGGGGTGCGAGCGCTGATCGCTCGCACCCCAGAGGACGTCGAGGTCGATCGGTTCATCAGCGCAGGGGTCGACGTCGCCATCCGGTCAACGTGCCCGATGGCCTGAGCTCAGAAAGCCGGCCATGGGATGGCCGGCCAGGTGCCGTTCGGCGCGGGAAAGGTCTTGGCGGTCAACAACAGGTCCGTGCGCATCTGCAGTGCAAGCACCTCTCTGCGGGTCAGGTGCTCGCTCAGCGCTGCGGACAGGTCACCGTCGAGCGCGGACCGCACCCCCTGCAACACGGCCAGTGTCTCGGGGGACAGCGGCTCACCGAGGAAGCCCCACAGCACGGTGCGCAGCTTGTCCTCGTGGTGCAGGCATATTCCGTGGTCGACCCCGTACACGCCGCCGTCCACCCCGGCGAGCACATGCCCGCCCTTGCGGTCGGCGTTATTGAGCAGGATGTCCAGGACCGCGAGCTGACGAAGCGCTTCGCTATCGGCATGCACGAGTAGTGCGGGTTCACCGTAGCGGTCATGGGCGCGCAATACCCGCCGCCACCCTTTCGGGACCGCGTCGAGCGCGACGACGTCGACCAGGTCGTGCTCGTGCTCGGTCTCCACCCACAGCTGCACCATCCCTGGTCCCAGCGGCCCGGGCCGCAGGACGGTGGGCGGCACCAGCGACCAGCCGGTGGCCTCGGAGAGCAGCCAGCTGGCCACCTCGCGGCCGGCCAGGGTGCCGTCCGGGAAGTCCCACAGCGGGCGCTCCCCGCGGATCGGCTTGTATACCGCGGCGGCGCTCATTCCGTCGCAGTGCACCGTGCAGAACAGCGTGGCATTGGACGCGTCCACGATGCGGCTGGACACCTCGATGCGACCGTCATGCAGCAGCGGCAGCGCCGCCGGGTCGGTGGGCTGCACTCGCGACCTGCTCAGGCCTGGGCCTGGCGGCGGTAGCCGTTCTGCCGTGGGCAGATGTGGCCCCCGGTTCCCAGCGGCTCGGCGCACAGCGGGCAGGGCTTGCGTCCCGCGGAGACCACCCGCTCGGCACGGGTGGTGAAAGCCCTGGCCTGCATGGGTGAGAGGAACACCCGCACCGCATCCGGGCCCTCCTCGGTGTCATCGAGCACCACCGACTCGTCCACCTCGTCCTCGGTGACGGCGAGTAGCTCGACGACGATGGCCTGCGATTCGGCGTCCCAGCCCAGCCCCATGGTCCCGACCCGGAACTCCTGCTCGACCGGTGTGTTCAGCGGTTCGGTGTCCCCGGGTTCCTCGGAGTCGGGGGGCACCTCGGCACCGAACCGACGTGCCACCTCGTCGAGCAGCGCCGACAGTCGTTCTGCGAGCACCGCGACCTGCTCCTTCTCCAGCAGCACGCTGATCACCTTCGCCGCATCGACGGCCTGGAGATAGAAGGCACGGTCGCCGGGCTCGCCAACGGTGCCCGCGACGAACCGGTCGGGGGTTCGGAAGACATGGATGACGCGCGACATGACAGGCTCGACATTAGGCCACCGGGTGCCGATAGGCATGAGCCGACCCCGCTGCAGCGCGCACCGGGCTGCCGTGCGCCCCATTGACAGCCGGTCACGCAGTTCCGGTGGAGCCACCCACCGGGGCATCCGACGAGGGACGGTGCCGCCGCTTGGGCGCAACCAGTGACCTGAGGTCTCCACTGCAGTCGTTGACCAGCTGTACGAACGGCCGGGTCTCGGTGTAGCTCACCGCACTGATCGCGCCGGGATTGACGACGATGCGCTGGAACCCGTCCAGATGCATGCCCAGTGCGTCGGCGAGTATCGCCTTGATCACATCGCCGTGGGTACAGGTCAGCCACACCACCCCCGCCCCGTGCTCGGAGACCAGCTTGGCGTCCCACTCGCGGACCGCGGCCACCGCGCGCGCTTGCAGGGCGGCCAGTCCTTCGCCACCGGGGAAGACCGCCGCCGAGGGGTGCGACTGCACCACCTTCCACAGTGATTCCTTGCCCAGCTTCTTCAATTCCCGCCCGGTCCACTGGCCGTAGTCGACTTCGAGGAACCCGTCGTCGAGGGCCACTTCCAGCCCGCGTGCCTCCGCCAGCGGTGTCACCGTCTCCCGGCAGCGTTGCAGCGGCGAACTCACGATCGCGGCGAGTGGCAGCTGCGCCAGGCGCTCGACAACGGTGCCGGCCTGAGCGCGGCCGTGTTCATCGAGCGCCACGCCCGGCGTGCGGCCGGCGAGTATCCCTGCGCTGTTGGCGGCGGATCGGCCATGTCGCAGCAGGATCAGGGTGCCCACGGCGCCACCCTACGCACCGAGCCGGTCAGGTCGCGCTGATCGTCCCGGTGGCCAGCAGCGCCAGCACCGCGATTCCCAGCAGTACCCGGTACCAGACGAACACGTAGACACTGTGTCGCTGCACATAGCGCAGCAGCCAGGCGATGGTGATGTAGCCCACCACGAACGCGACCAGGGTGGCGGCCACCATCTGGGCCACCGAGGGCTGCAGGCCCGGCCCGCCACGAGCGAACACATCGGGTATCTGGAACAGCCCTGCGGCGACCACGGCCGGAATGGCGAGCAGGAACGAGTAGCGCACCGCGGCCGGCCTGGTCAGCCCGAGGAAGAGGCCCGCGCTGATCGTGCCGCCGGATCGCGAGACCCCCGGCACCAGCGCCATGGCCTGAGCGAACCCCATCACCACCCCATCGGTCACAGTGAGCTGCTGCAACGGGCGCCGCTGCGACCCGTAATACTCGGCGGCGGCCAGCACCAGGCCGAACACGATCAGGTTGGTGCCGATTACCCACAGGTTCCGGCCCGAGGTCTGGATCTGGTGCTTGAACAACACCCCCAGCACGCCGATCGGGATGCTGCCCAGGATCACCAGCCAGGCGATCCGGTAGTCCTGGGTGGACCGCACCGCCGCGGAGCGGAAACCGCGGAACCAGGTTGCCACCAGGTGGCCGATGTCGCGGGCGAAGTAGATGAGCACCGCGGCCTCGGTGCCCAACTGGGTGACAGCGGTGAAAGCCGCACCGGCGTCATCGCTGAAGAACACCTCGGAGGCGATCCGCAGATGCCCTGACGAGGAGATCGGGAGGAATTCGGTGAGGCCTTGGATGAGGCCGAGAACCAGTGCTTCGAGCCAACTCACGGGGGCGCACCCTACGGCCACGGGTGGCTGACGCCGCCGCAGAGCCATGCCTGGTATCACGGAGTAGTCGTCGCCGTAGGGTGCACCCGTGCAACAGCGATTCCTTGGCCGCAGCGGGCTGCGGGTGTCTCGCATGGCGCTGGGAACCATGACCTGGGGCCGCGATACCGACCCAGAGCAGGCCGCTACCGCGTTGATCGCGTTCGTCGAAGCGGGCGGCACGCTGGTGGACACCGCGGACGTGTACTGCGAGGGCGAGTCGGAGCGGATCCTCGGCGGGCTGCTGGCCGATGTGATCCCCCGCGACGAGGTGGTGCTCGCCACCAAGGCGGTGGCTCGTCGCGACGAAGGGCCGTTCGGGGGTGGCGCGTCCCGGGGGGCGCTGCTGACGGCGCTGGACGGATCGCTTCGCCGGTTGCAGACCGATCACATCGATCTGTGGCAGTTGCACGCATGGGATCCGTCGGTGCCTCTGGAGGAGACGCTGGCCGCGGTGGCCGATGCGGTGCGGGCGGGCAAGGTCCGATATGCAGGCGTGTCGAACTACACCGGCTGGCAACTGGCCACGGCGGTGCGTGGGTCGGATGTGCCGCTGGTGTCCACCCAGGTGGAGTACTCCCTCCTGGAGCGGGGCGTGGAACGGGAGGTGGCACCCGCGGCGACCTACCACGGACTGGGGCTGCTGCCCTGGGCGCCGCTGGCGCGCGGCGTGCTCACCGGCAAGTACCGCAACGGCACGCCGTCAGACTCCCGAGCCGCGTCACCGCACCTCGCGCGCTACGTCGAGCACCACCGAACGGATCGGGCGGCCCGGATCGTGCAGGCGGTGGTCACCGCGGCCGACGGGCTCGGCACCTCACCGCTGGAGGTGGCACTGGCCTGGGTGCGGGACCGGCCCGGTGTGGTGGCTCCGGTCGTCGGTGCCAGGGACGCTGCCCAGCTGGCCGGCTCACTGGCCGCCGAGGAGGTCGAGCTGGCTCCCGCGATCCGAGCGGCGCTCGACGATGTGAGCGCTGGGGAACTCGGGTATCCCGAACGCCCGCTCGGCTGATCACGGATGAGCAGCGTGCGGTACTGGCACGGCGCCCGGAGTAACGGACTGCTCCGGCTGCTGGCCGAGACAGCAACCGAGCGCGAACAACCGACTGCTCGGGGATGACGTGGAGGTGTCACGTCGGGAATGCTGGGGTCAGCTCATCAACCGGCAAGGAGGTCGGTGTGCCCGGTGCCCCTCGCGCGGCATGCCTCGCTGCGTTGCTCGTCGCCGGGCTGGTGGCGGGATGTGGGCAGGTCGGGGGCTCGCAGCCGGCACCGCCGGTCACGCCCGCCGGGCCTGCTTCGGCCCCCGACGGCGGTCCGGCCGTCGCCGGGACCGTGCAGGCTCTCGAGGGTTCGGCCGGCTTCGCCGTGGTGGACCCGCGCACCGGACAGCTGGCGGTTGCGTTGAGCAATCCCCCCCGGTTACTGCTGCGGCCACTCGACGGTGCTACCGGCCAGCGAGAGGTGCCGCTGCCCGGCCCGGCATCGGATCTTGTCCTCGCGGCCGAGGGCGGACCGCTGTTGGTGCCCGTGGCCACCACGGGATCACTGCTCCAGGTACCCCTGGACGGGGGCCCGCCGAGCCGGATCGATGTCGGAGGCAGGCCGCAGGGAGCGATCTCGGTCGGTGGACGCGTCGTGGTCGCCTCCGGCGACCGGGTGGTGCTACTCGGAGCAGGCCGGCTACTCGGAGCAGACCGGACGCAGCAGAGCACGGTAACGGGATTCACCGATGCCGTCCGCCTGGCACCTGCGGGATCGAAAGTGGCTGTTCTCGATCGGGCCCAGAGCACAGTGAGCCTGGTTGATCCGGCCACCGGCCGGGCAGGCCCGGCGCTGCGGGCGGGCAACGGGGTGGTCAGCATGGTTGCCGACCGGTTCGGTCGGCTCGTGTTGGCCGACGTCCGGGACGGTGAGTTGCTGGTGTTCGCCGGCGACCCGTTGCTGCTCCGGCAGCGATACCCCTTGCCGGGCGCTCCCTACGGGCTCGTCTACGACGCACGACGAGATCTTGCGTGGGTCACGCTGACCGCGCGCAATGAGGTTGTTGGCCTCCGCATGGGTGGCGGTGAGCCGGAGATCGTGCACCGGTTCGCCACAGTGAAACAGCCTGATGCAGTTGCGGTCGACCCGGTCAGCGGCCGGGTCGTGGTCGTGTCTGCATCGGGAGCTGGATTGCAGGTGATCGACCCGGAACGGGTGGTGCACTGATGATCGAAACAATGGACAGCGATGGCCTCGGCTGGGAGTACCAGCCGCTACGGTTACCGCGCGGGGTGTCCCGGCGGGCCGCGGCGACCCAGCTTGCCGTCCAGGCCGAGTTCGCCGGATGGGAACTGTCCCGGGTACGGATGTACTCCGATGGGACCCGAACTGTGTGGTTGCGCAGGCGACGCACCTCGGCCGCTCAGCCCGGCCTGTCTTTCTGACGCACCCCTGCGCTCACACCGCCGGATACGGGCCGCTGCACAGCGCAGGGCCCGCGCCGATGCGGGCCCTGCGCTGGAACTCTGCTATGACGAGTAGTTTTGCCTAATGAGCGACTGCGGCCGGCCTGACTTCTGCGCGCCGACCGAACGAGCAGGTCTCAGATCGCGCGGATCTCGTCGGCCTGCGGACCTTTCGGCCCCTGGGTGATCGTGAACTCCACCCGCTGGTTCTCCTCCAGCGTGCGGTAGCCGGTCGCCTGGATCGCCGAGAAGTGGGCGAAGACGTCGGGGCCGCCGCCATCTTGAGTGATGAAGCCGTACCCCTTCTCTGCGTTGAACCACTTGACCGTGCCGGTCGCCATCTTCCATCTCCTTCTCGGGCCGTCTGCGCAGCCCGTACTACGGGTGTCCCGGATCGCCGTCGTGATCACCCCGGGGCGTCGTGTACCCACGACGCTGGCCGGACACAACGAACGCCTGTGGCGCTTGCTCCACAGGCGTCCTTGGAACCAAGACTGCTACGGGCGCAGACGTTAGCAGAATGTGAGCGTCGCGCCAGGGGGTGAGGTCTATCCATCTCGCCAACGGGCCCTGCGGAACGCCGTCTCCGCAGCACCCGCGCCGCCCGTGCAGCTCTTCAGCGCACACACCGCAAGGGTGTGGTGGCCCCTCTCTGCAAGTGAGCGCCCGCGAGTGGCACGGCTCCAGTCAGCACTAACAACTGCGCAGGAACCGGTCGAGGACTCGGGTGCCGAAGGTCAGCCCGTCGACCGGAACCCGCTCGTCGACACCGTGGAACAACGCGGCGAAATCGAGGTCGGGCGGCAGCCGCAGGGGCGAGAACCCGAAGCAGCGGATTCCCAGCCGGGCAAAGGCCTTCGCATCGGTGCCGCCGGAGAGCATGTACGGTATTGTCCGCGCTTCGGGATCCTCGTGCCGGATCGCGGCATCCATCGCCGCTACCAGGTCACCGTCGAACGTCGTCTCCAAGGCCGGCAGGTTCATCACCCATTCACGGGTCACGTCAGGACCGAGCAGCTCGTCGACTTCCCGCTCGAACGCCTTCTGCCGGCCGGGAAGCACCCGGCAGTCCACCACGGCCTCCGCAGTGGACGGGATGACATTGGCTTTGTAGCCGGCTTTGAGCATCGTCGGATTGGCAGTGTCGCGAAGTGTGGCGCCGACAATCCGGGCCAGGCCGCCGAGCTTGGCGACCGTGCCGTCCAGGTCGTCCCCGGTGAAGTCCAGCCCGGTCTCCTCACCGACGGCATCCAGGAATTCCCGAACCGAGTCGGTCAGCACCAGCGGGAACCGGTGGCGGCCCAGCCGAGCCACCGCCTCGCAGAGCATGGTCACGGCGTTGTCCTCGTGCACCATCGAACCGTGCCCGGCTCGTGCCCGGGCACGTAGCCGCATCCAGGCGATGCCCTTTTCCGCTGTCTCCACCAGATAGAGGCGGCGCCCCTCCCGCACCGTCAGGGAAAACCCCCCGACCTCGCCGACTGCCTCAGTGCAGCCCTCGAACAGTTCCGGGCGGTTCTCCACGAGCCAATGCGATCCCCACTTGCCGCCGGCCTCCTCGTCGGCCAGAAAGGCGAACACCAGATCACGGGGTGGGGTGACGGCGTCTCGGCGGAACCGCCGGGCCACCGCGATGATCATCGCGACCACGTCTTTCATGTCGACGGCTCCGCGTCCCCACAGATAGCCGTCCTGCACGGCGCCGGAGAACGGATGCACCGACCACTCAGTGGCGTCGGCAGGCACCACGTCGAGATGACCATGCACGAGCAGCCCGCCCCGGCCGGGGTCGGCGCCGGGCAATCGGGCGATGACGTTGCCGCGGCCAGGCGCACCGGACTCCACATAGGTGACGTCGAAACCGACCTCGGACAGCTGCGCAGCGACGTACTCTGCCGCCGCCTGCTCGCCGACGAGAGTGTCCGGATCCCCGGTGTTGGTCGTATCGATCCGGATCAGGTCACTGGCCAGGCCGACGACCTCGTCCTCCGCGCTGCTGCTGGTGCCTACCCCGGTGTCCACCCGGCCTTCCTACCACCCTGCCGCCGCAGGCGAGCGCACTCCCGACCGGCTTGGGACGCTGCACGGCGATCAGTTACTCTCATCAGCGCCGCACGGGTGTGTCGTGCTGGCAAGGTCCGAGTGGCGGAATGGCAGACGCGCTAGCTTGAGGTGCTAGTCCCCGACAAGGGGGTGGGGGTTCAAGTCCCCCCTCGGACACGACCACTACGCCCACGGGTGATCTTGGTTGGATTTCGGCCAGGGCCACCCGTTTTTTGTGGTCGTAGGTGAGTGTGAGGCCAAGCTGGCGGTACACCTCGGCCTTGTCGGCTGGGTCTGCCTGCTGCAGGACGGTCAGAAGTCCGCCGAGGGCGTCGACCACGGCGTGGATTTCGTCTCTTGTCATGCGGCCGTTGCCGGTGTGGTGATCGAGGGAGGCGAGTCTGGCGTGTGCCAGAGCTCGTTCTTGTTGGACGTCGTGGCTCCAGGCGGCAACCAGTGCGGGGTCCGCTCCGGCTTCGAGTGCCGCCTTGTGGCGAGCAAGCTTGCGGTCACACTCTGTAATTACTCGTCGGGTGCGGTCGAGTTCGGGGGTGGTGTCGGGCTGGGCGTCGTCGAGCGCGGCGAGCGAGTGCGCGAGGTGCTCGGGTGCGAATGCTTCGGCCAGCCATGCGTCCAATGGTGCGAGCACGGCGTCTTCGCGTAGGTACACCGCCAAGGGGTGATCGATGGTGTTGGCCATGGCGTACTCGTGGGGAAATCGGCACCGGTAGTGGGCCTTGCCGTGGTTCCAGGTGCCTTGCATCCGCCGCCCACAGGCAGCGCAGAACACCAATCCTTTCAACGCGTAGTGATGGTGGGTGCGTACCACTCGCCCGGTTGAGGTCGGTCCGCGTGAGGCCAGGCGGCATTGCACCTGGTCGAAGATCTCCTGGGAGACCAGGGCGGGGTGGACCGGGTGGTCAGAGAACACCCAGACGTCCTTCGGATTCCACTTCAAGGCCGTGTGATGGCCGAGCCCGACGTCGTCCACGTCGATCAACGACTCGTGCTTGCGTTGTTTGTTCCACACCTGATAGCCCGTGTAGCGAGGGTTGATCAAGATCGCCCGCACCGCGCTTTTTGACCAGGCCACTCCGGAGCGGTGCCGGTTGCGGGCCCGGTCGTAGGCCGACGGGCACGCAATCCCGTCGGTCGTCAACCGCTGCGCGATCGCGAACACCCCGACACCGGAGAGGTACTCGTCATAGATCCGCTGGACGACCGGCGCAGTGACCGGGTCCGGCTCCAGCCGCTGCAGCCGATTGCCATCCACCGCTTTGGCCGGGTTCGGATGCGGACCAGCGTCGAGCAGGCGGTAGCCGTACGGAGGACGGCCGCCGAGGTAGCGGCCCTCGACCTGGGCTTGGGCGGCCATCGCGGACCGGACACGGATCTTGATCCGATTGCGCTCCCCCTTCGACATTCCCCCGAATACAGACATCACCAGGTCGTGGGCTTCGGACTCGGGGTCGATCGCTCCGCCTACCTCGGGCACCCACAACTGCACTCCGTAGTGCACGAACACGGGGAAGGTCAGGCCGTATTGGTTGTCGTAGAAGCCCCGCTGCGGCTCGCCGATTACCACCGCATCGAACCCCCGATCGGGGTCCTTGAAAGCCGTCAGCAACGCAGCCGCGCGAGGACGGCGCCTCCACGGAATCGACCGGGATTGTCCAATGTCGAAAAACTCAGCCACGATCTGGCCGTGCCGCTCGACCAGCGCGCGGGAACGGGCGAGCTGCCAGTTCCGCGAGGCCTGCGGGTCTTGCTGATCCTCCGTCGAGACCCGCCCGTAAAACGCGAACCGCACCATCAGGCCGCTGTCCTCTCGTCCCGGCACTCCTCGTGACCGGTCCCTGCTGATCCGCCCGCGGATCGCGCCTCGTCCCGCCGACGGTGGTGAACCTTGCGCACCAGCCGCAGCAGCGCCGACGCCGCCTGCTCAGTGACCACGGGTGGCCCCTCAGGCAGCACCACACTGATCAGCTGCTCGTCAGCTCTCCGACGCCCTCGCCGGCCAGCGCCCATCACGACCACCCCCACAGGGACGCGCGTCGACTTCGACGGTGGGGGCGGGTGGTGGGTTCGAGCACCCTGGTCAGCCGGGCGAACTCGCCTCGGCCGATCGGGCAGACCCACGTTCGGGGCACGGCGAGAAGCCCGGTGCGCAGACAGTACGCGGCCTGCGCGGCGCTGAGCAGATCCGGGCCTGCCTTGAGCAGGCGCCGCAGGTCCTCTTGGTCGGCGAGATCAGGAGGCCGGGGGACTCGACGCACCGCTGCGATCATCGTCGGATCGTCCCACCGGGCTGGGTCCTCAAGCCGTCGGACGAACTCATCGACCATCCCCGGCCAACCTGGAGCTGTCCACCAGTACCGACAGCGGCGGGCACCCAGCACCGCCAACGCCAGCACCACCGCCGCGAAGCCATAGAACCGCGCAAGATCGACCCACCGTTTCTCACACGCCTCAACATGGGCAAAGAACAGGTCCACCGCGATCGAATCGGGCGCAAGGTCAGCCAAGCGTCGCCCGTCGGGCACCCGGCGATCCGGATCAGCGATCACTCGGCACGCCTCCCCGAAGATCTCCGCGGGACGACCTGCGAGCCCGCGGGCGAGCGAAGGAGGCGCAGCGGCACTGCCGTGGCGGTGCAGCACACCCCGGATCAGACGGGTCGTCGCCGCGTTCGCCCGCATCATCTCGCTATCACCGATCCGGCTGTCCGGACCTGCATGCCAGTCCTCCACCGGGCTATCCCGCCAGGCCAGTCTCGCAACACCCACCGCGGCAAGATCAAGAACCGCCTCGTAGTCATCACTATCAATCCCCAACTGCCTGCCCTGCTCACCCAAATGCTCTACCGCGAGAACAGCCGGAATGCCACGTCTCGGGCCTGGCAACGTCACAATCCCCTCGATCACCAGCCGATCACCCTTCCTCCAACGCGCAGGTTCGTGCCCTGCCGGGGGCACACAACAGAACTGCGCCGTCCTGACCAGCAGTTTCACGGTTCTTCCTTGGTCATTTCGGCGCGTTTGATGCTGTAGCGGGCTGGCTGCGGTCGCGGTGCCCGCCGGCAGATCACCACACCCGCCCCGGCTGGCCTGACCGGGCGCTGCTCGCCGCCCTCGCCCGGGCTGTTACCCCGCGCGCTGCGCTGCCACCGGATCGTCTCTCCCCGCACCTTGCTGTCCTGGCACCAGCGTTTAGTGAAGCGGAAGTGGACTCAGCCACCGTCCCCAGGACGTCCACCCGTTGCGGAGGAACTGCGCCAGCTCATCACACGGCTCGGCGCCGAGAATCCCCGCTGGGGATTCCGCCGCGTCCACGGCGAGCTGCGGCGCCTCGGACACCGAGTCAGCGCCGCCACCGTGCGCAGGGTGTGCGCAGCGCTGGTCTCGGACCACCACCACAACGACGCGCGGCTCGCGGTGAGTGGCGCACCTTCCTCACCGCCCAAGCCCGTGGGCTGCTGGCCACGGACTTCTTCCATGTGGACCGCGCCAACGAATTCCGATTCCTGATCCGAGACCGTGACACCAAGTTCACTGCCGCGTTCGACGCGGTCCTCGCCAGCGAGGCCATCACCGTCGCCAAGATCCCCCCGCGCAGTCCAACTGCAACCCGCACGCGGAACGCTTCGTACGCTCGGTACGCGAGGAATGCACCGACCGGATCCTGCTCCTCGACCGCGGCCACACCGAGAAGATCCTCCACGCTTACGCGCGCCACTTCAACAACCACCGGCCCCACCAAGGCCGCCACCAACTCGCCACCAACTCGCCCCCAACGACGACCCACACTCACTCCCCTACCCCCCCACCCGCATCACACCCCACCATGCCGTCGCCGGCCTCATCAACGAGTACCGCGCCGCCAGCTAACCACCCAACGAAGCCCAGGTCAGAGCCGGTGAAGCCATTTTGAAGCGCTACGGGGCTGGCGGAGCAGGGTGTGCACGTCACAATTTTTTGAGCAGTCGGCGGCGTAGCGTCTCACCGGCGCCGCCCTCGAACAGTGCGTTGTCCGGGACGACGACTGCGCCACCCGGCGCGTGTACCTG
>DASXOV010000045.1:0-2764 GCA_036494005.1 Pseudonocardiaceae bacterium | reverse complement strand
CTCCTTCTGGAACTCGTCGGCCAGATGGTCGACCAGCCTGCGGTCGAAGTCGTCCCCGCCGAGGTGGCTGTCGCCTGCGGTGGAACGCACCTCCACCACGCCGTCGCCGACGTCGAGGATGCTGACGTCGAACGTGCCGCCACCGAAGTCGTACACCATCACAGTCTCGTACTCGCGCTTGTCCAACCCGTAGGCCAGCGCGGCCGCGGTCGGCTCGTTGATAATGCGGAGCACCTCGAGGCCCGCGATCTTCCCCGCGTCCTTGGTGGCCTGGCGCTGCGCGTCGTTGAAGTAGGCGGGCACGGTGATCACCGCTTCGTTCACCCGCTCACCCGAGCGCCTTGCCCGCCTCGTCGGCGAGCTTGCGCAGTACCATCGCGCTGATCTCTTCCGGGGCGTACAGCTTGCCCCGCACGTTGAACCGGGCTTCCCCGTTCGGGCCGGCCACCACGTCGAAGGTGACCGCCTTGGCCTCCTCCTCGACCTCCTCGAAACGCCTGCCGATGAACCGCTTGGCCGAGTAGATCGTGCCCTTCGGGTTCATGATCGCCTGGCGTTTGGCCAGCTGACCCACGAGCCGCTCACCGCTCTCGGTAAACGCCACGACAGACGGCGTCGTCCGGGACCCCTCCGCATTGGGGATGACGTCCGCCTGACCGCCCTCCCACGCAGCGATAACCGAGTTCGTCGTACCGAGGTCGATACCAGCAGCCTTAGCCATGAAGTACTCCTGTCACACCAGCTTGCGGACCCGCACCGGTCACCCGGCACGGGCGGGGACGGGTGCTCAGCGCGTGCCGCCCGCCCAGAGGCCGACGCCGTCTTCGCCAGCACCGCGCGGACCGGTGACGGTAGCGCCGGCAAGTTCGCGCGGCCGACTCCTTCGCGCAGCGGGATCGAAGGTGTTGCGCCGTACCGCACTTTGGCAAGAAGGTGGGCACCCGAACCTGGTCACCGGAGGCCCAAATCGGAGGCGGAGGCTTCACCTGCGGGCACGAACCTTGCGGGACAAACTCCGCCCTCGCCTGACGTGGGTCCTACCTACTGCCCAGCGGCACGACAAGATTGATGGTGATGGCCAGGATGCCGGTGCCGAACAGGTAGGACAGCAGAGCGTGCCGCAGTGCCGTGCGACGGATGACCCTGCTCTGCAGCGGGGTGTCGGAGACCTGAAACGTCATGCCGATGGTGAAGGCCAGATAGCCGAAATCGACGTAGGCGGGCGGTCCGGCTTGGTTGAAGTCGACACCGCCGTCCTCGCCGATGTAGTAGAGGCGCGCGTAGCGAAGCGTGAAGATGGTGTGCACGAGGATCCAGGAGACGACAACCGAGACCAACCCGAGCCCCATCCGGAGAAGCTCCGCGGTGCCCTGGGCGTGACCGGCGCGCACCAGCACGAGCGCGACCGCGACCGCGCTGGCGACCGCAGCGCTGAGGAGTAGCACGACGGCCACGGCGCGGTCCGCATCGATGACGATGGCCCGCTCAGCGGTACTGGTCACGTCGAGACGGCGCAGGTCGATCCACAGGCGCGTGACGTAGACCAGGGCTGTCAGATCCCAGCCGATCAGCATGCCCAGCGAAACGAAGCTGAGCAGAATGATCGGCACGGCTGCGGCCAGCCCGAACAACGCCGCGACCAGAACCTCCACCCGGGCCGAACTCCCGCGCGACGCAGACCTCCCGGAGCCGTCCAAGGGCGCTGTCACGCACACAGCATTCCCTCTCGCCGTGATCGATTGGGAAGGAACGGCGAACCACGGACGGCTTCGCGTCGTGCTCCGGGGGCAGATCGATCGTCGACACCTCGTGCTGGCAGGTCGGGGTGCTGCCCGGCGGTAGTACCTACCGTCACAATCGCGTGCGCTGAGAGCACATGTCAGGTGGTGGGTAACCTCGTGGACGCACTCGAGCTCGCACGGTGGCAATTCGGGATCACCACCGTCTATCACTTCCTCTTCGTGCCAGTCACGATCGGGATGGCGTTCGTCGTCGCGGGCTTCCAGACCGCCTGGTTCGTCACGAGAAACCGGACTACCTGTCCCTGACCAGATTCTTCGGGGCGATCTTTCTGATCAACTTCGCGGTCGGTGTGGTGACCGGGATCGTGCAGGAGTTCCAGTTCGGCATGAACTGGAGCGCGTACTCGCGGTTCGTAGGTGACATCTTCGGTGCACCGCTGGCGATGCAGGGGCTGCTGGCCTTCTCCCTCGAGTCGACCTTCATCGGACTTTGGATCTTCGGACGAGACCGGCTGCGTCCCGGCTGACATCTGGCCACCATCTGGATCGCCGCGCTCGGATCACTGGTGTCGGCCTGTTTCATCCTGGCGGCGAATGCCTGGATGCAGCGCCCGGTGGGGTTCACCTACAACGCCGCCGCTCACCGGGCCGAGCTCACCGACTTCGGCGCCGTGCTCACCAACTCCACGCTGCAGGTCGCCGTGCTGCACACGGTCGCCGCGGCCTTCCTGACCACCGGAGCACTGGTCGCGGTATCCGGCCACAGCCAGGGAGTGATCATGACCCAGCAACAGCCGATGAAGATGGCCGCGGCCGAGGCGCTCTACCGCACCGAGCAACCCGCGTCCTTCTCGTTGGTGACGATCGGCACCCTGGACGGCTCGAAGGAGATCTGGAGCATCAGGGTGCCCGGGCTGCTCTCCTTCCTAGCCACCGGCTCCTTCGACGGGCGCGTCGAAGGCATCTACGACCTCGAGGCGCATTGCCGGGAGCGCTTCGGACCGGGTGACTACCGGCCGGTC
>DASXOV010000044.1:0-8732 GCA_036494005.1 Pseudonocardiaceae bacterium | reverse complement strand
CTGACCGAGCCGGACAGCGGAATCGCGCTGAACTCCGCCGACATCGGCTTCGCCGCGGCCGCCTACGTCGCCGGAGCCTGCCTGGGCGCGCTGTTCTTCGGTCAGCTCACCGACCGCTTCGGGCGCAAGAAGCTGTTCATGGTGACGCTCGCCCTCTACCTCATCGCCACGGTACTGACCGCCTTCTCCTTCGCGCCCTGGTACTTCTTCCTCTGCCGGTTCTTCACCGGCGCCGGGATCGGCGGGGAGTACTCGGCGATCAACTCCGCCATCGACGAGCTGATCCCGGCCCGGAACCGGGGACAGGTCGACCTCGCCATCAACGGCAGTTTCTGGGTGGGCTCGGGAATCGGTGCGCTGGGGGCGCTGCTGCTGCTCGACGAAGCGATCTTCGCGCCAGGTCTCGGCTGGCGCCTGGCCTTCGCCCTCGGCGCGGTGATCGGGCTGGCTATCCTGCTGGTGCGCAGGCACGTGCCGGAAAGCCCTCGCTGGCTGTCCCTGCACGGCCGCGTCGACGAGGCACGCCGCATCGTGCGGCGCATCGAGGACGAGGTGGTCAGCGAGACCGGCGCGACGCTGCCCCCGCCGCCCTACGAGATCACCGTGCGCACCCGCGAGACCGTGCCGTACCGGCAGCTCGTCAAGATCGCCTTCCAGCGCTACCCGAACCGCGCGTTGCTGGGCCTCACTCTGTTCGTCGGGCAGGCGTTCCTCTACAACGCCGTGGTGTTCGATCTCGGGACCCTGCTCAGCGGATTCTTCGGTGTCGGATCGTCGTCCGTGCCGTACTACACGGTGCTGTTCGCCGCGAGTAACTTCCTCGGTCCGCTGCTGCTCGGACGGCTCTTCGACACCGTCGGGCGGATCCCGATGATCTCGTTCACCTACCTGGCATCCGCCGTGCTGGTCGTGGTGCTCGGCTGGCTCCTGCGGAGCGGTGCGCTAACCGTGACGAGCCTTATGGCCCTGCTGGTCGGCACGTTCTTCCTGGCCTCGGCAGGGGCGAGCTCCGCCTACCTCACGGTCAGCGAGGTCTTCCCGATGGAGATCCGCGGCCTCGCGATCGCGTTGTTCTACGCCGTCGGCACCGCGGTCGGCGGTATCACCGGACCGCTGCTGTTCGGCAACTTCATCCACAGCGGCAACGTGAACCTCGTGGCGCTCGGCTTCTTCATCGGGGCGATCGCGATGGCGCTCGGCGGTGTCGCGGAGCTGGTGCTGGGGGTGCGGGCCGAAGGCAAGTCGCTGGAGAACATCGCGACCCCACTCACCGCTGAGGAAGTCGACGCCAGCCTGGACCGGGAACGTGCCGCCCGGGCCGGCACGGCGACCGCCACCATCGAGCCAGCACACCGACCGGCGCCCGAGCACGCCGAGCACGCCGAGCGCGTGCTGCGGCGGGTCGCCGAGCGGATCGAGCACGACCGGAAGGGACTGCGGCGCTTCCGACCCGGCCCCGGGCGGGCCTTCTACTCGCCCGGCCAGATCGGCACGGCGGGCACCACGAGCCGCTGGTCGCCGGCTGCCGAAGAGGCACTCGACCAGGAGGTCGACCGCATCGGCCGCGCGGCGGACCGGCACGGCCCGATGCGCCGCGGTGTGCTCGCCGAATACGTCGGCGGGCGACTCTGGGGGCCGGGACGCTTCTCCGCCGCGCTACGGCAGGCGCTCGACGAAGGACGCGTCCGGCGTCTGAACCGGCTCTCCTACGGCGGACGGCAGACGCCCATGCGCGCACCCTCCGACTCCTGAGCCCGCTCCGAACCCGCGCATCGGGTCCTCGCTGTCCTCGTCGCTTCGTCCTCGCAGCGCGAAGCATGCGCCCAGGAACGGGGCCGCAGGGCCCAGGAAAGAACCACGAACGACGGCGATCCTGTGACCATGGGTATCGAGGATCCCCCCGAGGACGTGGCCGAACAGCACACACCGGTCGTCGTGGGCAACGACGAAGAGGACGAGTTCGACGGGGACACCACGCTGGTCGAGCCGCCGTGGGAAGCCGACCCGGCCGATGTCGCCGAGCAGCTGCGGGTGGTGCCGGTCGACGCACCTCCCGAGACGGCTGGGTGGGTCGCCAAGCAGCCGGAACCGGACCCTGTTCGGCGCCGCTCCTGACGTCTTTGTCCTGGTAGGCCCACCGGCCGGGCGCAGCCGGGCGCCGGGAGGGCGTGGGGTGGCCTGGGAAGCTGAGACTGCCGCCCTCCGGTTGCCCCACGCGCGGGACGAAGCTGTGCTGGAGGGACACCAGCGGCGATCGGGCTCCCCGCGTCGCCGTGGGTCGCAAGGTTCTGTGCAGGGGCGGCCCCGTCAACCAGTGAGCAGGAGAGCAGGATGCATGCGGCAGCGCGTGCGAAGCAGCAGGCGGGCGATCCTGCGCCGTGCCCGCCCAGGCTTCCACCATCCGGGCCGGAACCCACATCGTCGCGCTCCACAGCCGCCGCGCCGAATGTGATGCCCTGCTCTATCCGTACCTGCGCTACGGCCTGAGCCGTGGTGCTGGTCAACCCGTACTACTCGGCGCCGCGCGGGATCGGACGCCTCGGCCGCTGAGCTGCTCGTCGAGGGTCCGTGGCCGGCCCTGCGCGGGAGTCAGAACACCAGCCGGAACAGGTCGAAGGCGCGTTCCCACTGCACAGTCCTCGGGTTGGCGATCTTCGGATCGATCACCCTGAACGAGCGCGCCAGGGCGATGCTCAGCCCACCGAAGAGCTCGGGCAGCAGATCTTCGGTCTCCTCGGCGAACGTCACGTCCTGCGGCGGTTTGCGCAGCTCGTGACACAGCAGCTCGCGGATCTCGTCGGCGACGTCGAGCTTGCCGAATTCCCGCATCTGTTCCTGCAGGCCTTTGGTGATGGGCAGATCAGCTGCCGCGATAACGTCCCGCCCGTTCCACTTGGCGGTGTTCCGGCCGGTGATCGCAATGTCGTCGATCATGGTGTCGATGAACTCGCGGAAGCGCCGGATGTCCTGTTTGTCGATGTCGATTCCGGCGGCCGCGCGGAAGAACCGCTCGAACACCGGAATCTGAGTTGGTCTTGTCACGTGGCGTCACCTCGTCATCACCACCGCGGATCTGTCTGCCGAGGTCACCATCACCTGCCGCGGCAGGCATCCGCATCGGCCCGGGAGCCGGAACGCCGGGCACGACACTCGCACCGTCGGGACAGTGCGGCCGTCGGCGGCATGCGTCAGGCCGTGCGGTTGCACCTCGTCCGCGGTCCGGGGACTATGTCGGGTAGGTCTAAGGACTTCTCTCCACCATCGAGCCGGGTTGCCCGGGCTGGGGCCGCGAGCGCCCTGGTGGGTAGCCGCCGGAGAGAGGTGCCGGGTTGTTCTGAGACCCGGCCAGTTCCCGTCGGAGAGTTCGCTCGATGGACGACACTCAAGCGATCGATGCGCTGCGCGCACAGATGTCAAATCTGTGTGGCGTGTTCGCGATGATGCTGTTCGGCCGGGTCGACGACGACGAGATCCTCGAGCTCGTGGCGAGTACCGTCCCCGCATTGGGACCGTGCCAGGTCGAGGGCACGTATCTGCTGGGTGACGAGGTACCCCACAATGGCGGTTCGAGCAGCGGGTTGCGGGGGCAGCTGCCGGGATTAGAGGGGCGGGACGGGCGGGTCGAGGTGTGTGGAGCAGGGTGGGCCTGGGCGTATCCGTTCCGGGCGGTGGGGGGGCACTCGGGGTATCTGGTGGTGACCGCGGGTGCGGAGCCGTCGGCCGATGAGCAGTTTCTGGTGCGGACGTTGGCGCAGCAGGCGGGGGCGGCGTTGAACAGTGCGGCGTTGTATCACGGGGAGCGGGCGGCGTCAGAAGAGTTGCGGGAGCGTAACGGGCAGTTGGGTGCGGTGAACCGGGAGCTGACCGTGGCGGTGGCCGATCTGGAGCGGCGGGTCCGGATGCACGAGGCGCTGACCCAGGTGGTGGCGACCGGGGGCGCGGAGGTGGAGATCGCGGCCGCCTTGCACGAGCTGACCGGGCTGGGCGTGGTGATCGAGGACCGGTTCGGCAACCTGCTCGCCTCGACCGGCAAACAACCCTCCCACCCCCCACCTGGTGCGGATCCGGGGCGGCGGCGGGGGGAGTTGCTGGACCAGGTGCAACGGGCTGGCCAGCCGATCCGTCACCGGGATCGGATCGTCGCGGCGGCCCAGCCCCGCGACGAAGTCCTCGGCGTCCTCACCCTGCTCGACCCCGACCATCGTGCCGGACCGTACGAACAACTCGCCCTCGAAGACGCCACCGTCGTCCTGGCCATGCAACTGGCCCATCAACGCAGCCTCGCCGAGACCGAACTCCGCCTGCGCGGGGACCTTGTCGACGACCTGCTCACCGGCATCGACGACGACAGCGCCCGCGCTCGCTCCGCCGCCGTCGGCCACGACCTGTGTCCCGCCCACCAAGTCCTCGTGATCAGCTGGCCCGGCACCGACGACGTCGAAAAACTCGCCCGCGCCGTCGACCAGGCCACCACCCGCATCACCCACACCCGCGCCCTGCTCAGCCGCCGCGCCGGCAATGTCGTCCTCATCGCCCCCACCCGCGACACCGACCACGCTCCCTACGACTGGACGGAACTCCACCACCACCTCTGCACCACCTTGCTCACCCCCGACGGCGCCATCGGCGTCGGGCGCCTCTGCACCCACCCCGCCGGCCTCCCCCGCTCCTACTCCGAAGCACTCCGCGCCCTCGGCGTCCGCCAACACACCACCGGCCACAGCGGAGTCACCACCTTCGACAAACTCGGCTTCTACCGCATGTTCAGCAATGCCGAAAGTAACTACGAGCTCGGCGAATACATCCAAGAATGGCTCGGCCCCCTCATCGACTATGACGCCACCCACAACTACGAGCTCGTCACCACCCTCTGGCAGTACTGCGAATGCGGCGGCAACTACGACGCCACCGCCCACCAGCTCATGATTCACCGCAGCACCGTGCGCTATCGCCTCCGCCGCATTCGCGAACTCACCGGCCTCGACCTCAGTGCCGTGGACACCCGCCTCAACCTCCACATCGCCACCCGAGCCTGGCAAATCCTCCACGCCCCGGCCTGACCACGGCGATCCCGTCGCAGGTCATCCCTTCCGCGAGGTGAGGTGCTCGTGGACCAGGCGGACGGCCATCGCACCTTCGCCCACCGCCGACGCGACCCGCTTGATCGACCCGCTGCGCACGTCACCTGCCGCGAACACGCCCGGGGCACTGGTCTCGAGGAACAGCGGTGCCCGTCCGAGCGCCTCGAAGCCGTCGCCCCGCGCGTGCGCGGTGTCCGCGCCGGTCAGCACGTAGCCGCCCGAGGCGAGAGCCACCGTGTCGGCGAGCCAGTCGGTGCACGGGTCGGCCCCGATGAACACGAACAGTTCGCGGGCGTCCAGCGTGCGGCGCTCGCCGGTGCGGGTGTCCTCCACGACCACCGCTTCGAGCGACGAGTCACCCAGCAGCTCACGCACCTCGGTGTGCAGGAGCACCTCGACCCGGTCGTCGCGCTCGATCCGATCCGCCAGGTAGCGGGACATGTTCTCGTCCAGCCGCTGCTCGCGGACCACCAGCCGGAGACTGTTCACGTGATCGGCGAGGAACACCGTGGCCTGCCCCGCCGAGTTGCCTCCGCCCACCACGACCACCGGGTCGGCGGCGCACACCATCGCTTCCATCAGCGTGGCTGCGTAGAAGATGCTGCTCTTCTCGAACTCCTCCACGCGGGGCACCGGCAGCTTGCGGTATCGCGCACCGGTGGCGAGCACCACCGTCTCCGTCGTGATCGTGTGCCCGTCCGCCAGCCTGACCCGGTAGTTGCCCCCGTCCGCGACGAGGCGTTCCGCGGTCGCGGGCACCGTGGTGCGGGTGCCGAACTTGGCGGCCTGGATCGCGGCCCGCTCGGCGAGTTCGCCCCCGGAGATCCCCGCGGGGAAGCCGAGGTAGTTCTCGATCCGCGACGACATCGCGGCCTGCCCGCCGACGGCCACCGACTCCAGCGCGACGGTCGACAGCCCCTCCGAAGCCCCGTACACCGAGGCGGCGAGCCCGGCCGGGCCCGCACCGATGACGAGCAGTTCGCAGGTCGACCGGACACCCGGTGACGGGGAGAGCCCAGCGAACGCGGCGACCTCGGCGTTGCTCGGGTTGCGCAGCACCCGGTCGCGCCACACCACCACGGGGGTGTCCTCGGTTCGAACGCCCAGCCGGAGCAGGAGATCCTCCACCGAGGGGTCGCTCTCGATATCGACGAACCGGTGCGGCAGCCGGTTGCGCATCGCGAAATCTCGCAACCTGCGAGTGTCCGACGAGTAGCGCGAGCCGATGATGCGGAACCCCGCGCCCAGCCCCAGTGCCAGCGAGCGCCGGATCAGGCAGGCCCGCAGGATCTCATCGCCCAGAACCGGATCCTGCAGCACCAGCTCGCGCAGCACCTCCACCGGCACCGCGAGTACCTGACCGGTCTGCACCACGACGGCGGTGAAGGGCTGCGGCCCGCCGGTGAGAGTGCTCAGCTCGCCGAGGAACCGCCGTCTGCCGTTCACCCGCACGATCCGCTCCTCCGGCGTGCCGTAGCCCTCGACGAGCGCGACCTTGCTGTCCAGCACGACGTAGAAGAAGGCCACCGGTTCGCCTTCGACGAACAACACCTCGCCCGGCCGAACCGGTCTCTCCTCGCCCCGCGCCTGCAGTGTCGCCAGTTGCGCGTCCGCCAGCCGGGGAAAGGCGCCCTCCAGATCGGGGGTCTCCGGCAGCTCGACGGCTGTGTTCAGGTCCACACGGCTCATCGGCTCTCACATGAGGGCTTGGTCGACGCCGGTGTGCTTGCTCGCAGTCCGGTTGGGTGAGGTGGGGGGTGAACGCCAGGCTTGTGCCGCAGTGTCATGGCTCGCCTCCTGGCACGGTTTCCGGGGTGGGTGAGGTGTGGGCGAGGGCTTCGTCGACCCACCGGCGGAGGGCGTCGACCGGCGCGGCCCCGGGTTGGCGGGCGAGGACTCGGCCGTGGTGCAGGACGAGCAGGGTGGGTACTGCCTGGACGGAGAACTTTCGTGCTAGTTCTGGGGCGGTGTCGATGTCGACCTTCACGAGTTTGAGTTGTCCGGCTCGTTCGGTGGCCAGTTGTTCCAGCGTCGGGCTGACCATCCGGCAGGGTCCGCACCAGGTGGCCCACAGGTCGATGAGAACGGGAATGGACGCGTGCTCGGCGATCTCGGTGAAATCGTCGTCGCCGGCGTCGGCGATCCATGGCAGATATTCGTGGCAGTTGCCGCAGCGCGGCTTGCCCGCAGCGGCGGCGGGGGTCCGGTTCAGCTGCCCGCAGTTGGCGCATCTGACGGTCCGCGCTTTCGTGGTGGTGGGCATGGGTTCAGGTCACCTGGCTGGTCGGGGCGGGGTGTTCGGTGGCGATCACGAGCTCGTCGTCTTTGAGGTCGATGCGGATCGTGGCGCCGTCGGGAATGTCGTCGGTGAGCAGCGCACGCGCGATGCGGGTCTCGACCTCGCGGGCGATGAAGCGGCGCAGTGGGCGGGCACCGTATACGGGGTCGTATCCCTGCACGGCGATGTGTCTGCGGGCCTGTTCGGAGACTTCGAGGGTGATGCGCCGGTCCTGCAGTCGTTCCCTGAGCTCGCCGAGCATCAGTTCGACGATGCTCTCGATCTGTTCCTGGGTGAGCGGGGTGAACAGCACGATGTCGTCGATGCGGTTGAGGAACTCGGGGCGGAAGTGGCCGCGCAGCTCGGCGAGCACGAGCTCGCGGGCCTCCGGGGTGATCTCGCCCTGCGGGGTGATGGCGTCGAGCAGGTAGTGCGAGCCGATGTTGGAGGTCATGATCAGCACGGTGTTGCGGAAGTTGACGGTGCGTCCCTGCGCGTCGGTGAGCCTGCCGTCGTCGAGCACCTGCAGCAGGGTGTTGAAGACGTCGGAGTGGGCCTTTTCGATCTCGTCGAACAGGACGACCGAGTAGGGTTTGCGGCGGACCGCCTCGGTGAGCTGACCGCCTTCCTCGTATCCGATGTAGCCGGGTGGTGCGCCGACGAGGCGGGAGACCGTGTGGCGTTCCTGGTACTCGGTCATGTCGATGCGGATGATGTTGTTCTCGGAGTCGAACAGCGCCTGCGCGAGGGTCTTGGCGAGTTCGGTCTTGCCGACCCCGGTGGGGCCGAGGAACAGGAACGACCCGATCGGCCTGTTCGGGTCCTTGATCCCGGAGCGGGCCCTGATGATGGCGTCGGAGACGGCGCGGACCGCCTCGTGCTGGCCGACGACCCGCTGGTGGAGCACCTCGTCGAGCCGCAGCAGCTTGTCGCGCTCGCCTTCCTTGAGCCGGGTGATCGGGATGCCGGTCCACGCCGAGACGATCTCGGCGATCTCGTCCTCGGTGACGGCCTCGCGCAGCAGCCGGTGCTCGCCCTGCCTGGCGGCCAGCTTGTCCTCCTCGGCGGCCAGGCGGCGCTGCAGGTCGGCGAGGCGCCCGTAGCGCAGCTCGGCGGCCCGGTTGAGGTCGTAGGCCCGCTCGGCCTCCTCGACCTCGCGGCGCGCCTGTTCCAGCTCGGCGCGCAGCTCCTGCACGCGGCGAATGGCCTGGCGTTCGTGCTCCCACTGGGCGCGCATCGCGTCGGCCTCGGCGCGCAGGTCGGCCAGCTCCCTGCGGAGCTGGTCGAGCCGGGCCTGGCTGGCCGGGTCGCTCTCCTGCGCCAGCGCGGCCTCCTCGATCTCCAGCCGCATCACCCGCCGGGTGATCTCGTCG
>DASXOV010000043.1:0-20792 GCA_036494005.1 Pseudonocardiaceae bacterium | reverse complement strand
CCGTGGCGTCGTCACCGCGGCGCATCGCCGCCGAGGCCAGCGCCGCATTGAGATGCAGCGCTCCGTACATCTGCTGCGCACGAGGGTCGTCGAGGTGTCCTTCGAGCGCGTGGGCACCCTGCACCGACAGTTCGAGCATGCCGGGGCCGGCCCTTGCCGCCGAGAATGGATGCCCGCAGCCACGCGGCAAGTCCGAGCCATGCCGGGTCGTCCAACTCTTCGGCAACCCGCCGGGCGTGGAACGCGGCCAGCGACGGCAGGCCAGGGACGGGCCGTATCGTCGGTGCGAATTCCGAGGTCGAGATCGGACAGTGCTGCTTCGAGTGCGATCACCGCTGCCTGCGCCTCCCCGGTTGCCGGGTCCGCGGCCGCCGGCGGAACGCCTGCTCGGCCAGCTCCGACGGCGCGACCCGCAGGGCCGCGGCGATCGCTTCCAGCAGCGACCAACGATCGACGGGTCGTTCCCCGCGCTCGATCCGCGACAGATAGCCCTCTGAGATGCCGACGAGGTCCGCGACGGCCTTGAGGGTCATGTCCCGCCAGACCCGGATCCCCACGAATACGGCGGCCGATTGACCGCATGCTGTTGTCGTCCATAGGACACCACTCATTCACCGAGGCAAGGCCCCTCACCGAGGCCCGGGAAGCGACCCGGGGCCGTAACACCTCGGAGAGGGGTGCTGTCGCCAGGCTACTTAGGTCCGGGTCCGCCGCTGATCCCGGCGGCGGAGTCCAGTCCTACGTGGTCTCGCTGGTAGGACGCTTCGCGCGGGACGGCTGGACCCGGGACGGCTCGCCGGGCATCTTCGGGTATTCCGGCGGGTACGGCAGGTCACCGAGGTCGTGATCGCGCTCATCACGCGCCGACCACTCCAGCAGGGTCTCCAGGCCGAACGACCTGCCGTCCAGGCCTGCGTGCGGGTCACCCCGTTCGGCGAGCAGCGCCGGCACGGTGAGCACGTCGAAGTCCTCCGGCTGCACCTGTGCCAGGTCATCCCAGGACAACGGCATCGACACCGTGGCCCTCGGAGTGCCGCGCACCGACCACGCGGAGGCGATGGTGCGATCCCGGGCCGCCTGGTTGAAGTCCAGGAACACCCGATCGCCGCGTTCCTCCTTCCACCACGACACGGTCGCGCGCTGCGGGATCCGCCGGGCCACCTCCCTGGCCAGCGCGATCACCGCCCGCCGCACCTGCACGAACGTCCACTCCGGCCGGATCCGGACCGCGACGTGAATCCCCCGGCCCCCGGACGTCTTCGGGTAACCCACCAGCCCCGCGTCGGTCAGCACCTCGCGCAGCACCCCGGCCACCGCGACGGCGTCCGCGAAACCGGTCCCCGGTTGCGGGTCCAGATCGACCCGCAGTTCGTCGGGATGATCGACCAGGGGGCGGCGCACCGGCCAGGGGTGGAAGTCGAAGGTGCCCAGGTTCGCCGCCCAGGCGAGCACCGCGGGCTCCGTGGGACACACCTCGCGGGCGGTCCGCCCAGAAGGAAACGTGATCTCCACGGAGTCCACCCAGGCCGGGGCGCCCTGCGGCACCCGCTTGGCATAGAACGGTTCCCCCGCCACCCCGTCCACGAAGCGCTTGAGCGTCACCGGGCGCTCGGCGAGCACACCGAGCAGCGGCTCGGCCACGGCAACGTAGTACTCCACCACCTGGCGCTTGGTGATGTCCCGGTCGGGGAAGTAGATCTTGTTCGGATTGGACACTCGCACGGTGCGCTCGCCCTGCGGGCCGGGGACCGTGAGCTCCAGCGCCTCGCCGCGGCCCATGACCGGCAAGCTACCGCATCGGCACCGTCCACGCGGCACGCCCGGCGCGCCACCGCCACCTGCCGGCTGCCGCCGCT
The DNA here is from genome assembly GCA_036494005.1 of Pseudonocardiaceae bacterium. Lineage (GTDB taxonomy): Bacteria > Actinomycetota > Actinomycetes > Mycobacteriales > Pseudonocardiaceae. The sequence continues at coordinate 18,936 of DASXOV010000043.1, read as the reverse complement.
CGGGGTGAGGCCTACCGTGGGGACGTGGTTCTCGGTGACTCCTCGAGCGAAGGGCCGGACGTCGGCGAGCGGCGGCGGCTCGAAGCGGAACTGGTCGGGCTGGACCGGGACGATCCCGACGTACAGGCATTCTCCGAGCATCTGGGCCGGATCCACCGGCAGCGGTCCACTTTCACTGTTGAGGGCTACCTCCACGGTGTGCGGGACTTCGCCGAATCGGCCAATCGAGCGCAAGGTCTGGCGCGGGTGGCGGCAGTGCTCATGGTGGGGCTGGTCCTGGCCGGGGTGGCGTACGCGGCGTGGCAGACAGCGACCTTCATCCTCAGTCCCTGAGTGGAGCCGTCACGACTGCGCCCGAGGCGGCGTACCGTGGCCGACATGAAACCCGTCGAGGGTGTGACGCCCAAGGTCGTCAAGTCCGACGCGGAATGGCGCGCACAGCTCACTCCGGAGGAGTACGCCGTGCTGCGCAAGGCGGGCACGGAACGGCCGGGGACCGGCGAGTACGAGCACACCAAGACCCAGGGTGTTTATGAATGCCGGGCCTGCGGGGCTGAGCTGTTCCGCAGTGACCACAAATTCGAGTCGCATTGCGGATGGCCGTCGTTCTTCACTTCCCTGGCAGGTGACACGGTGGTGCTGCGCGAGGACCGCAGCATGTTCACGAAGCGGGTCGAGGTGCTCTGCGCCAACTGCCACAGCCACCTCGGGCACCTGTTCGACGGCGAGGGTTACGACACACCCACCGACCAGCGCTACTGCATCAATTCGATCTCATTGCGCCTGGTGCCCGACGACTCCTGACCCTGCAGGTCCGCGACTCCAGGACGACGCTGACTCCAGGACGACGCTAGGGCAAGGCGGCGACGAGTTCGGCGACCGGTAACCGCGGCCCGGTGAAGAACGGCACCTCGTCGCGGACGTGCCGCCGCGCCCGGCTAGCCCGCAGGGCACGCATCAGGTCGACGATGCGATGCAATTCGTCGGCCTCGAACGCGAGGATCCATTCGTAGTCGCCCAACGCGAACGACGCGACCGTGTTGGCCCGCACATCGGGATAGTCACGGGCTTGTCTACCATGCTCGGCGAGCAGTTCCCGGCGCTCCTCGTCAGGCAGCAGGTACCACTCGTAGGAGCGCACGAAGGGGTAGACGCACACGTACCGCTTGGGCTCCTCACCGGCCAGGAACGCAGGCACGTGGCTCTTGTTGAACTCCGCGGGACGGTGCAGTGCGACGTTCGACCACACCGGCACACCGGCCCGGCCCAGCGCGGTGGAGCGGCGCAGTTCGGCATACCCGGCCTGCAGCGCCTCCACCTGCTCGGCATGCCACCAGACCATCCAGTCCGCATCGGCCCGCAGGCCGGCCAGGTCGTAGACCCCGCGCACCACGACGCCCTTGCCCTCCAGCGCGTCGAGGTACTGCTCCGCCTCACGCGCAACCTCGCCACGATCGGCGGGCAGCCGCCCGGGCTCGATCCGAAACACCGACCACATCGTGTAGCGGATCGTGGAATTCAACGCGGCGTAGTCGAGACGGTTCATGACCCCATCGTCTCACCGCGCGCGGTGTGCGGTCCGGCGAGACGCCCGACGGAGCCGAGGTACTCCGCGATGCGATGTGCCGCAGCGGCGGCGGTACCGAGGCAGGCAGGAACGCCGACCCCGTGCAGGGCGGCACCAGCCACCGCGAGACCGGGTGACCCGGCCACTGCCCGCTCCACTGTGGCGACGGCGTCGAGGTGACCCGGCGCGTACTGTGGCAGCCCGCCGCCCCAGCGCGCCACCACGGTGGCCACCGGCACGGCGGTGACTCCGGTGAGCGCGGCGAGATCGGCGCGCACGACCTCGACCAGTTCCGCGTCGTCCCGTTGCAACATGGGGGCGTCGCCGTACCGGCCCAGCGAGCCACGGACCAGCATCACCTCGTCGGACGCGGCGTGCGCCCATTTGCGTCCGGAGAACGTGAACGCCTTGACCGACAAGGGTTCGCCGGAGGCGACCAGGACCCCGGACGCTCCCGGAACTGCCCGCGCGGCGGCGGCCGGGAGGGCGAGACCGACCACCACCGAGGACGCCACCTCGATCCGGGCGGCGCCCGCCGACGCAGCGGGCAGCGGACCGGCCAGCAGCCGCCGCAAGGCCGGAGCCGGAACCGCGAGCAGCACCGCGGTGGCGTCAAGATACTCGGGCCGCGCCGCGCTGCCCAGTTCCAGCCGCCAGCCGCTGGGGATCCGGGCCAGCCCGCGCACCGGCAGCCTGAGGCGCACCTCGGCCGCCGAGGCGCCGATCAGTGCGTCGACCAGACCCCCGAGTCCGCCGCGCAGAGTGCCGAAGACCGGGGGGCGGGCAGGGTGCCGAGCCACCGGCGGTGGCAGCGCGCCGGCCGCCGCCGCGAGCAACGACCCGGCCCCTCGGTCCAGCGCGGTCGCAACGGTGGGCAACGTCGCGCGCAGCCCCAGCGCGTCAGCCCGTCCGGCGTAGACCCCGCCGAGCAGCGGATCGACCAGCCGATCGACCAGTTCGTCACCGGCGCGCTCCCGCAGCAACGAGCCCACCGCGACGTCCTGCCCGGGCACCCAGTGCAACGGCACGGATGGCTCGGCGGCCAGCCGCGCGAGTCCCCGGCCGGAGAGCAGACCGGCGACGTCGTCCGCGGTCCCCGGCAGCCCCAGCACGGTGCGCGTGGGCAAAGGCCGGGTCCGCGCGCCTGCTCGCACCGTCGGGGCCGCCGGGGTGGGGTGGGTCAGCTCCGCACCCAGGTCCAGTTCCGCGACCAGGGCGGACGCCTCCGGTCGGCGCACCAGAAACGCCTCCGCACCCACGTCGAGAGCCAGGCCACCGAGCTCGACGGTGCGCAATGCGCCACCCAGTCGCCGCGAAGCCTCGATGAGCACGATCTCGGCATCCGGGCCGAGCAGGGTGCGCAGCCGGTGGGCCGCAGCCAACCCGGAGACACCCCCGCCGACCACGGCGACCCGCGTGGCGGCCGGCCCTGACGGCTCACCGGTCACCGCGAGTGCGCCAGCTCCACGATCCGGGTCAGCACATCCGGGTCGGTTCCGGGCAGGACACCGTGGCCGAGGTTCAGCACATGCGCGTCCGCCCCTCGCCCTTCGGCGATCACCCGGTGCACCTCCCCCTCGACAGCAGGCCACCCGGCCAGCAGCACCGCCGGATCGAGGTTGCCCTGCAGGACGACCGGGCCGTCCGGACGAGCCGCGCGGACCCGCTGCGCGGCGACGTCCAGCGGTATCCGCCAGTCCACCCCGACGACGTCGGCACCCGCCTGCGCCATCACACCCAGCAGTTCGCCGGTGCCGACGCCGAAGTGGATCCGCGGCACGCCGATGCTCGCCAGGCCCTCCAGCACCCGAGCCGAATGCGGGAGCACGAACTGCCGGTAGTCGCGCTCCGACAGCACCCCCGCCCAGGAGTCGAACAACTGCACCACATCCACTCCCGCCGCTGCCTGCACCCGCAGGAACGTCAGAGTGAGCTCGGCGAGCCGCTCGAGCAGCGCATGCCAGACTTCGGGCGCGGTGTGCATGAGCGCCTTGGTGCGCTCGTGGTGGCGGCTCGGCCCCCCCTCCACCAGGTAGGACGCCAGCGTGAACGGGGCACCGGCGAAACCGATCAGCGGGGTCTGCCCCAGCTCACCGATCAGCAGGCGCACCGCGGCGGCGACCGGCTCGACCGCGTCGGCTTCGAGCGTAGGCAACGCAGCGACGTCCGCGGCGCTGCTTACCGGGTTGTCCACGACGGGGCCGGTGCCAGCCACGATGTCGAGCGCAACACCTGCGGCATGCAGCGGTACCACGATGTCGCTGAAGAGAATCGCCGCGTCCACCCCGTGCCTGTGCACCGGCTGGAGCGTGATCTCGCAGGCCAATTCGGGGGTCATGCAGGCCTGCAGCATCGGCATGCCGGCCCGCACCTCGCGGTACTCGGGCAAGGACCGCCCGGCCTGCCGCATGAACCAGACGGGGAGCTGAGCCGGACGCTCACCGCGAGCGGCGACCAACAGCGGCGCTTCGGGGAGCAACCGGCGAGCGGTGGCCGGTTCCGTGGTCCTGGTCATCTCGTCACCATCGTCGCACGGGTTGACTCCTGCCCGGCGTGGCGGGCTGACGGTCCGCCCCGGCGCATGCCACCGTGTGCCTGGCGAGAGAGTCAAACCGTACCTGCGGGAGGTGCGCATGTCCGCCCACGATGCCATCACGATCGACATCGCCTGGTGCCCGGAGTGCCAGGCGGACCGCACGGTGGAAGTCGTCGCGCTGGCCGGTGATCCCGGCCCGGTCGCGGTCTGCGTGGACTGCGGGATCGGTGTCGAGATCTGGTGGTCGCCCGAGTTGGCCCCAGCGGTCCGGCCCCGTGTCGCCAGGGCATCGTGACCCCTCCCCCTGTGCCGTATACCCCGATGCAGCGGCGTGGCGGGAAGACCGCCGGTAGCAGTGCTCCTAGGGTGTCTGGCGTGTCCGACCTGGCGGCCGCCCCGGAGATCTTCCGCAGGGCGGTGGTCTCACTCAGCGCGGTGCGGCCTCGCCCAGAGGTCGGGTTCGACCCGATCCCGGCTCCGCGCCGGTTGGCGCCATGGGCCTACGCCTGGGGACTGGAACTGTCGGGTGACATCCACGCATCGGCGATCGGACGGCTGGTCCTGCTCCACGAGCCGGACGGTCAGGACGCCTGGGACGGGACCATGCGGCTGGTCGGCTTCATTCGGGCCGATCTGGACGTCGAGTTCGCCGGAGATCCGCTGCTGCCCGCAGTCGGCTGGTCCTGGCTCACCGAGGCGCTCCGGTGCCACGGCGCGGACTACACGGCGCTCGGCGGCACCGTCACCCAGACCTCCTCGGCCCGGTTCGGTGACATCTCCGGGCCTGAGCGCGCCGACGAGCTGGAACTGCGGGCCTCATGGACTCCCGTCGGTGACCACGTGACGGCGCACGCCGAGGCTTTCTGCGAGTTGATCGCGACAGTGGCCGGGCTTCCTCCGGTCGGCGTCGTGGCTCTCGGCAAGCACCGCGACTGATCATCCTGGGTGCCCCAACCGGTCTATCGCCCGAACGTTTCGGCGCGTTCTGTCGGCTCACAAACGGTGACTGCAATGGCACACACGGTCAGTGCAAGGGATAGACCAAAATAGAGAGTCGTGTAACAAGGCCCCCGCGTTACATGGTCTTCGAAGTTCTCCCCTGATCGTGCGACCGTCGATAGCGTCTTCGCTGGCAGATTGCCAAGAACGTGCGCGCGTCGCCCCCGTTACCCCGCTCGGACGGCTACTCTCCCCCGTACGACACCACCCTCGGTCGAGTAGCGGCGCGGTTGCTCGGACGAGGTCCCGGTGCGGTCGGGGGGCACGACCGACTCCAGGGAGGTAGCGACGTGGCTGCTGTCGGATACGGTGCGACCGTTAGGTCGACGCCGTCCGGCGCCGTCCCGGCGTCAATGGTCCCGCATCCGCGGGAGGAACTGTTTACAGTACTGGTCGTCGACGACCATCCGTTACTCCGTGAGGCTATTGCCTCACGGTTGGTGACAATGGGCGCCGGCACGGTGCATGAGGCCGCCTCGGTGGCCGAGGCGAGGGCCCGTGCCCTGGCCTCGGGTCCGTGCGATCTCGCGATACTGGATCTCAGCCTGCCCGACGGCAGCGGGTTGGACCTGGTCGGCGAACTTCGCGGCCAGGGCTGGCCCCGAATCGTCGTGCTCGCCTCGTCCGATGACCCGCACGCGGTGCGGGCAGCGTTCCAGAGTGGTGCACAGGCCTATCTGCTCAAGTCGGCCTCTCCGACGGTGGTGACCGACGGGGTACGCCGGGTGCTTGAAGGTGGGGTGTATGCAGACCCAACGGTGGCGCCGATGCTGGCATCGGGTACTCGGGTGCCGGGCACCGACAACACCCCGCGGGAATTGTCCGCACGGGAGGTCGAGGTGCTTCAACTGGTCGCCGACGGCCAGTCCAACAAGGAGATCGGTGAGGCGCTGAGCCTCTCCGCGCTCACGGTGAAGAGTCACCTGTCCCGGATCGGGCGCAAGCTCGGCACCGGGGACCGGGCCCAGATGGTCGCACTGGCGATGCGGGCCGGGGTGATCCGCTGACTGGGACCACACCGGTTCCGCTGCTCGCTCCCGCGGCCGGGGTCCCGCCGGTCGTCGCCTCCAGGTCAGCCCTCGAGGCGGCGGCCGCGGCTGTCGCGGAAGGCATGGGACCGGTCGCCATGGATACCGAACGGGCCTCCGGTTACCGCTACTGGCAGCGTGCCTATCTCATCCAGATCCGCCGCGAGGGGACCGGCACGGTACTCATCGACCCGATCGGTCTCGATGACCTTTCCGGGCTGGCCGATGTGCTCAACCCACTCGAGTGGGTCCTGCATGCCGCCTCGCAGGACCTGCCCTGCCTGACCGACCTCGGGCTGGCACCCCGGTCGTTGTTCGACACCGAACTGGCCGCCCGGCTGGCCGGGTTCGAGCGAGTCGGGCTGGGGGCGCTGGTGGAGGACCTGCTCGGCTTCCAGCTGCAGAAGGGGCACGGCGCCGCCGACTGGTCCCGCCGCCCGCTACCCGCCGAGTGGCTGACCTACGCCGCGCTGGACGTCGAACTGCTGTTGACGCTGCGCACGACGATCGCCACCGAACTGGAGACCCAGGGCAAGATGGCCTGGGCGGCTGAGGAATTCGAGGCGGTACGCACGGCCGGGCCGCCCGCCCCCCGGGTCGACCCGTGGCGCCGAACCTCCGGCATGCACCGCATCCACAAAGCCCGTCAGCTGGCCGCAGTGCGCGAGCTGTGGCTGGCCCGGGAGCAACTGGCCCGCGAACGCGACATCGCGCCGGGACGTGTGCTGCCCGATTCAGCCATCATCGACGCGGCACTGACCGATCCACCCGACGAGGCTGCGCTGCTGGCCCGTCCCGTGTTCGGCGGCCGCTCGCAGCGGCGGGTGTCCAGGATCTGGCTCGCCGCGCTGAGGACCGCCAGGACGCTCCCCGCACGGGAGCTGCCCTCGCTGCGTGCGCCAGGCGACGGCCCGCCACCGGCGAACCGCTGGCAGGACCGGGATCCGGCGGCAGCGGCCCGGCTGACCGCGGCGCGCACCGCGCTCACCGAGGTCGCCGAACACCATCGGGTACCGATGCAGAATCTGTTGCAACCCGATCTGGTCCGCCGGTTGTGCTGGGAACCCCCCGAGCCGCTGGACGCCGACACGGTGGAGCGCGAGCTGACCGCGGGCGGTGCGCGGCGCTGGCAACGCGACCTCACCGTGCTCCCCCTCACCACCTCACTCGTGGGCAGCTCTTCAAGTACTGCCAACCCGGATCACGAGGGCACTTAACAGCAGCCAACCTCCGAACCCGCGCAGGGCACGTCGCGCGTTGGCAGCTGTTGAAGACCTTCCCAAGCCGGGTTGGCAGTACTTGAAGAGCTACCTACCCCACGGGAAGGTGCACGGTCACTGCGAGGCCGCCCCCTGCGACGGGGTCGGCGTGCACCGTGCCGCCATGCGCGCTCACCACCGCCCGGACTATGGACAAACCCAGCCCAGCGCCGTCCCTGGAGGTACGCGCCACCCCACCACGGTGGAACGGCTCGAACAGGGCCTCCACCGCCTCAGGGGCGACCAGCTCACCGGAGCCGCTGACTCGCAACGTCGCCCGCTGTCCCGCCACCCCGGTCCACACCTGTACCCAGCCGCCCTCGACGTTGTGCCGGACGGCGTTCTCGACCAGATTGCCCACCACCCGCTCCAACAACGCCGGGTCACCGGTGACCGGCGCTGACGCGGTGTGCACGCCGATCCGCAAACCACGGCCCCGGCTCTCCGGTGCGACGATCCGCAGCGCGACGCCGGCCAGCACGGCCAGGTCGACCGGCTCCCGGGCCCGCAGCGCGCTGCCCTCCGTCCGGGCCAGCACGAGCAGTCCGTCCACCAATTGCTGAGCGCGCAGGGTGGCCTGGCGGATCACCTCGGCCATCCGGCGCAGCTCTGTCTCGTCCGCTGCGGGATCGGCGAGTGTCACATCCACCTCGGTACGCACCACAGCCAGCGGGGTCCGCAACTCGTGACTGGCGTTGGCCACGAAGCGGCGCTGCGCGTCGAAAGCCGCCTGCAGCCGGTCCAGCATCGCATCGAAGGTGTCGGCGAGTTCGGCCACCTCGTCCCGGGGCCCGGGCAACCGGAGTCGCTCATCGAGCGATTCGACGGACAGCCGCTGGGCGGTGGCGGTGACGTCGTGCAACGGCCGCAGTACGTGTCCGGTGAGCACCCAGGCCAACAGGGCGGTCGCGGTCACGGCGAGCAGAAAGGCGACCGATCCGGCCTCCAGCACCCGCACCCTGGCCGCCTCCCGCAACGCCTCCCCCAGCCGGTCGGCCGCCACCGGCACGCCGTCCACCTGGACGGTGCTTCCCGCCGGCAGGTCCGGCACCGCGGCCACCACCCCGCCGACCAGCAACCAGCCCAGCCACAACAGCAAGGCGCTACTGGCCGCCGACAACCCGGTGGCGAGCAACGTGAGCCGGGCACGCAGGCCGGGCCCGCGACGGAGCCGCACCGAACGCTCAGCCGGGTGCGGAGCTGGCCGTGGGCACTCGGTAGCCAGACCCCACCACCGTCTCGATGATGCCCGGTTCGCCGAGCTTCTTGCGCAGGGTCATCACGGTCACCCGCACCGTCGTGGTGAACGGGTCGGCGTTCTCGTCCCACACCCGCTCCAGCAGCTCCTCGCTGCTGACCACTCCGCCACCTGCAGAGAGCAGCACCTCGAGCACCCCGAACTCCTTGCGGGTGAGATCCACCGGCGCACCGGACCGGCTGACCGTGCGCCGCGCCGGGTCCAGCACGACATCACCGGCACTGAGCACCGGGGGCACGGCCGGGGTGGCGCGACGACCCAGCGCGCGCAGCCGGGCGACCAGTTCGGGGAACGCGAACGGCTTGGACAGGTAGTCGTCGGCACCCAGGGAAAGCCCGGCCACCCGATCGGATACCGTCCCGCTGGCCGTCAGCATGAGCACCCGGGTGACCGCCGCCGATTTGGCGATCTCGGCACACAGCTGGTCGCCGGTCATCCCCGGCAGGTCGCGATCGAGCACCACGACGTCATATCGGGTGACCGAGGCCTTCTCGTGGCCGCTCTCCCCGTCGTAGGCCACATCCACCGCCATGCCCTCGCGACGCAGGCCACGTGCGACCGCGTCGGCCAGCGGCTGCTCGTCCTCGACGATCAGGATGCGCACCTGACCACGTTCCCACACCACAGGTCGCCCAGTTGCGCAGACATGCCTACGGGGCGGTTTCCGGAGCCTCAGCGGTCAGCGGCGGTTCGGGTGCCCCGATCAACCCGGCCGCCCAGCCGGTGACCGCCCTGGCCACATCCTGTGCGGTGAGCCCGAGATCAGCGAGCACCTCGTCGCGGGAACCGTGCTCGAGGAACTGCTGCGGAACCCCGACGTCGCGCAGTGGCACGTCGACCTCGCCGTCGCGCAACGCGGCGGCCAGTGACCAGCCGAACCCGCCGTGCCGCCCGCCGTCCTCGATACTGACCACCAACCGGTGCCGCGCGACCATCCGTGCCAGTACCTCGGGCACCGGCAGCACCCAGCGGGGATCCACGACGGTCACCCCGATGCCCTGGTCGGCGAGCCGGGTGGCGGTCGCCACGGCGAGTGCGGCGAAGGCGCCCACCCCCACCAGCAACACGTCCTCACCACAGCCCGGGGCGGGCCTGCGCAGCACGTCCACCCCCTCGATGCGCTCCAGTGCCGGTACCGACTCGATGACGGCGCCCTTGGGGAACCGCACCGCGGTCGGTCCGTCGTCCACCGCGACGGCCTCCCTCAGCTCCTCGCGCAGGGTTGCGGCGTCGCGGGGCGCGGCCACCCGGATGCCCGGCACGATGCCGAGCAACGACAGGTCCCACATGCCGTTGTGACTGGCGCCGTCGTCGCCGGTGACCCCGGCCCGGTCAAGAGTGATCGTCACCGGGGCGCCCAGCAGAGCCACGTCCATCAGCAGTTGATCGAACGCGCGGTTGAGGAACGTGGAGTACAGCGAGACCACCGGACGCAACCCACCCAGCGCCAGCCCGGCCGCGGAGGTGATCGCGTGCTGCTCGGCGATGCCGACGTCGTAGCAGCGGCCAGGGAAGCGCTCGGCGAACGCGGCGAGGCCGGTCGGGCCGGGCATCGCCGCCGTGATCGCCACCAGGTCGTCGCGCTCACCACCGAGGCGGATCAGTTCCTCGGTGAACACGCTGGTCCAGGAGATCCCGGCGGGCACGATGGGTTCCCCCGTCTCCGGGTCCATCACCTTCACCTGGTGCATGAGTTCGGCGGCGTCGTTCTCGGCAGGCCGGTAACCGTTGCCCTTGCGGGTCACCGCGTGCACGATCACCGGCCCACCGAAGTCCTTGGCCCGGCGCAGTGCGGCCTCCATCGTGGGCAGGTCATGGCCGTCCACCGGCCCCAGGTACTTCAGCCCGAGATCCTCGAACAGGATCTGGGGGGTCAACGCGTCCTTGAGGCCGCGTTTGGCGGCATGCAGCGCGGCATAGATCGCCCGGCCCACCACCGGGGTGCGTTCCAGCGCTTCCTTCCCGCTGCGCAGCACCCGCTCGTAGCCCGGCCGCAACCGCAGAGTGGTCAGATGGTCGGCCAGCCCCCCGATGGTCGGCGAGTAGGAGCGGCCGTTGTCGTTGACCACGATCACCACTGACCGGTCCTTGCCCGCGGCGATGTTGTTCAGCGCCTCCCAGCACATCCCGCCGGTCAGCGCGCCGTCGCCGACGACGGCGACGACATGTCTGCGCGCGCCGCTGCGACCGAACGCCTTAGCCAGCCCGTCGGCGTAGGACAGCGCCGCCGAGGCATGGCTGGACTCGACCCAGTCGTGCTCGCTCTCCGCCCGCGACGGGTAACCGGACAGCCCACCCCGTTTGCGCAGCCGGTCGAAGCCGTCGGCCCGGCCGGTCACGATCTTGTGCACATAGGCCTGGTGCCCGGTGTCGAACACCACGGGATCATGCGGGGAATCGAACACCCGGTGCACGGCGAGGGTGAGCTCCACCGCCCCGAGATTGGGGCCCAGGTGCCCTCCGGTGCGGGACACCTTGTCGACCAGGAAGGCGCGAATCTCCGAGGCCAACTGCGCCAGAGCCGCACCGTCGAGTCGCTTGATGTCCTGCGGGCTCCGAACCGACTGCAGCAGGGTCACCGTGTCTCCCACTTCGCTCGTCACCAGCATCCGGGCCAAACCCCTCCGGCGGGTCCTCCGACAGAAGGTCGCCTCGGGGGCGACCGGTGGCCCAGTTTACGGAGCGAATCAGTGCCGGTCCGGCCGATCGACATTTGTGACGGCGACATCTGCGTCGGATCGCAGAACCGCCACGCATTCCACGTGGTGGGTCATCGGGAAGGTGTCCAGCGCCCGCACTTCCACCAGCCGGTAACCGCATCCGAGGTACGCGGCGACGTCTCTGGCCAGCGCGGCCGGGTCACATCCGACGTGCACGATGCGCGCAGGGCCCCGGCGCGCCACGGCGGTGGCCACCTCCCGGCCCGCGCCCCGGCGGGGCGGGTCGAGCACGACCACATCGGGCTTCCCGGGCAGCTGGGACAACGCCCGCTCCACCCGCCCAGTGACGAAACGCACCTGCGGCAGGTCGGCCAGTGCCTCCGTGCCCGCGATCACCGCGCGCCGCGACGATTCGACGACCGTCACCGATCCGGCCGGGCCGACCTGCCCGGCGAGCACCGACGCGAACAACCCCACCCCGCCGTAGAGGTCCCACGCCCTGCCCCCCTCAGGTGCACCGGCCCAGTCCCCGACCAGCGTGGCCAGCGCATCCGCCGCAGCGGGGTGCACCTGCCAGAAGCCGTGCGCGCTCACCTCCCAGCGACGACCCGCCGCGTGCTGCACAGCCCGCCCGGTGCCGCGTACCCAGGTGGGTGGGCGGCCCGCACGCAACTCGGCCACGTGCAGCCGACCGTCGTCATCGGCCACCACCTCCAGCTCCGTCCCCGGGCGCCAGCGGCGGCTCAGCACCTGGTCCAGGGCACCGGCAGGGGCCAGCGGACAGGTGGGCACCGGCTGGACCGTGTGGCTGCGATGCGCCCGGAAACCGGCTCGCCCCGCCCCGTCCACCGCCAGCCGGGTCCGGGTTCGCCAGCCCAGCGCCCCGCCGGGCAGCTCCAGCACCGGCACCGGGACATCCAGCCCGGCGATCCGGCGGAACTGCTCGGCCACCACCTCGGCCTTGAGCCCGCGTTGCACAGCGGGGTCGACGTGCTGGAAGTCACAGCCCCCGCAACCACCTGGTCCGGATGCCGGGCAGGGCGGCAGCACCCGCCCCGGGGCAGCTTGGAGTACCTGCACCGCGTCGGCACGGCAGTAGGACCCGCCGCGGTCCTCGGTCACCACCGCGCGCACCCGCTCCCCCGGCAGCGCATGCCGGACGAACACCACCCGGCCGTCGTGGCGGGCGACGCAGAAGCCACCGTGACCCACCGCTCCGACGGTGAGCTCCAGTTCAGGACCAGAGGCAGGGTGCACGTCCGGGATCATGTCTGGTCTGCCTGGCGTTTCCTGGAACCGGACGCGGTGCCCTCGCCGATGGCACCGTCCGCGCCATCGGGGGCCACCTCGGATGCGGACGTCGTACCGACGGCAGGAACGGCGTCTGCCGCGGCCACGTTGAACTCGGGATCCAGGCCTCGGCGCACCGCACCCGGAACGAACGAGTCGCGCTCCATGGACGCGTCGCGCTCGGCGACCCGGGCCGAGGATCGGAGTTGCCAGGGCACACTGGTGACCATCACACCCGGCTCGAACAGCAGACGGCCCTTGAGCCGCAGGGCGCTCTGGTTGTGCAGGATCTGCTCCCACCAGTGCCCCACGACGTACTCGGGGATGAAGACGGTGACCACGTTGCGGGGGTTGTTGGAGCGCACCCGCTTGACGTAGTCGACGACCGGCTTGGTGATCTCCCGGTAAGGCGACTCGACCACCTTGAGTGGCACCGGCAGATTCCGCGCCTCCCAGTCGGCGACCAGGCTCCGGGTACTGGACTCGTCGACGTTGACGGTGACGGCCTCGAGCACATCGGGACGGGTGGCGCGGGCATAGGCGAGTGCACGCAGGGTCGGCAGGTGCAGTGTGGAGACCAGCACGATCGCGTGATTCCGCGAGGGCAGCACGGCGTCGGTCTCGCGGGGCACAAGTTCGGCGGAAACCTTGTCATAGTGCCTCCGGATCGCTTGCATCACCGCGAAGATCACCACCATGGCCGCGATCGCGATCCAGGCACCCTGGGTGAACTTGGTGAGCAGCACAACCACCAGGACCGACCCGGTCATCACCATCCCGATGGCATTGATCGTCTGGGCGCGGCGCATACGCCGTCGCTGCGCCGTATCGGTTTCAGTGGCCAGCAACCGGTTCCAATGCCGCACCATTCCGATCTGGCTCAGAGTGAACGACACGAACACCCCGACGATGTAGAGCTGGATCAGACGGGTGACCTCCGCTTCGAACGAAATCACCAGAACGATCGCGGCGCCCGCGAGGAAGAGGATACCGTTCGAAAAGGCCAGCCGGTCCCCGCGAGTGTGTAGCTGACGAGGCAGATAACGGTCCTGCGCCAGGATGGAACCCAGCACCGGGAAACCGTTGAACGCCGTGTTGGCGGCGAGCACCAGGATCAGCGCGGTCACCGAGGTGATGAAGAAGAAGCCAGCCGGAAATCCGTGGAACACCGCTTGAGCGACCTGCGCCACCATCGTCTTCTGCACATACCCGGGTGGCGCTCCGATCAACTGGCTGCCCGGGTGCTCCGCCATCTTCACTCCGGTGAGCCGGGCGAGACCGATCAAGCCCATCAACATCGTGACCGAGATGATCCCGAGAAGCAGCAACGTAGTGGCGGCATTGCGGGACTTCGGCTTCTGGAAGGCGGGCACCCCGTTACTGATCGCCTCCACGCCGGTCAGCGCGGCACAACCGGAGGAGAAGGCGCGCAGCATCAGGAACGCCATTGCGATCCCAACGAGCCGGTCGGCCTCGGCGTGTATCTCGAATCCCGCGGATTCGGCGCGAACCTGGTCACCCAGCAACAGAACCCGAGCGAACCCCCACGCGATCATGCTCAGAACTCCGATCATGAACGCGTAGGTGGGAATTGCGAAAGCGGTCCCGGATTCCCGGATCCCACGTAGATTTGCCGCCGTGATCAGAATTATCGCGGCGACCGCGAACGCCACCTTGTGAGTGGCCACGAAGGGTAACGCCGAGCCGATGTTCGACGCTGCCGCAGAAATGGACACAGCAACGGTGAGTACATAATCGACAAGTAACGCACTGGCCACCACAAGTCCGGCGGAACCGCCCAGATTCACCGTGGCGACCTCGTAGTCCCCGCCTCCGGATGGATAGGCCCGAACGTTCTGCCGATAACTGGTCACCACGACGAGCATGACTACCGCCACAGCAAGCCCGATCCACGGCGCGTACGCATATCCGGTGATCCCGGCAATGGAGAGCATGAGGAAGATCTCCTCGGGGGCGTAGGCCACCGAGGACATCGCATCCGAGGCGAAAACCGGCAGGGCGATGCGCTTGGGCAGTAGTGTGTGGCTCAGCCGTTCACTACGGAACGGCCTCCCGACGAGGATCCGTTTCGCTGCGGTAACGAGCTTCGACACGCGCGAAGCGTACGGCGGACCGTGCGGCCCGGCGCGGAGTGGCCACCCGGGCGACGATACGGTCTCCCGCAACCGTCGACCCGGGAGTGGCCGAGTGCACGTCGTGATCATGGGTTGTGGGCGGGTGGGTTCCGGTCTGGCCCTCGCGCTGGAACGTCTTGGGCACGAGGTGGCGGTGATCGACAGGGACCTGCAGGCCTTCCGGCGACTCGGAGCCGACTTCCACGGCCAGCAGGTCCTCGGTACCGGCTTCGACCGGCAGGTGCTCGTCGAGGCCGGGATCGAGCATGCCGGCGCATTCGCCGCGGTGTCCTCCGGTGACAACTCCAACATCATCTCCGCGCGGGTGGCCAGGGAGACCTTCGGCGTGCAGCACGTGGTCGCCAGGATCTACGACCCCAAGCGAGCGGCGGTCTACGAACGGCTCGGTATTCCGACGGTGGCCACCGTGCCGTGGACCACCGACCGGTTCCTGCGCATGTTGCTGCCCGACGGCGCGGCCACGGCGTGGCGGGATCCCTCGGGCACGGTCGCCGTGCTGCAGTTGCCGCTGCACGACGGCTGGGTGGGCTGCAGCGTGCACGACCTGGAGGAACGGACCGGCGCACGGATCGCCTTCATCATCCGCTTCGGAACCGGGGTGTTGCCCGGCAGCAAGACGGTGCTGCAGGCCGACGATCAGGTCTATGCCGCGGTGATCTCCGGCACCGTGACCGACGTCAGCACTGCGGCGTCCGCGCCGCCGAACGACTGATCGGAGCGCCGCCATGCGGGTTGCCATCGCCGGAGCCGGTGCGGTCGGCCGGTCCATCGCCACCGAATTGCTCGAGTTCGGCCATGACGTGATGCTCATCGAGCGAGATACCGGCCAGTTCGACCCGCAGGAGGTCGAGGCAGCCGAATGGGTACTCGCCGACGCCTGCGAGGTGGCCTCGCTGGAGGAAGCCGGGCTGGAACGCTGTGACGTGGTCATCGCGGCCACGGGCGACGACAAGGTCAACCTCGTGGTGTCGCTGCTGGCCAAGACCGAATTCGCCGTGCGCCGCGTGGTGGCGAGGGTGAACAACCCCCGCAACGAGTGGCTGTTCACCGAGGCGTGGGGGGTGGACGTCTCGGTCTCGACCCCACGGATGCTCGCAGCGATGGTCGAGGAGGCGGTCAGCGTCGGTGACCTGGTACGGCTGATGACGCTACGGCAGGGCCAGGCCAACCTGGTCGAGGTGACCCTCCCCTCGGACACCCCGCTGGCAGGCAGGCCGGTGCGGGAGTTGATGCTGCCCCCGGACGCTGCGCTGGTCACCATCCTGCGCGGCGGACGGGTGATCGTGCCGCAAAGTGACGATCCCCTCGAAGGCGGGGACGAACTGCTGTTCGTGGCCACCGCGGACGTGGAAGCCGAGGTGCATGCGGCGCTCGGCCGCCGTCCGTCTTAGCGGCTAGGCGGCGGCGTCGGCCGGACGCGCACGCCGGATCGCCCAGATTGTCACCAGGGCGGCGACAGCGGTCAGCGGCAGGCCCATCGCCAGCCTGGCAACGCCGAGCAAGGTGGTCTCCTGCGCCTCGTACAACCAATGCTGCACCACGAAGCGGGCGAGGAAGAACACCGCCCAGACCAGGGTCGCCACCTGGTAGCCGAACCGGACGCGTGAATCGAAACGCCAGTCCGGCCCGGCTCCGTTGAGCACCGACCAGAGCACCCCGACCAACGGTCTGCGCACCGGTACGGACAACAGGAAGGCCAGCCCCAGCACCAGGCTGTACCAGATTCCATAGAGAAAGAAGCCCCGCGCCTCCCCGGTGCGGTATGCGATGAAGGCGCACAAACCGACCCCGAGGATGCCGGACACGGCCGGCTGCAGCGGCTCCTTACGGACCAGCCGCCACAGACCCACCACGACGCCGGCGCCCAGAGCGGACCAGATCGCAGGCTGCAACCCGCTCAGCGTGTTCGCCACGACGAAGACCACAACCGGCACCACAGAGGCCACCAGACCCCCTACACCGCCCATCTGCTCCAGCAGGGTGGGGGTACCGGGTTCTGGGTCGGTCGCGGGCTTCCGGCTGGTCGCATCCTCCGGAGGTGGGAACGGGTGCGTCATGTACTCCGCTGCAGTTCGTAGAAGGGGTTGTAGAGGACCTTGCGCCCGTCACGGACCGCCATCCGCCCGGATGCCCGGATGGTACGGCCGGGCTCGATACCCGGGATCCGGCGCCGGCCCAGCCAGACCAGCGTGACGCCTTCGGTGCCGTCGAACAACTCGGCCTCCAAGGTGGCGATGGCCTCCCGGGGACACAGTTCGACGCTGCGCAGCCGCCCCAGGACGGTGACGGCCTCACCGCAGGCGCATTCGCTGGCCCGCCGCGCCCCCGACTGTTCGACCCGACTGCACAGCTCGTCGGCGTCCAGCTCAGTGGCATCAGTGGTGAGCCGGCGGACGAAACGCCGCCAGTAGCTCGGAGCCGCACCGTTCATCATCGAACTCCGCCAGCGATCCAGGGTCCCCCGACGGGCCCACGTATTCGTCAGGGTAGTCGGTCCTGGCAGTTCCGGCCTGTTCGACGAGCATCGCCCGTCCGGCGGTCGATCAAGTGCCGACCCGACGCGCCGGGCGGTTTCTAACCGCTGCCGACGGTCGGATCATCCTGCGCGGCGGTGGCCGATTTGAGCTGATCGGCCAGCGGCCCGGGCAGTTGTAGCGGCAGCGGGCTGCGCACCGGCAGCGGCTCCGGTCCGCGCACGACCACGGTATCCCGTACGACATCACGCAACAGGGCGATCCGTGCCTCGACGTGCTCGGCGGGCCCCGCAGCAACACCGCGCAGCATCCACCGCGGCCCATCCACCGCGAGGAACCTCAGCATCCCCTGGGGGGTGACCGCGTCGATCTCCTCGCCCCATTCACCCCGCGCTCGGGTGACCGGCGCACCATCGGCCCGCAACGCGGCCACGAGTTCCCTGGCGACCTCTTTCCACAACCCGCCACTTCGCGGGGCGGCGTAGGCGGTGACGGTGATCTGACCGACATCGGTCATCAGATGCACCGCACGTACCGGCCCGGCCCGGTCCACCTCCACCTGCAGTTGCGCTCCGGCAGGTATCGGAAGCCGCAACGAGCCCAGGTCCAGCCGGATCCGCCCGTCGTCGGGCTCCGCCGACACATCGAAGGGACCGGCGGCCGGCCCTTGATCGGCAGCCTGTGACTCGGCGAACCCGGGGTGGGCCGGGTCAGGGCCGTGCTCCCCGGCCGGCTCCGGCCTGGCTCTACGGCGACGTCCGAACACTGCTCAACCCTCTTCCTCGTACGCAATCCCGGTCGACCCGTATCCGGCGGCCCCCCGGGGCGACCCTGGTAGTGCGCTGACCTCACGGAACGTCGCGTGCTCCACCCGTTGCACCACCAGCTGCGCGATCCGGTCCAGCCGGTGCACCACCACGGGGTCCCGGGGATCGTGGTTGACCAGGCACACCCGCACTTCCCCCCGGTAGCCCGCGTCGATCGTGCCCGGTGCATTGACGATGCCCAACCCTGCGCGGGCCGCCAGCCCGGAGCGAGGGTGCACGAACGCCGCGTAGCCGATCGGCAATGCGATCGCGACGCCGGTCCCCACCACTGCCCGCTCTCCGGGCAGCAGCCGCAGGTCCCGAGTGGTGACCAGATCCGCACCCGCATCGCCGTGGTGCGCGTAACGAGGTATCGGGACCTCCGGATCCAGCCGGACCAGCAGGACCTCGACTCCGAACACCTCGGCCGGGCACACGGCGGGCGAGACTACCCTCGGCACCATGTCCGATCGCCCGGCCCCGGGCCGGCCGCAGTCCGGCCGGGTACCCGGCAACGAGCGCGCCTTCGATGAATGGCACACGGTGCCCTGGTGGTGGTGGCCACTGGGCCTCGGGGTGGCCGCCCTGCTGGCGGCGGAAGTGCACATGGGGTATCCGGGCGTCCGTGCCTGGCTGCCCTACCTGCTGACTCTGCCGCTGGCCGGCGCGGTCCTGCTCCGGATGGGCAGCCGACGTGTCCGGCTTTCGGGCGGAGAGCTGCGGGTCGGGCCCGCGCACGTGCCACTGCGGTATCTGGGACACGTTCAGGTGATCCCCCCGTCCGGCAAGCGGCGGGCGTTGGGTCCCGATCTGGACCCCGCCGCATTCGTGCAGCACAGCCCCTGGGTCGGACCGTTGCTCCAGGTCGACATCACCGATCCGCAGGATCCGACGCCCTACTGG
>DASXOV010000042.1:0-2349 GCA_036494005.1 Pseudonocardiaceae bacterium | reverse complement strand
CTCTGTGAGGCAGTACGTGCCGTCGGTCGCGCCGACGACCTCCATTCGGTGCTCAAGTCCTGAGCAGCGCGCTCGTGCCGGACCATTTTCATCAATGCTGTCGGCGCGGCCGGGCGGGCCGAAACCATTCGATGGTCGGACGGGTCGATCCCAAGGGATACTGTAACGGTGTGCGGGCGCCAGCCAGAACCGTCGTTACCTCGGTATCCCGATCCGCTTCAGGAGAGACGCTGCGGCGAGGATCAGCAGGACGCCCTCGACAACTATGCTGATGACCCCGAGAGTGCCGATGTTGCCGATGTTGCCGATGTCATCGGTGTAATCAGGCAATCCGGGTCCGCGGGAGAGCAGGACCCAGCCGCTCAAGGGGGCCTGTCCGGAAGTGCTGTTGCGTTATCGCCAGCCTTGCCAGGTCTGGCATCTCAGTATCTTGCCGAAAAGCGAAGTTGCAGGGCAACCGGCATCACTGCGTCGGTCTGGCGCACCCACTACGTATTTTTGGGATCGGTTCTCGCGGTCGTCGGTTGGAAGACTACGCACACAGGGGGTCGAAGGGAGGAAGTACCTGGCCCCTGCTATCGCTGCCGGGCTTGCGTGGCGGGGTTGCCGCGCCAGTGGGCGTTGGGTGGGATCTCCTCGCCTTTCATCAGGAAGGAGTCGGCGTCGAGCACCGAACCCTCGCCCATGGACACGCCATAGTGGACGAAGGCCTTGACGCCCAGTACGGCCCCGTCGCCAACGCTGCTGCGGCCGGATTTGAAGTAGCCGTCCTCCAGTGAGTGGCACTGGATGACGCTGCCCGCGTTGAGCACCACGTCGTCGCCGATGGTCACGAGGGTTTTCTCCGGGATGCCGCAGCCGTCGTCGAACACCCGACGTCCGATCCGGACGCCGGCGAGGCGCCAGATGAGGTTCTTGAACGGGGTGCCGTTGAGCAGCGGCACGTTGACGAGGACTTTCCACAACCGCTCGTGGCCCCAGAAGTACCGGTCGTAGATCGAGCAGAACTTCGGGGTCAGCCTGCCGAAGCCGAGTACCGCCCGCTCCAGCAGCACGGCATAGCCGATGTTGACCACGACGACGGCGACTACTTCGGCCATGACGACCGCGGGCCCGGTGTGGGAGTCGAGCACGGCGCAGGCAGCGGGCAGCAGGGTGGTGAGGACGAACTGGAACCAGCGCAGCACCAGGACCGTGATGAGGGTGACGGCGTTGAACCGGTTCTTAGCAGGAAGGCGTCGGTGCCGCTCGTCCTCGTCGATCCACGCCGCCGAGGCCCCGTCGGACCCGAGGTCGCGCCGGACCGAGCGCGGGATCTCGAAGGGGGGCGAGCCGAGCAGCCCGACGTTCTCCCGGACCGGTCCGTCCACGGGCACCATGACCTTCGTGCCCAGCAGGCAGTTCTCCCCGACCTTGGCGCCGGACGGGAACGCGATGTTGTTGCCGAGGAAATTCCGCGCGCCGATAGTCACGTGCGAGACCCGGAACGAGGTGGCCGAGAAGTCCGCGTTCATGATCGACAAGCCGTCGGCGACCATGGTCCCGGTGCCGACCGTGCAGAGGTGGGGCGAGTCGTGGCGCAGATCGGTGCCGAAGTTCGACCCGGTCTGCAGCACCCGGCCCAGGTCGTATCCGAGACGGCGCACGTAGTGCACGACGAACGAACTGTCACCCAGCAGGAGCATGAAGAACCTGGAGTTCGACAGCCAGGTGATCGTCTGCTGGAGGGCGTAGGGGACGCCGTAGAGCGGGTAGACCGTGCCCGGCGTGACGAACCGTCCCAGCAGGCGCGGCACTGTGACCATCACGACGAGGCCCACGACCACCGCGCCGAAGAAGAGCACGGACGACCCGGCCAGCACGTCCGTGTAGAACGTCGGGTCGGTCAGCGAGCCCTGGCCAGGGCTCAGCGCGTCGACGAGCGCCGGGATGTCGTTGAGCAGCATGCCCGCGACGCCGAGCACCACCATGCCGAGCACCACCGCGCCCAGTAGCTGCGCCAGGCTGTAGCCGATCTTGCGCATGATGCCACACCGGGCGGGGGCGACTCGGCGGTAGTCCACCTGGGTAGGTTCGGCCGGGTTGCCGTGCCAGTGTTCGCCTGCGGGCACTGTCTGCCCGGCTTGCAGCGCGGAGGTGTGGCCGAGCTGCGCGCCGTCGCCCATCGTGGCGCCGACGTCGAGCACCGTGTGCTCGCCGACGACAACGTCGCGCCCCAGCGTGACCGGTCCGAGTTGCAGCACGCCTGCGACAGCGCGGTATCCGGTGAAGAAGCAGTCGCGGCGGATGAGGGTGCCATCACCGATGCTGATCAGGTCAGTGGCCACCGGAACGATCCGGGACAGTACG
>DASXOV010000041.1:0-8900 GCA_036494005.1 Pseudonocardiaceae bacterium | reverse complement strand
CTCCGAAGAGGCACGGGGCATGTCTCTCTCATCTCCATCTCGGCTTTTCGCTATTACGCCACGGCGCGCCACACGGATGGATGTGATCTTGCTATGGGCAGTGCAAGGACTTCGTTGCGACGACTCGTCGTTGGCCTAGGGATGATCAGCGCCCTGGGTGGGCTTGGTGTCGCGCTGGCACCCTTGTCGAATGCCGCGACAACGGTGTCCGGCGGTGATTCGGGTGGTTCTTCGGAGGGTTGTCACAGCGCCCCCGGTGACACCTTCGAGACACCGATTGTCACCCCGAACACGTTCCGGACGGTTTCCAAGGGCCAGACGATCGGGCCCTGGACTGTCTCACAAAATAACGTCGATCTCATCGGGAAGGGCTTTTGGCAGGCCGCAGACGGCGTTCAGTCCGTGGACCTCAGCGGCAGCAACGGCTCCGGGACCGGGCTGGAAGGCGGCGTCGCGAGAACGGCCGACACCGACGCGCTCCCGCTGCCACTGTTCACCTATGTGATCACCTACTGCCTGGCCGGAAACCCCGATGGCGGCCCGACCGTGAAGACAGGACAGGTCCTGGTCAACGGGACTCCCATCCGCAACTTCTCCTTCGACACCAGCGGAAAGTCTCGGTCCACTATGGGATACCGACCCGAGACAGCCTCGTTCAGCTCACCGGGCCCGAACGCCACCGTGGAGTTCAGGAGCACCACACCCACCGCCTACGGACCGGTGATCGACAAGGTGAGCATCAAAAAGTGCCTGCTGGGACTGTTCTGCTCCTAGCTGGCCTGTGATGGCGTGCCGGACCGGTGTGCCCACCCACCGGTCCGCACCGGCCCGATGTTGATCTTCGGTCGGCGTCACCTGCGTGTTCTGCTCGCCGAATACGTTCGCCCTGCCGGCACAGCACGCCGTATTGGGCAACGCTGCCACCCCTCACGTAGCCACCACAGCGAACCCGCGGTGCCCGACAAATCGCAGGACCTGATGTTCAAGACCCGCCCCAACTACAGAAGCTCGCGGTGTTCCGCGAGCAGCACCCGGCGGTCGTCGTACCTGGTGACGGCTTCTTCACCAACCTGACCTCCGAGGAGCTGCAGGAGATCGTCGACCAGACCCTGACCTCGCTGAAGAAGAAGCGGATCATCACGGGCGGCAATGCCGCTACGTGGGCGGCCGCCGAAGCGCTGCTGAAACAGGCAGGAAGCGCTGATAAGGCCCACACCGTGTGGGTGACCTGGGGGCTGCATCAAGACACCTGGGGCGCCGCCCGCGCCGGCGTCTTCGATGTGCGTGCGTCCTGTCCCATGTTGGATCACTGGGTTATTGCCCGGCCACGGAATAGTGCGGGGAGGACTGGCCTGAGCCCTTGTCGGGGACCTAGTTGTGTGTGTCCGAGGTGGACCCGGTGGTGGTCGGTGACCAGGCAATCGCGCCGCCCCTGGGGGCCAAGCCCGGCGTGCGTGGCCCTCGCGCCGCTCGTGGTGGTGGGGTCAGCGTCCGAGACGGAGGGTGATGAGCAGGCCGATCAGCGTGACCACGCCGGCCAGGAGCATCGCTGCCTTGGGGTTGCCGAAGTTGAGCGTCCATCCCAGACCGAACCGGCGGGGAACTAGCAGCGTGTGGTCGTCGCGGTTGATGTAGAACAGGCCACCCCGCCAGTACTTGTCGTCGTCGCGGTGGGTCAGGCCGGTGTCGGGCTCGCCCTCATCCCGCTCGCGGTTGTTCCTGGCCAGGACCACGACGGCGGCCACGACGGCGGCCAGGATCGGGAGCACGACCACCAGCGGCGCCCACGACGTGACCGTCCCGGTCCACATCAACAGCGAGGATCCCCCCATCCCGGCGTCGATCATCGCGACCAGCCCGAGCAGCGCCTTGGCGCCCAGTGACAGGTACTGGCGGTGCCAGCGCGCGGAGCCGATCGGGCGCGCCGGGTCGATGTCGGGCCGGCTGCGGAAGATGGCCGCCGCGATACCCACGAGCAGCGCGGTCACGCCGATCTGCACGAACACCAGTGAGAACGCGGTGCCCACCGACTTGGCGGCCCACCGGTTGGGCACGCCCTTCGCGCCGTAGTGCACGGCGAGCATCTCGGGCATCGACGGGTAGCTGATCACACCGATCACCACCGTGGCGAGAGTGACGATCAGCGCCGGTGCCAGCCAGAGCCAGGGAAACCGCGGTGGATCGGTCCGCAGTCCGGTGTCCACCGCGATGGCTTGGTGCAGGCCCTCGTACCAGCCCCCGGCGGCCTTGGCGGCCCGGATCTCGTGGTGGGCCAGGAAGAAGCAGCCGTACCAGACACCGACGAGCACCAGCACCGACAACGGCAGCAGCAACGTCTCGCCCGTCACGCCGTAGACGACGACGCCGACCCCAGCGGCGACGATCCCACTGACCAGTACCCGCCAGCGGTAGAGGCGGGTCTGCCCGACCACCGTCGGGTCGTCGGCACGCTGAGCTGGTACCCGAACCCCGAAGGGCACGGTCGGACTGGTGATCGAGGGCAGCACCAGGGCGAGTACAAGCACCAATGCGGACAACCCCAAGCTCAGGGCGATGGCAACGGTCATGGCGTGTCCTCGGGCTGCGTGGTACCGAATGAATCGAGCACGGACCGGCAGGTCGTGAGAACCTCGTCGGCCGGTAATCCTCTGGCGACGGCCTCGGCCAGCAGGGTCCGTGCCCGCGCGGTCCATTCCGCGCGGAACGGCGGGTCGGCGACCGTCGGGGTCACCACCGCGCCGGTCTTGCGGTTGAGCCGGATCAGGCCCTGCTGGCGCAGCAGATCGTAGGCCTTGTTCACGGTGTGGAAGTTGATCCCGAAGTCCGCGGCGAGCGCCCTGGTGGCCGGCAACGAGCTGCCCACGGTCAGCACGCCCTCGGCGATCGCCTCCACGATCCGGTCCCGAAGCTGCTGGTAGATCGGCACCTCGCTGGCCAGGTCGACGTTGAGGATCACCGGATCCACCTCCCACCATTACTCTATAAGTTATAGAACAAACCACGACCGGTGGCAACGCCGAACGTGCGCGATCCCACCAGTCCGCAGTGGACAACCCGACAGCACAGTGCGATCGCCCGCGGCTGGTCCTCTTGGCTACCCCCGATGGCTGTTGCACCAGAGGATGCACGTGTCATGCCGGTGCCTGACTCGATCACCGATCGTCGTCTGGGTGTTGGCCGAGGTCCTCGACCCCAGAGGGCACCGATGTCGCCTGTATGTACAGCTTCCGGGCGGACAACCGGGGAAATGGCTTTCGGCCTCGGCGCCGAGGGCAACGCCCGCTGCCGCTGACAGGTCTCACTGCGACAGGCCGAAGCGATCATCTCGAACCTGTTCGCCAACCATCGAACGTCCGGCAATGCCGCGTTCCGCCATGTCCGGTGTGGGCACGGATGAGCAGTGCAACGGTGATCACGTCGGAAGATGAGCGTGGTTCGGTCGATCTTCTGCAATGCGGCCAGAGCTGCCCACACCGGTATGTCCGGACGGCTCCAGATAGGAGTACGGCCGACGTTTTGGCCTGGAATCGATGATATCCTGATCATCACCTCACACTCCCTTCCAATCGACCAACGAACTTACTCATAACGGGCGACTGCGTGTCGCGTCACACTCATCGAAGGAATCAGTCGCGAGCGCGGTGACGTTACAAGACCGGCTGGTACAACAGCCGGCCTCTCATATCATGGGACAGCCCCACTTCTACCGTTTCGGCAAACAAGACAAATGGAGTTTCGCGCGAAGTGGGCGCACGGGCCGGACCATGCCGACTCCACACCCGAGGTAATCACTTTCAGTGATCAGTTCGGTAACTCTCCGCGAGTGCGCGTCCGTACTACCGGACAACACCCGTACTTTCGCCGCGTGGAGTGCGGGATGCACCTGATACGCCAAACCGGGGCGCCTTTGGAGCGAACCTGCACGCTATTCATGCTTGCATGCTTTTACGGTCCGCATGGGAACCCAAACGCACTCTCTTGCCGCGTGGTGCTTGGGGGTGGACAGATCGCGGGGATGAGCTGCGGCGTCGGTGTGCTGCCTGACGACCCGGCGGGCGTGCTTGACCGGTGAGAAGACAACTCAGTGTCTGTCAGGCGGGATTTGAAAGTACTGTGGTCAGGGGTGGAGGTCAGTCGGAGGCCGCGACAGATGGCGGGGCGAAGACATGATGCTGGGCTCCCAGGCGTTCGAGACCACTCTCACGGTGTTCAAGCGGCGCATCGCCGACTTCCAAGCGCAGACCGACCTCGCCGCTTCCACTGACTTACCGCTTGGCGAGTGACCGAGATCCCGCACGCGAGAGGAACCCGAAGCATCGTGCAGACAGTCACGTTGAACAACGGCGTCCAGATGCCGATCCTCGGCTTCGGCGTCTACCAGATCCCCGCCGAGCAGACCGAGCAGGCCGTCACCGACGCCCTCGCCGCCGGCTACCGCCACCTCGATACCGCCGCCGCCTACCGCAACGAACAGGCCGTCGGCCGGGCCATCGCCAGCAGCGGCATCGCGCGCGACGAGCTGTTCATCACGACGAAGCTGTGGATCCAGGACGCCCCCGCTGAGGAGAACACGAAGAAGGCAGTCGACACGTCGCTGCAGCGACTCGGCCTGGACTACCTCGACCTGTACCTGATCCACCAGCCGTTCGGGGACGTCTACGGCGAGTGGCGCGCCATGCAAGAGCTGCACCGTCAGGGCCTGACGCGGGCAATCGGCGTCTCGAACTTCTACCCGGACCGGCTCGTCGACCTCATCGACCACAACGAGGTCACCCCGGCGGTGAACCAGATCGAGACACACCCGTTCTTCCAGCGGCGGGACTACCAGCAGCTCATGCACGAACGCGGCGTACAGATCGAGTCGTGGGGGCCGTTCGCGGAGGGCCGCAACAACCTGTTTTCCGACCCGACGCTGAACGCGATCGGCGACGCACACGGCAAGTCGGCCGCACAGGTCGTTCTGCGCTGGCTCATCCAACGCGGAGTCGTCGTGATCCCGAAGTCAGTTCGGCCCGAGCGGATGGCGGAGAACGTTGACGTCTTCGACTTCGAGCTGACCGACGAGCAGATGAGCCCGATCACCTCGCTGGATACCGGCACGTCGTCGTTCTTCGACCACCGCGACCCCGCGATGGTCAGCCAGCTCGGCAACGTCCGCGTCGACTGACCGTTGTCGCCAGGAGCCACACGAATGAAGGTGGAAGCAGTGGAAGCAGTGGACAAGCGCACGCTCGGCAGCAGCGGGTTGGAGGGTCTCGGCCCTCGGGTTCGGCTGCATGGGCATCAACTTCGGTTTCGGCGCGGCAGCAGGACGGCGTCGAGCACGCGTGAGTAGGCCGGTGCTCGGTCGGTAGCCACCTCGCCTGGGCAGGAAGCGCGCTGCAGGGCACGGATGAAGAACCGGCGAGTCAGCAGCATCTCTCCCGGCTCACGCGGACCCAGTGGGTGACGCGGGCCGCAGCGCGATATCTCCGGTCTTCGTTGATTACACCGACCAACGGTTTGGCGATTAGCTACGGTCATCCCGGCGGAACGTCTCATTTGCCGCGGACCGCACCTGGCGCGGGGTTATGGTGATCTGGTGCTTGATATGAGCAGCCTTGACCTCGAGGACATCGCCGCCGCGTTGGCGGATCAGACCGACTATGGACACCGGTGGCTGATCAACCCCAAAACGGGAGAAATCGTGTTCTGGACATCCGACACCGGAATCGACGGTCAGACGGCCGTGGACCTCAACGAGGTGGACCTGCTCTGCATCGATCCGCTGCCGCCCTACATCTGGTACCAGGACATGGCCGACTTTGGCGCGCAACTCAGTGACGAGCGAGCCGGGCAGAGGCTGGCGCGTGCTCTGCAGGGCACAGGCGCCTTCCGCCGATTCAAAGCCGCGCGGTCGAGTGGCTCGCCGATAACTCGCTCATCGCCGATGCCGCTCCGCGCGCTTTCTCGACGAGCACCCGGAGCCCAGCGTGCCGTGACCCTTGACCGTTAGCGAGATGAGGCAGCGGAGGTTGGTGATCGAGATTGCGAGTAGGAGCAGGGGACGCAGAGTCCGCTCGGTGCGGTCGTAGCGCAGGCCGAGGCGCTTGAAGCGCAGTAGCCAGGACACGGTGCGCTCCACGACCCATCGGGTGACGCCCGAGGCGGGTCTTGTCCTCGATCCCGCGCCGCGCGATGCGGACCTTGATCCCACGCCGGTGCAGGTAGCGTCGACAGCGGGGGTGGTCGTAGCCCTTGTCGGCATGCACCTTGTCGGGCCGACGCCGGGGTCGACCCGGCCGGTGGCGGTGGCGGTGGCCCCGAACGCCGGGAACGGTGTCGAGCAGCGGCTCGAACAGCTTGGAGTCGTGGGTGTTGGCCACCGAGGCGAGCACGTGCAGTGGTAGGCCGTTGCGGTCGACGAGCAGGTGGTACTTCGAGCCGGACTTGCCCCGGTCAGTGGGGTTGGGGCCGGTCAGCTCGCCCCCTTTTCGCGCGGACCGACACCGCGTCGATGCTCGCTCGCGACCAGTCCAGGACGTCGGCTTCGGAGAGCTCGTCGAGCACGAGCCGGTGCAACCGGTCCCAGACCCCAGCGGCCTGCCACGCGCGTAGCCGCCGCCAGGCGGTGTGCCCGGACCCGGAGCCGAGCTGTGGTGGCAGGTCGCCCCAGCGGCAGCCGGTGTCCAGGACGAACAGGATGCCCTCGAGCGCGGCACGGTCATCGATCGGTGGCCGCCCGCCCGGGCCACGCGCGTGTGGCCCGGGCGGGATCAGCGGTCCGAGCAGCTCCCACAATCGATCATCGACCAACCGCTGCTTCGACCTCGCCACGACCAGCGATGAGATCTTGCCCGGTCCGCCTCACCCCGGAACGACACACCCCGAGTTCTGAGACCAGATCTAAACTCAGCGTCGCCGGAACCGTCTCGGTACTGGCTCGATCACTGCGTCAGACATTTACCGCCGAAGGCTGGCGCCCCGGCTACCTCGAGGCTGATCACTGTTCCTGGAAGCGTTGCACTGTAAGCCGTGTTGCCCGATGCGGTGCAGTGGGGCGTGTTGGTCGAGGCGCACGCCGGTGGCAGTATTTAGCGCCGCCGGGATCGGGGGCGGGGTGGGGCGAGTGAGGGTTTGCGGCCGTCACCTTTCTCACCGAAGATCAGTTCGGAGATCGCGTCGTAGACTTCCTCGGGTCTGGGCAGGAACGCGATCTGTTCCAGGTCCTGTTTCTGTCCGGCCGACTCGACCCGGAGTGTCCCGTAGCCCAGGATCCGCCCGAGTACTGGGCGGGTGTAGCTCATGTCGGTGACCTTGGTGATCGGCATCAGGGAGATCTTCGTTTCGAGGATCCCGCTGGTGATCATGAACCGTTTGTCGGTGACCACGACCCGCTCAACCGACCATTCCAGGACGTGGTAGGCGAAACGCACCACGGCGGCCAGGGCCGCGTACCAGAGGATCGTCTGCAGCAGCCAGATGCCGTCCCCGGTGCCCGGGAGCACGGAGGACAACCCGATCGCAGCGATCAGCACCCCCACGGTCTCCGCTATTACCCGGCTCAGGTGTGCCCAGTGCCGCCGGACCCGGATGACCCGCCGCTCGGTGGGGAGCAGGTAGTCGTCAGGATCGCGGGGACCGAGCATGACCACAACCTCCCTCGTGACGAACACCGTCGTCACAAATGGTGATAGCACCTTTGACGCCCTGCCGCAGCAACAACAGCGACCGCGCATCACCGGGGGCACCGTTGCATTGGCAGATGACCTGCTCCGGCAGGCTGGGCTGATGCGCCGTCGCGATGTTCCGACACCGCCGCCCTGCTCCAGCTTCGCTGGGTTCCGGTTCCCGCCGGAGGTCCTCATGGTGGCGGTGCGTTGGTATCTGCGGTACGCGCTGTCTTACAGGGATGTTGAGGAGCTGCTGGTCGAAACGCGGTATCCAGGTTGATCACGTGACTGTCTATCGGTGGGTGCAGCGGTTCACTCCGCTGCTGATCGACGCGGCCCGGCCCTGCCGGCATGTGCCAGGTAATCAGTGGTTTGTGGACGTTAAAGATCAAGCTTAGTCGATCAGCATGACCGCGCAGGACAAGCCGGGAGCTTTGCTGAGCCTGACGTCCCCGGTCAGCAGAGGCACGTCCAGGACCGCGGCGAGGGCGACATACAGCCCGTCGTAGAACGTGATGGTATGCCGCAGGTCCCAGGCACGCTCCGCCAGTCGGCCGGTGTGTGGGTACCGGTGATCGATCATCTCGGGCAGGGCGCGCAGCGCGGTACGCGCGGTCTGCTCACTGATCTCTCCGACGCCTTCACCCCGGCGCAGGACGTGACCCACTTCCGCGTCGAGCAGATGCGGAGCGTGACAGGTCGCCTCGGCGATGCGCTTGTGCATCGCGATACCGACAGCGTCTTTGCGCGCCAAGGCACTCACAGCGGCGGTGGCGTCCACGACGTACTCATTCACCCCGCAACTCCCGCAGCCCCGCCTGGATCGTGTCCTCGCTCAACCCGGGCGCCGGATCCTGTGCCAAGACCTGCTCCACCACCGCCATCACCTCGGTCTTGTCCCGGCGCCGTGCCATCGCGATCAACTGCTCGCGCATGTAGGACTGCAACGACTGGCCCGAGGCCTGCGCCCGGCGCCGGTAGGTCTCGGCCACGTCGTCTGGAAGATCACGCACCTGAATCGTCGCCATAGCGCTACTATAGCGCACTGTCAGCGCTGGACTAGCGCATACTGGAGTGGATGCAGCGTGTGGGTGCCGAAAACCTCGATTCCAGGTCGTGACCTGCGGCGCAGGAGACAGCCGCCGACCGATCCTGGACAGGCTCACCAGCGAGTACCACATTGCAGCATGATCGAATCGACCACCGTGAACCCCGCAGGCCAAGCCCAGGATCGTATATTCGAGCCCA
>DASXOV010000040.1:0-10541 GCA_036494005.1 Pseudonocardiaceae bacterium | reverse complement strand
GCGGATGGTCACGTGGTCGCGTCGGCCATCACCGATCAGGAGGGTGGGTTCGTCTTTGACGACCTGAATGCGGGGGTGTACACCGTCATCGCGACCGGTTATCCGCCAGTGGCCGCCGAGGTGCACCTCGGTGTCGGAGCGTCCACCGAGACGGTGATCACCTTGGGACCTCCCAGACTGGACGCTACCGCCGGCAACGGCGCCGTGAGCAGCACATTCGAGCGGGAGGAAGCCGGCCATGGCAGCGCCTGAGGTCGGCGGGACTGAGGTCGGCGGCGTGCTCACCGGGATCGTGGTCACCGGGGACGGCTGGCCGGTACCGCACGCCGTGGTCACCATCGTCGACGAGACCGGTGCTCAATCCGGACGTTGCGCGGTCAGCCATGACGGCCGCTTCGCGGTGCCCGGGCTGGGCCCGGGTAACTACACGGTGATCACCGCGGCGGCCGGGCACACACCACAGGCCCGCACCCGCCTGGTCAATGGCGTGGGCCTGGTCGATCTGGGCCGGCTGGTGCTCGACCGGATCAGTGGCACCGTGCTGCCCACGCCGGGGATCTGGCAGATCGACCCGATCCATTCCACGGTGTCGGCCACCGCTGTGCACATCGGCTTCGCCAAGATCCACGGCCGGTTCCAGAAGTTCGCGGGCACGCTGACGGTCGCCGATCCGCTGGAGGACAGCTCGGTGGAGGTGCTCATCGACGCAGCCAGCATCGACACCGACAACCCTGATCGCGACGCCCACCTGCGTTCACCGGATTTCCTGGACGTCACCGCCTTTCCTCAGATCCGCTACGTCGGCCGGCGGCTGACCATGCTGCGCCCGGACACCTGGCAACTCGACGGCGAGCTCACCATGAAGACCGAGACCCGCCCTGTCCCGCTGCACGTCAGTTACCTGGGTACCGGGGACGGCCCCTTCGGTGACACCCGGGCCGGATTCCACGTCACCACCCAACTCGACCGCGACCAGTTCGGCATCATCTGGAACCAGTCCCTGCTGGCCGGGGTGTTCGCCGTCGGCCGCACGCTGCGCATCACCATCGACGTCGAGGCCATCTACCAGCAACCCTGATCCGGCTCCCACCCAGGGGACGATCACCCAGGGACGATCACCCAGCCGCGATCCGCAGCACGAGGGCCGCGACGGCGATGATGAGGATCACCAACGGCGGGGCGACGGCCTTGTCGTGGGCGCGCAGGTGGAAGTACACGGCACCGGCGAAGTACAGGATCACGCCGATAGCGGCCGCGATGCCCAGTGGGGGGACGACGATCCCGGCCAGCAGGCCCACCGCGCCGGCGACCTCGCAGGTGGCGAGGTACGGGAACCACGTCAGCGGGACGCCGATGCCGGTCATCGTGGTGACGACCGTCTCATTGCGGGTGAGTTTCGCCCAGGCCGAGAAGGTGAGGAGGAGAGCGAGGACGGCCGAGGCGACGATGTAGGGCACGAACATCGGAGGCTCCTGGTACCGCACGGATCGGGTCTCAGCGTCACGGCGGGTCGCCGGACACCGGCATACCGGCACCCTAACAGGTCATTGGTGCATCTCAATGATTGAATTCTGCGAACGATATGGCCTGATAGATTGGTGCGCGTGGCACAGGAGGCGCCGGGGCCCGGCTCTGCCGTGCGGGACCGGCTCGGCCTGCTGCTCGCGCGGGCAGGCGTGATCGCCAGTACCCAGATCCGGCAGGCTCTGACGTTGATCGGGCTCGGACCCCGGCACGGCCACGTGCTCATGCATCTCGCGGCCACGGGGCCGACGAGTCAGCAGGCGCTGATCGAGGCACTCGCGGTGGACCCCAGTTCCCTGGTGACCGTGCTCAACGACCTCGAACGTGACGGGCTGGCTGAACGTCGTCGCGATCCGGCCGATCGGCGCAGGCACATCGTCGAGATGTCCGCGCGGGGCGCCGCGGTGCTCACCGAGGTCGACCGCGCGGTCGCCGCTGTCGAGCAGGACCTGTTCGTCGACCTCGACGAACGCGAGATGACACGCTTGGCCGAACTCCTCACCCGGGTCAGAACCGTCCCGCACGACTGCGAAGGGCACTAGCCGAATGGCGCTCCGGTAACACCGCACGGCGGATTCGCGATTTCAGGGTGTGATGGGCGGTGCGGTGGCCGATTTCGAGCCGGGCTGCCGTTACATGTCCAGCACCTGGCCGCTGCGCAGCGGTACAGCTCGGTGTTTTTTCATATCTTTCAGGGGTGAACCACAATGGCGGGTTTTCCACCGATCACTGTCCGGCAACCGTTAGCGAACGATCTGGTCGACAATCCGGTCGACATTTGTGGGATCGGCACCGGTTTCGAGGGGCAGATCACCGCCCGTATCCGTGACGACCACGGCACGGTGCTGGCCGAGGAGAGTGTGCATGCTGGTGGAAGTGGCATCTGGGGCAACTTCCACCAGCAGATCACGCTGCACGCGACGCCACAGACACCGGGCGGGACACTCGAAGTGTTCGAGTACTCCGCGAAGGGAGACGGAACCGAGCTCAACAAGCGGGTCATTCGCATTGCCTTCGGCCCAGTGCTGCTCACTCCCTACCACGGATTCGCCCAGCACACCGTGGTCGGCGGCGACACCCTCTCAGCCATCGCCAAGCACTGGTACGGCGACGGGAGCAAGTACCCGCGGATCTTCGAGGCGAACCGGGATCAGATCACCGACCCGAACCGGATCTTCCCCGGACAGGTGTTGCGCATCCCGCAGTAGGCCGCCCGGCCGGAGTGGATCAACCGGTAGCAGCGGGCAGCACGGTGCGCTCGTGGATGAGGTTCACCGCCAGCAGGAGATCGCGATCGGCGAGCACCTGCTGCGGTGAACCCTCGGCGACGATCCGGTGGTCCTCGCCGAAGACCGCGCAGCGGTCCGCGAGCCGGTGCAGCACGTCGAGGTCGTGGGTGGCGTGCACGATGGTCTTGCCGGCGGTGCCGAGCTGCTCGATCAGGTCCATCAGCCAGTACTGGGTGCGCGGATCCAAGGCGGCGGTGGGCTCGTCGAACAACAGCACGTCGGGACCCATCACCAGCACGGTGGCGATGGCGACCTTCTTCTTCTGGCCGCCGGAGAGCTGAAAGGGCGCGCGATCGAGCAGGTCGGTGATGCCGAGCATGCCGGCGACGTCCTCCAGGCGTCCTGCCGCGTCGTCGCGGGACAGGCCCAGCTGCAGCGGCCCGAACGCGATCTCCTCCCGCACCGTGGGCGAGAAGACCTGGGCGTCGGAGTTCTGGAACACGAAGCCCACCCGGGAACGGAAGCCCTCCGACATCTGCTCATCCTCCAAGGTGTCCTCAGTGACGGCTTCACCGAAGGCCGTGTAGGCACCCGAGGTGGGGAAGATCAGGCCGTCGAGCACCTTGAGCAGCGTGGACTTGCCGCAGCCGTTCGCGCCGAGCAGCGCGACCCGTTCGCCGCGCCGGATCGTGATCGAGACATCGTCCAGCGCCGGATAGCGGTCCAGGTAGGAGTAGCTCAACCCGGTGGCGACGAGGATCGGCTCGCCCTCAGCGCCGATGGCCGCCGGCATCCCGACGTGGCAGGACGCGGCGTCCTCGGAGCGGGGATCAGCGGGGGACAAGAAGCACATCTCCGATCAGCATGATCGCTGCGAATGCGACCACCACGATGATGTAGGAGGCATCGATGGACCGCAGCCGCTGCCGGTCAAGGGTCATGGCGTCGCCACGGTAGCCGCGGGCCGTCATGGCCTGGTACACCTCTTCGGACAGGTGACTCGCCTTGCCCAGCAGCGCTCCCACGCTGGCTCCGAGGAATGCCCGGGCAGTGCGGTCGTGCTTCGGTGTGCCCGGGGTGCGCGCTTGGCGAGCCTGGTACATGTCCGTCACCGACGTCAGCAGCAGGAAGATATAGCGGTAGGCCATCCCGATGATCAGGATGAAGATGCGCGGGACGGCCAGGCTCCGCAGCGCGGCCAGCAATCGGATCCACGGCGTGGTCAAGGTCAGTAACACGACCAGCGAGATCGACACGGCGACCCGGGCCACCACCCGCGCTGCAGCGGTGAGTCCCTGCGCGGTGAACCCCTGGGGATGCCCGTTCCAGTGCCACAGAGTGAGCACGATGTCCCCGTGCGTCACCACCGACAGTGTCGCGGGCAGCACCACAATGCCGGTGAAGATCGGCACGAACAGCCAGACCCGTTTGATGAAGAAACTGACCGGCAGTGCGGAGAGGGAGGCGAGGACGAGGGTCGCCGCGTACATCACGGCAAGCGTGATCATCGAGTGCGCCAGACCCGCGACGACGAGCAGGCCGAGCAGGCTCAGCAGTTTGACCCGGGGATCGATCCGCTGCAGCAGCCCACCGGCCGCGGCGACATCCTCGCCGAACATCACCTGTTGCAGCAGCTTCGAGCCACCCTGGATCGTCTTGGTCAGGTAGCTGCCCTTCTTGCGCTTGCCGATGCACCCACACGGGCACATCGCCATGTCCTGCTGCAGCAGCCACTGCGGTACCGGCACCCGGTCGGGGGTGGCGCCGACCGGCGCGTCGGTCATGACCGAATCTTCTTCGTCGTTTCCGGTGTCGTCGCGCCCTCGCCGGGCGTGGGTTCACCGGGGTCGTCGGTGGTGGGGCCGTCGGTGGTGGGGTCGTCGGGTGTGGCCAGCCGGGCGACGAGCTTGCCGATCAGCAGCACGACCAGCCCGACCACCAGGATGCCCGTCACCGCGGAGACGAGGTAGCCCAGCGTCGGGTGGCTGTCCCCGGTGAAGTCGTAGCCGCTGAAGATCGCGTCATGCCAGAACCCGTTGTACTTGTTCAGTCCCTCAGGAATCGTCGACAGCCCGAGTTTGTGCAGGTCCAGATCCTCCGGCGGATTCTCGCCGAAGGCACCGCCCGGCGCCAGCAGGCCCAGCGGCGTGAGTACCACCAGCAGTGCCATCACCGCCCCGGCAACCACCGTGGGGCGCAGCCACTGCCGCCGGGCGGCGTCCTGCGCCGCTTCCTCGGTGGTCACCGGAACATCGGGGTGGTTCACCCGCAGCAGGGGCAGGTTGGCTCGTTGCAGATAGGCCACGACCGCCCCGGTGATGATGCCCTCGGCCACTCCGGCAACGACGAGGTGGGCGAGCAACATCGCGGGCACCGCCTGCGACAGGTGATACGGCGAGTACAGCGGGGCCCCGTGGGCGTCCTGGAACAGGTCCGGCTGGATGCCCAGCTCGATCCCACAGCACAAGGCGGCGGTGTTGAGCCCGACATACCCCCCGATGAATGCCGCGACCACCCGCCGCCCGCTGGTCAGCGCCGCTCGCCCGGCGATCAGCCGATACACGCCGTAGGCGACGAACGGCAACACGATGGCCATGTTCACCACGTTGACACCGAAGGCGAGTACCCCGCCGTCACCGAAGAGCAGAGCCTGGAACGCCAGCGCCACGCTGACCGCGATCACCGCGGCCCAGGGTCCCAGCAGGATCGCCACCAGGGCGCCGCCCACCGCGTGCGCCGTGGTGCCGTCCGGAATCGGCACGTTGAACATCATGATCAAGAAACAGACGGCGGCCAGTACGGCCAGGGTCGGCACGTTGCGGGTCTTGACCCGGTCGTGCACCTTGGTGGCCGCCACCCCCAGCATCGGGACGGCCACCAGGAGCCCCGCCGCGCAGGTCTGCGGACTCAGGTACCCGTCGGGAATGTGCATGCCCGGACCCTCCTCGTTCGGTGCAGACGCGATCAACATGCATTGGCAAAATACTTGTATTAGCTCGAAGGTGGTGGCTCTGCGTGAAGAGCCACCCAGATGGCCTAGCGCGGGCAGGCCATTGAGTAGCGGGGTAGCGGGGGGCAAAACCGCACCCGGGCGGCGTCGGCAGTGGTCCGGTGGGACGGGCTCACGTTGCACCCACAGTGGACCGTGGCACGATCTGGGCATGGTGTCCGGCTCGCCCGTGTTCAAGCTGTCCGATGATGTTGTGCTGCTCGATGTCCGCGAGGACGACGAGTGGACCGCAGGCCACGCGCCGCAGGCGGTGCACGTTCCGATGGGGCAGGTTCCGCAGCGGCTCGACGAGATCGCCGCCGCCTTCCCCGACCCTCCGGTGTATGTGGTGTGCCGCTCGGGCATGCGGTCCGCCCAGATCACCGCCTACCTCGCCGGGATCGGGCTGGACGCGGTGAACGTCGACGGCGGCATGCAGTCCTGGCTCGCCGACGGCCGTCCGCTGGTGGCCGAGACGAGCGCGCCACCGCAAGTCCTGTAGGCCCTGGTGACGGCGGCCTGTGTGCACTGCGGGCGCCCGGCGCCTCCGGGTGTCGCCTGTCCCGGCTGTGGCGTACCGGTACCCGGTCTGCAATGGGTGGCGACCCCGCCGCCTGCGGCTCTGAATCCGCACCCCCTGGAGCCGCACCCCCTGAATCCGCTGCCCGGCCGGTCCGGCTACACCGGCCCGCCGTCCTACCGAACGCCGCCGCGCTGGGGTTTTCCCCTGCTGGTCTGGCGCCGGTCGACGTTGCTGGTCCCGGGTGCGGTGAACGCCGCGGAGCGGATGCGGGCACTGGCCGCCACGGCGGTCCCGCTGCTCTGGCTGACCGCCGCCCTGGTGCTGATCACCGCGGGAGCTGAGGCCTGGCGCTACGGGCTGCTGCTGGACAGTCGCACCGATGCGGTATCCGCCTGGCCGCTGCACATCAGCGATGCCCTGGTGATCACCGGCGGGGTGATCTCGCTGCTCGCCGCGGTCCTGGCCGGCCTGGTCACGGTCGGCTGGCTGGTGCGCGCCTGCGCGGCCGCGGCCGAGGCCGCCGGAGTCCGGCCGCCCCGGCCTGCCTGGCAGCTGGTGGCGGGCGTGCTGGTACCTGGGGTGAACATACTGCTTCCGGGTGCGATGCTCGCCGAACTGGAGCACGCGGCGCTGGGCCGGAACCCGGACCGCAGGCCGCGTCCCTCCCCGCTGGTCGCCGTCTGGTGGGCCGTCTGGGCGTTCGGGCTGATGCTGGGGGCCCTCACCATGCTGTGGGGCCTGCGCCACGGGGTGCAGGCCCACGCCGACGGGGTACTGCTGCACCTGCTGACCGATCTGGTGGCCGGGGTGGTCGCGATCACCACGATCGTCGTGGTGCGCAGGCTGACCGCGTTGCTCGGCCCGCCGACGTCACGGGGGATCCGCCGGATGGTGGTCGTCAGGATCGGTGGTGACGGCGCGCCGGCCGGGTGAACGGGGGACCGGCGTGACCGATGGTGCCCGGTGGGGCGGGACCATGGTGCGGTGGCTGTGAGATCTCCGTTGATCGTCGCGCACCGGGGCGCGTCGGCGCACCGGGCCGAGCACACCCGGGCCGCCTACGCGCTGGCGCTGGAGCAGGGCGCCGAAGGACTGGAATGCGACGTCCGGCTGACCAGGGACGGGCACCTCGTGTGCGTGCACGACCGGCGGGTGGAGCGCACCTCCACCGGGCGTGGCGCGGTCAGCTCGCAGGACCTGGCCACCCTCGCCCGGCACGACTACGGAAGCTGGCACGACGAGTTCGGCCATGCTGACGAGCTGATCACGCAGCGGGTGGCCAGCCCGGACCCGGCCGGAAGCGGCCTGCTCACCCTGGCGGACCTGCTCGGCCTGGTGACCGACTGGCCACATCCGGTGCAACTGTTCGTGGAGACCAAGCACCCGGTGCGCTACTCGGGGCTGGTCGAGGCGAAACTGGTCGCCCTGCTGGCCAGGTACGGACTCGCCAGCCCGGCCTGCCGGGCGGACTCCACGGTGCTGGTCATGTCGTTCTCCGCCTGCGCTCTGCGGCGGGTCCGGGCCGAAGCGCCGAGGCTGCCGACCGTGGCGCTACTGGGTGTGCTGGGCGGGAGCCGTTCCGGCCGGCTGCCCGCCTGGGCCGACATCGCGGGACCGGGCGTACGTGCGCTGCGCGCTGATCCGGAGTTCGTGCACCGGGCCGCCGGACGTGGCCACCCCACCTACTGCTGGACGGTCGACGACCCGGACGACGTCGCACTGTGCGCTGCGCAGGGGGTCAGCTACCTGGCGACGAATCGTCCGGCCGAGACCAGGGTCCTGTTGCGCCGGTGAGGGGTGTTGGGTACCACAACACCGTTACGGACCCCCGAGCGCGCTAGCGTGCCACCCGTGTCAAAACGCAGTAGTACGAAAACCCACGAGACGAAGACCCGTGAGACGACAAGCCGTGAGATGAAAACCGGCCCGGCCGGCACCGGCCAGTGCCGGCCCCGCCAGCCGTGTCCGTGTGGATCCGGGAAGCGGTACAAGGCGTGCCACGGCGCCGCCGGGGGTGCCGAGGACATCATCGTCGTCCGGCCGTACGCCGGGCTGGCCGCGGAGTGCCAGCTCGTCGCGTTACGTGAGTTCGTGCCGTCGGCGACCGCCCCGCTGCCGCTGGCCGAGCCGGCGGGCCGGGAGGTGACCCTGGCCACCGTGTTGCCGACGGCGGCCTGCGCCATGGTCCGGCCGGATGGTTCCGCCCTGGTCGCGCAACAGGTGCTGACCCGCTCCGGCGACGTGTCCCGGGATCTCGGCCGCGCGGTGAGCTGGGCACTGTCCGCGTCGCCCGGCCAGTTGCTGACCGCTGTCGGCCCGGACACCGAGGGGGGAGCGCAGACCCGGCTGCAGGACCTGCTGGTGCCCGACGCGAAGCTCGACATCACCCTGTATCCCGATTTCGCCTGGTGGATCCCGGGTGAGGAACCACCCTCCGGAGCGGTGGCGCTGTCCATGCAGCGGGCCAACGAGGCGATCATGCCGACAGAGGCGGTGCACGGCGACGGCATCGAAGCCGCGTACTGGACCGACACCGGCGACAAGGCGCATCTGCGCTGGGTCCGCTCCGAGCCGGAGGAGCGGCTGCTCGCCGCAATGGCCCGGCTCGCCACCCGGGACGAGCTGAACCTAGGCGAAGGTTCCCGTTACGCCGGTTCGTTCCGGGCGCACGGGATGCTGGTGCCGGTCTGGGACCTGGACCGCGACCAGCACTCCCGGGAGTGGTCCGCTCCCGCGTCGGCCTTCGCGGTCCGGCTGGCCGGCGCGCTGGAATCGCTCGACGACGCACCGCTCGACGAGTCCGAACGCCGGTCCCTGCGCGGCCTGCACGGCAGGCAGTTCACCCTGCGCTGATCCCCCTGGCTGGCCCGTTCCCGCTGTCCAGCGGAGTGCGGCGCAGCGGGCAGGACATGCACCGTGGTCCGCCCCGCCCTGAGCCCAGTTCGGCGCCGGGGATGGTGAGCACCTCGATCCCGGCGTCGCGCAGTCTGGCGTTGGTCTCCACGTTGCGTTCGTAGGCGATCACCACTCCCGGTGCCACCGCCAGGGTGTTGTTGCCGTCGTCCCACTGCTCGCGCTCGGCGGTGACCGGGTCCAAGCCGGTGTCGATCACACGCAGCCGTTCGATGCCCATGGCCTCGGCCGCCGCCGACAGGAACGGTACCGGCCCGCCGACCCGCACCGCGCCGGAGCCGCCGGCGCTCACCGGATAGGCGGACAGCGACTCCCGGATCGCGGGGTACATCACCACCGCGTTGACATCGACCATGGTGCACACGGTGTCCAGGTGCATCGAGGCGCGGGTCTGGGTGATCGGGACCGCCAACACGGTGTGCGCCAGCCCGTCGGACAGCAGCGAGTGGGCCAGGGACTCCGCGCCGGCCGGGGTGGTGCGCTCGCCGACCCCGACCGCCACCACACCTGCGGCCAGTAGTAGCACGTCGCCGCCCTCCACGGGAGCCGGATGGGCCCGGTAGGCCCGGCGGGTACCGCGGAACCGCGGGTGGTGGGCGTAGATCAGATCGGTCAGTGCCGCTTCCCGCCTGCGCGCGGGCATGGCCAGGGACGTGACGGCCACCCGATCCGCGATCCATACCGAGGAGTCCCGGGTGAACAGCAGGTTGGGCAGTGGGTCGATGGCGAAATCGTGCGGGTGGTGCATCTGCTGGACCAGGCCGGGGACGCCCCCCTCGGGCAACTCCTCGAAGGTCATCCCCGCGGTGAGCACCATCGCCAGCGTCTCGGCATCTACGGTGGACAGCTCCGCGCGCAGCGTGTCGGCCAGGTCCACCCCGAGCCGCAGCTCGTCCACCGCGGCCTGTACCCCGGCGGAGGCGGCGGCGGGCGAGGACAGCGTCTCGGTCAGCAGATCGGCCAGCAGCAGCACCTCGACCCCGCGCTCGCGAAGCACCTCGGCGAACGTGTCGTGCTCGTCCTGGGCCCGGTCCACCCACGGGATGGCGTCGAAGAGCAGCTGATCGTTGTTGCGCGGGGTGAGCCGCTTGAGTTCCGGTCCCGGCCGGTGCAGCAACACCGATGTCAGCCGGCCGACCTCGCTGTCGACGCCGGTTCGGTGCGATTCGGCCGGCGCGGTGGCGGTCACGGTTCCGCAGCGTATCGGCGGCCTACCGTGGCCTCCCTGACACCTGAGGCGCAGGCCCCCCTGAGACGCCGAGGTACGGCGCGCGGTCACTGTCCGACGTACTGCCCTCGGTGCTGGCCGCCCGGGCGTCCCCGGTTTCTCCGGGGCGCTGCTCTGCGTGGTCGCCGACCACGG
>DASXOV010000039.1:0-37450 GCA_036494005.1 Pseudonocardiaceae bacterium | reverse complement strand
CGGTCTGCGCTGATCAGTCCGCATCACGGTCGTGGACCAGCACGTGCCTGGTGAGCTCCACCCGGCTGTTCACACCCAGCTTGGTGAAACTGTGCCGCAGGTGGCTGTCCACCGTGTGCGGAGACAGGAACAGCCGGGACGCGGTCTCGCGATTGGTCAACCCTTGGGCTATCAGTCGCACGACCCGCAGCTCCGACTCGGTCAACGTGTCCCAGGGACGTGCCTTGGTATCCCTGGCCGTCCCTTGGCGTGCCCCGAGGCGGCCCAGGCGCCTGGTCACCCGGGCAACGTCGCGATGCGCCCCGCAGGACTGGTAGTGCCCGAGCGCCGTCCGCAGCAACTCGACCGCGGCGGCGCGGTGACCCGCTCGACGTTCGGCCCAGGCCGTGTCCTCGAGCACGGTGGCCCTGGCCAGCAGCCGGGGACTCGCCCGGTAGGCCTGCAGTGCCCGGTGCAGCATCGCGAGGTCACCTCGCAGCAACCCCTCGGCATGCGCCGCGGCGCCGTCCAGCGAGGCCACCGAGGGATTGCGCAGCGCCAGTGATCGCGTCGCGGCCGCGGCGGCCGCGGCCTGGCCACCGGCGCCTGCACGCTGAGCGATCCGGACCAGCTGAGCACCGGCCAGCGGGTCCTGACTGAGGATCTGCAGCCGACGCGGAAACTCCTCGCAGATCGGGCTGAGTGCCTGCAGCGCGGCGGCGGGTTGACCCTGGGCATCGGCCAGCAGCGCCACCCGCCAGGCGAGATCCAGCTCTCCCCCCTCGCTCCCCTCCGAGCGCACCGCGTCCGCCCTGCGCAGCTGCTCACGGGCCGTGGGCAGATCGTCGCGCTGCAATGCCAGCTGGCTGAGCAGGGCCAGCAGCGGGACCATGAGGGCGCGGGTGGCGAACTGCTCGGAGATTCGCACTCCCGCTTCGGCCTCCGCGTTCGCGTCGTCGAGCCGGCCTGCGGCCAGGTACAACTCCGCGCGGAAGTAGTGCCACATCGGCCACGACCATGCCGTCTCGAGCTGATCGGCCTCCCGCTGCCCCATCTCGTAGATCGCGTCGGCCTCGGCGAACTGGTCGGTCGCGGTCAGCGCCCGGCCGAGCCAGAGCCGGGGATGCCGCTGAGCGGCCTCACCACCGGCCGCGTCGGCGGCGCGAACGGCGTCCCGTGCATGGCGGACCGCGTCGTCCAGCGCACCGGTCGACCAGCACGCCGCGCTGCACGCGGCGGTTCCGAAGACCACGGCAGTGTGCTGCCCGGTACGGGCACCTGTTTCGGCTGCCTCAGCGCCCGCATGGTGTGCAGCGGACACGTCCGCCGAGGGCAACAGCGCGTGTGCTCGAATGGCCAGCAGCTGCGCCCGAGCTGAATCCGGCACCCCTTCCCTGGCCAGTGCCCGGCCGGTGTACTCGAGGACGGAACTGTTGTGTCCGGTGTGTTTCAACGCCTCGGACAGCCCGATCACCAGGGCGGCCTCGGACGGTGCGTCCAGCCCGGAGCGCAACGCCTGTCTGCCCAGGTGCGTCGCCTGCTCCACCCGTCCCGCGGCGGCGAGCAGCCGCACCGCATCCGCGACGAGCTGGGGGCGGTTCGGATCATGCTCGTCGAACAGCGCCAGCATCCGAAGGGTGAGGTCGGCCGCGGTACCGGGCGCGGTGGGCGCGATCTGCGCCACCGCCTGCGCCAGCACGTCCTTGGCCCGATCGTTGCCCGGCTGCCCGCACCGCACGAGGTGCTCGGCCACCTCCATCGCGGAGCGGCCTTCCTGCGCCGCGACGGTGGCCGCCTCCCGATGCAGGGCCAGCCGCACCGGACCGGGCAGCGTGCCGTAGAGGACCTCCCGGATGAGGTCGTGGCGGAACGCGAGCTCGTTGTCCCGGTCCACTATCACGCCGCAGGCGACCGCGTCGGTGGCGGCCGGTACCAGATCGACCGCGCGGCAGCCGAGCAGCCCGGCGGCTTCGTGCAGCGTGAAGGGGCGGCCGAGGACCGAACCGGCCTCCAGCAGCCGTCGCACCCGATCGGAGAGATCGTTCAGCCGCAGGTGCACCGCGGAAAGGAAGTTCGAGGGCAGGCCCGACTCGACCACCGTCGCGTTGCGGCCGTCGACCCGTAGCTGGCCCGTCTCGCGCAGTGCCGTGAGCAGCTCACGGAGCAGCAGCGGGTTCCCCTCGCAGCGGGCAGCCAGGGACAGCACCGATCGATCCGGCGTCGCGCCGAGCGCATTCGCGCACAGTGCGGCCACCGCCTCGTCGTCCAGCGAGTCCAGGCGCACCCGCCGGGCTCCCTGGCCGAGCAACCAGTCGATCGCCTCCTGCACGGTCTGCGCGGCACCCCGCACCGGGCCGGGACGCCGCGCCAGCACCCACAACACCGGCACCGACGACAACGTGGGGACGAGGATCCGCAGCACCCGCGCGGTCAGCTCGTCGGCCAGGTGCGCGTCGTCGAGCAGGACGACCAGCTGACGATCACGGACGTGGTCCTCCAGCGCCGCCCGCAGCTGGTCCATCTGCCGCAGCCCACTCGCCGTGACGTCCACCAGGGCATCAGGACCTGTGTGCGGGGCGAGGCTGCGCAGCGCACGCAGCAGCGTCGCCAACGGAGCGCCCCGGTCCAGCTCGGCGGCCTCGCCTGCGGCCACCGACAAGCCCAGCCCGCGAGCCTCGGCGGCCACCCACTCCACCAGCTGGGTCTTGCCGATCCCCGCCGGACCTTCCAGGACGACGCAGTCACCCATACCGGCGACGGTGCGGGCCAGTGCCACCCGCAGGTCGCTCAGCATCTCGTCACGGCCTAGCAGCAGTTCAACTGTCGCAGACACGCAGACC
The DNA here is from genome assembly GCA_036494005.1 of Pseudonocardiaceae bacterium. Taxonomy (GTDB): domain Bacteria; phylum Actinomycetota; class Actinomycetes; order Mycobacteriales; family Pseudonocardiaceae. The sequence goes on along the minus strand of DASXOV010000039.1, from coordinate 34,631 downwards.
CCCTTCGGTGGCTCACACCCGAAAGATGCGCCACACCACGGAGACGTACCAGACGATCGGGTGAAGTACCGGCAGATCGATAACAAGCAGTCACCAACGCCAGGATCCCGTGAACCGGTGATGCCCGAACCCCTGGCGGCAGCACAACCTGGTAGCACGCACAAGCGCACCAACGACGGAAAACGGCACAGGGGTAATGACGTGACCAGAACGAGCCGGTGGGTCACCGCCGGGCGGCAGAACGCGCCCGACATCGCGGTGCAGAAATACGGCGGCAGTTCACTCGCCACCATTGACCAGGTACGGCTGGTAGCCCGAACCGTGGCGGAGAAACACAGATCTGGAAAGTCCACCGTCGTCGTGGTATCGGCGCGCGGCGCCGCGACCGACGAGCTGCTCCGGAATGCCGACCAGGCCGGCCGGCGATGCAACGGGCGAGAAACCGACCAACTTCTCGCCACTGGCGAAGTCGCCTCGGCCGCGCTGCTGGCGATCGCGCTACAGGACCTCGGTGTTCCCGCGATCTCGCTCACCGGGACCCAAGCCGGAATCCGGACGGCAGGGGGGCACGGATCAGGAGTGATCGCCGACATCGACACCCGGCGGCTGCGCCGGATTCTGGCCGACGGCAACGTCGCGGTGGTGGCGGGTTTCCAGGGTGCCGACGACACCGGAGAGGTCGTGACCCTGGGGCGGGGCGGTTCGGACACCACGGCGGTGGCTCTCGCCGCAGCGTTGGGCGCCAGGTCCTGTGAGATCTGCACCGACGTCGCCGGCGTCGCCACCGCAGATCCCCGCGTGGTCGCGGATGCCCGGGTCCTGCCCACCGTTGACGTCGCCGTGATGGCGGAGATGTCCTTCGCCGGAGCCAGGGTGCTGCATCCGAGAGCTGTCGAGCTCGCCGCGAGAAACTGTGTCGAGTTGCACGTACGACACTCCGAAGTACGACACTCCGAAGTACAAAACTCGGAGGGAAGCAGTCCGGCCGAGTCGAGAACCATCATTCACGCGGGCAGCGAAGCCGTTTTCGAGAACCACGGAGTCGTGGTGGCGATCGCGCACGATACCGATGTCGCCCGCGTACTCCTCCGTAGCGGCCAACGCGGCATAGACCTCGCCACCGAAATTCTGGAAATATTGTCAGCACACGCCGTCCCGGTGGATCTGGTGACCCGATCAGGACCACAGGAAGACGAGTCCAGAATGGGGTTCACGATACCCCGGAAAGACGGCGACCGGGCGATTCCCGCAGTTCGGAAAGCGGTGGCCGATCTCGGGGCGACCATGCAGGTGGACAAGAACGTGGGAAAGCTCTCACTCATCGGCATGGGCCTGCTCAATCACCCTCAGTACACCGCCCGGATGCTCTCCGCGCTCACCAGGGCCGACATTCCCACCAGCTGTCTGTCGACCTCCCAGCTCCGCACCTCGGTCGTCATCCCCCTGGATCGGGTGGCGAGCGCCGTTCGGTTGCTGCACAACGAGTTCGGCCTGAACACCGGCGACCTCGATCCGGTCTCGGCGGCATCGGCATGACAGTGCACGCGCCCCTGATCCCCAAGGAAGGCCAAGTCCCCAAGGAAGGCCAGGAGATGTCGATCAACTACTCGTTCGCCCGCCAGGTCCGGATCCGGCGCCTGTACCCGCACGGTGGCCAGCGGATGCTCGTGGTGCCACTGGATCACTCGATCACGATGGGACCGATCACCGCGGGGGCGGCGCTCAATCACATGGTCGGCCAGCTAGCAGGCAACGGCGTGGACGCCATCGTGTTGCACAAGGGCAGTCTCCGGCACGTGGACCACACCTGGTTCACCGAGACCTCGCTGATCGTGCACCTGTCCGCGAGCACCGTGCACGCATCGGACCCGCACGCCAAGTACCTGGTCGCCAACGTCGAAGAATCGTTGCGCCTGGGTGCGGACGCGGTGAGCGTGCACGTCAATCTCGGCTCGCTGGACGAGGGACGCCAGATCTCCGACCTGGCCGCGGTGTCCGAGGCCTGCGACCAATGGAACGTGCCGCTGCTCGCGATGGTGTACCCGCGCGGTCCGCAGATCACCAACCCGCAGGACCCCGACCTCGTCGCGCACGCCGTGACGCTGGCCGCCGACCTCGGCGCGGACATCGTCAAGACCGTGCACGTCGGTTCGGCGGCGGTGATGGCCGACATCGTCCGGGCCTGCCCGATCCCGGTGATCGTCGCCGGTGGCCCGCCGCTGAGCAACCCGGCCGAGCTGCGCAGCTACGTCATCGACGCCCTGCGCGGCGGAGCAGGCGGGGTGGCGATGGGCCGCAACATCTTCCAGGCCACCGATCCGGGCGCGACCGCCCGGATGATCGCCGACCTGGTGCACGCCGAACCGACCCCGGTCCATACCTACGAGCAGCTCACGGCCGCGGCCAGCTGACCTGCCCCGAACCCAGCATGAACAGACCCAGCATCGACCATCCGATTCCACAGGAGAGCACCGTGACCATGAAGCTGTGCTGGCTCGACGTCCGGAACACCAACGGCGCTAAGGACGCGATCGTCGAGGAGGCCGTGCACCAGCGGGTGGACGGCATCGTCGCCGCCGACCTCGCCGACCTCAAGGCGCTGCCGCCGACCACCAGGAAGGTGCTCCTCCCCCGGGGCGCCGACCTGCCCGAGGACCTCACCGCGGCGGACATCGTGATCCTCGGCCCGGAGGCGTACCAGCGGCACGCAGCGCTGGCCGCGGCGCATCCGGGCATCGAGTTCGGCAGGTTCGTCGAGATCATCGACGCCGACAGCCTCGAACTCGCCTGCCAGGTGGCCAGGACCGACCGGTGGGCCGTGCTGCTGTTCCGTGACCCCACCAAGATCCCGCTGGAGATCGTGCTCGCAGCCGCTGACAAGGCGAAGGGCAGCATCATCACCGGTGTCGCGGACGTGGAGGAGGCCGAGATCGTGTTCGGTGTACTCGAACACGGCTCGGACGGTGTGATGCTCGCGCCCCACGCCGTGGGCGACGCCACCAGCCTCAAGGCCGCCGCGCACGACCGCACCACCGACCTCGACCTCGTCGAGCTGGAGGTACTCGGCATCCGCAGGGCCGGGATGGGCGAGCGGGCCTGTGTGGACACCTGCACGCACTTCGGGCTGGACGAGGGCATCCTGGTCGGCTCGCACTCCACCGGGATGATCCTGAGCTGCAGCGAGACCCACCCGCTGCCCTACATGCCGACCCGCCCGTTCCGGGTCAACGCCGGTGCACTGCACTCCTACACGCTGGCGGCGGCCGGCCGCACCAGCTACCTCAGCGAGCTGCGCTCCGGCGGCAAGGTCACGGCGGTGGACACGGCCGGGCGCACCCGGATGGTCACCGTGGGCCGGGTGAAGATCGAGACCCGCCCGCTGCTGGCCATCGACGCCGTCTCCCCCTCCGGGATACGGGTGAACCTCATCGTGCAGGACGACTGGCATGTGCGGGTGCTCGGCCCCGGCGGGGTGGTGCTCAACGTCACCGAGCTGACGGCGGGAACCCGGGTCCTGGGCTACCTGCCCACCGAGCAGCGCCACGTCGGCTACCCGATCGACGAGTTCTGCCTCGAGCAGTGAACCCCCGCGAACCGGTACCGCCCGGGACGACAAGGAGCCCGTCATGACTCAGACCCTGCAGGCCGGCACCGCGGGGGCACTGCCCCAGCTCGGTCAGTGGGACAGCCCCGAGCAACTGCGGGAGCTGCAGCGCCGTCAGCTCGCCCGCTCGCTGTCCTGGGCGGCGCGCTCCCCGTTCTACCGTGGCCGGTTCGCCGCGACACCCACACCGCCCAGCACCTTCGACGACCTGGCCGGCCTGCCGCTGACCAGCAAGCAGGATCTGCGGGACGCCTATCCGTACGGGCTGCTCGCGGTGGGCAAGGAGCGGCTGGCCACCTACCACGAGTCCAGCGGGACAGCGGGGACGCCCACCGCCTCCTACTACACCGCCGAGGACTGGCTGGACGTGGCCGAGCGGTTCGCCCGCAAGCCGACCGGGATCCTGCCGAGCGATACGTTCCTGATCCGCACGCCCTACGCGCTCATGCTCACCGGTCACATGGCGCAGGCCGCCGGGCGGCTGGCGGGGGCCACCGTGGTGCCCGCGGATCACCGTTCGGTGGCGATGCCCTACTCCCGGGTCATCCGGGTACTGCGAGATCTCGATGTCTCGCTCACCTGGTCGGTGCCCACCGAGTGCCTGGTCTGGGCGGCGGCGGCCCGCGCGGCCGGGCTCGACCCGGGTACCGACTTTCCTGCCCTGCGGGGGCTGTTCGTCGGTGGTGAACCGCTGACCGAAGCCCGCAGGCGGCGGATCAGCCGGCTGTGGGGCGGCGTGCCGGTGATCAACGATTACGGGTCCACCGAGACCGGCGGGCTGGCCGGGGAGTGCCCCGCCGGACGCATGCATCTGTGGTCCGACCGCCTGGTGTTCGAGGTGCACGATCCGCGGACCGGCCGGCTCACCGCGGACGGCCGGGGCCAGCTGGTGGCGACCACGCTGTACCGGGAGGCCATGCCGCTGGTCCGGTACAACCTGGAGGACACCGTCGAGGTGGACTACGGCCACTGCGGCTGCGGCTGGCAACTACCCACCGTCGAGGTGTTCGGCCGCTCCGCGTTCGGCTATCCCGTCGGCGGGACAACGGTCACCCAGCACCAGCTGGAGGAGGTCGTGTTCGGGCTGCCCGACGAGTACGACGTGCTGTTCTGGCGCGCCAGAGCGCAGGCGCAGCTGCTCCAGGTGCAGATCGAAGCCGCGGACCCGCACCGGGACGCCGCCTGCGCCGCGCTCACCACAGCGGTGCACCGGCAGCTCGGGATCCCCTGTGCGGTCGTCGCGGTGGACCGGGGAACGCTCATCTCGGCCGACGCGCTCACCCGCACCACCGATGGTGTGAAGCCGAGAGGCCTCTTCGGCGCGGATGAGGACTGGAGCCAGGCGATTCCCCACCAGTGAACCCGCGAGGTGTGTGGTGAACAGTGAACGCATTCGGGTCGCCGTCATCGGGGCCGGGATCTCCGGTCTCACGGTGGCGCTGGCATTGGCCCGCTACGGCCTGCGCTGCCACGTGTTCGAGCAGGCCCGGCTGCTCAGCGAGGTCGGGGCGGGGGTGCAGCTGTCGCCGAACTCGACGCGGCTGCTGCACCGGTTCGGGTTACGGAGCCGGCTGCGACGGACGGCGGTCCGGCCGCAGGCGATCGAGATGCGCCGCTGGGACGACAACTCGGTGCTGCGCCGGACCCCGCTCGGCGCGGCATGCGAGCAGCGCTTCGGGGCGCCGTACTACACGGTGCACCGGGCCGACCTGCACCAAGGGCTGCTCGAGCACGTTGCGCCCGGCACCTTGCACCTCGGTTTGCGCTGCACCGGGTTGCAGGAATGCCGGGATGGTGTGCACCTGCAGTTCGCCGATGGTTCCAGCACCACCGCCGACCTCGTGGTGGGCGCCGACGGCATCCATTCCCGGGTGCGGGATGTGCTGGTCCGCAACGAGCCGACGTACTCGGGGCACAGCGTCTACCGGGCGCTGATACCCGCCGAGCGAGTCCCGTTCCTGCTCACCGAACCCAAGGTGGTGCTGTGGCTGGGCCCGGGGCAACACTGCGTCAGCTACCCGATCTGCGGCGGCACCCGGATCAGTCTCGCCGCCACCGTCCCCGATCCGGGCTGGGGGGCCGAGTCCTGGTCGGCGCGGGGCACGCCGGAGGACCTGGCCTGCGCATATGCCGACTGGGCTCCCGAGGTGCGCGCCCTCACCACGGCTCCGGACGTGGTGAGCCGGTGGGCGCTGCACGACCGCGAATCCCTGCCCCGGTGGAGCACCGGCCGGATCACCGTGATCGGCGACGCCGCGCACCCCATGTTGCCGTTCTTCGCTCAGGGCGCCAACCAGGCGGTCGAGGACGCGATCACACTCGCCGGATGCCTGCGCGACGCGTGGTGCCCGCGCGGAATCGCCGACGCGCTGGCGCGCTACGAGACCGTCCGCGCGGCACGCACCGGTGAGGTGCACCGGATCTCCCGCGCGAACACCACCGCGCTGCACCTCCCCGACGGTGCCGCCCAGCGCAGCCGCGACACCGCGCTGGCGGCGCACGCGACGCTGGAGGACCAGGAGTGGATCTACGGCTACGACGCGGAAGCCGCGGTCACCGCCTTGGGCGCGGGTGTCGCCGCGGGTATGGGAGAGGACGACGGACATCATGCCCAGCAACACGGGTGAGCGCCCGCCGGTCTTCGGCGCGGGTGAGCGCCCGCCGGTCTTCGACGCCCACGCCCGGCTGGGCACGGGCCCGGGGGCGCTCGACGAGCTGCTGTCGACGATGGCCCGCTGCGGCATCGCCCGTGCCGTCGTCTGCGCGGGTGGTGTGATCGGCCTGGAACAGCTCGCCGTCCAGCTCATGACAGGCGGGTACACCGACGACGACGCGAACAACGACGCGGTGCTGGCGAGTTGTGCCCGCGCGGGCGGGCGGTTGCTGCCGTTCTTCTTCGGCAATCCGCATCGCGGGCCGCAGCCCTATCAGCAGCGGGCCCGCCAGTTCCGTGGACTGGAGATCTCCCCCGCCGTGCACGGCGTCCCGCTCACCGATGACCGCACCCGCGCCCTGGTCGCGGTCGCCGCGCAGGCCAGGCACCCGGTGTACGTGGTCTGCCTCAACCGGCCGGGATGCGGCCCCGCCGACCTCGCCGCGCTCGCCACGGCATTCCCCGAGGTCACCTTCATCCTGGGACACTGCGGCTTCGTCGGGATCGATGTCCACTCACTCGCCGTCATCGCACCCTGCCGCAACGTCCTGGCCGAGACGTCCGGCTGCTACACCTGCGTGGCGCGCACCGCGGTGCAACGCCTCGGCGCCGACCGGGTCCTGCTGGGCACCGAGTATCCCCTGCAGCACCCCGAGGTGGAGCTGACCAAGCTGCGCACCCTCGACCTGGACACCGCAACCTGGAACAAGATCACCTGGCGCAACGCCTGCCGCCTCCTCGGCGAGCCGCAAACCCTCCCGCAATGAATTACCCCCGGACGTAGGCCGCGACCACCCCGGCCGCCTCCGCGTCCGGCCGCACCAGCCGAAAAAATTCACCGTCAGCCAGGTCATGCACTCCCAGTCACGTCTGACCGGAGGCCCGCCGTGGGTCCCGCAAACCCGGACAACGCAGCGGAACGACCCGGTACCCTCCGGTATCGGGACCCCCTCGCGGTTCCCAGCCGGGCCACCGGATCCCGTCAAGGTGTGGGTGGCCCGGCCCAAGCTCTCCGGCTGAGCCGGTCAGAAGTGCATCGGCCCCGACGCGGGCGGTGGGTCGCGCAGCGCCCGCACGGCGGCCGCGATGTCGATCTCCCGACAGGCCTGGAGGGCGTCCGGTTCGGGTGGGTGCACCCAGCTCAGCGGCCCGCGCGGGGTGTCGGTGGGTGGCAGCAGCACGGTCCCGGATCCGGTGCACGTCGGGGGGCCAGCCCAGCGCGGTGCCGAACGGTTCGCCGCACAGCAGGACCACATGCTCCGGGGCGTAGGGGTGGGCCAGCACCGCCGGGAGACGGCGGCGCCGGGCCAGCAGCGCGGTCACCTCCACGCCCAGCACGGTGGGCAGCAGCACAGCGACCGCATCCCGGTCCAGGACCAGCCAGACCTGGTTGCGGCGCACGGTGACCGGCCAGCCCCACCCCCGGTACCCGTGCGCCGCCGCCCGGGGCGGGGTGTCGGGACTCGTCGGATCCGGCGACGCCGGGGGCGGGTCAGCGGTGGCAGGTGAGGCGGGGTCGGGGTCGGGTGGTCGGGTGTCGCTGATCATGCACATCGAGCAGGGCATCCCGAAGCCGGGCTGCACCGGTTCGTGTTCCTCCGGGCGTAGCAATGCCCCGCAGATCGCGCTGACCGCGCCGGTCCCACCCACTGGAAGCGGGGCCAGGTGCACCACCCGGGCGCTCTCCGCCACCATGCCGCGCCGCGCCCGGAGCAGCACCAAAGGACGGGAACCGGCCATCGGCCCGCTCCCGGTGCCATCGCTGGTGCTGTGGGTGTGGCCGTTGTGGCCATTGGTTGCGGTCATTGGGGTCTCCGGGAGGGACGCTGCGGGGCGGTGGGACTGGCCGGGCGCTGGGGCATCGGGGCACGCCAGCGACCGGCCAGGGCAGGGTCCGGCCCGCCGCCGCAGGCAGCGCGGCTGCCGGGGGTCGACGTGCGCGGCGGCGGGCCGGAGAAGGGACCTGGCCCGTGGCGGGGAGGGGGAGGGGCCACGGGCCAGGAGTCAGGAGGTGTCGCCGGTGCAGTGGCTGCCCGACCGAGGCCACCAGCGAGGCGGGACGGCGGATGATCACGGCAGCGCTACCCCATGATGAGCACCGCCCCGGCGCGCCGATCGGCTGTGCTGCCGGCCTCGGCGCCGGAAACACGACCGGGGGCCGCTGAATCTGCCCATGCGGCTGGCAGATACGGCAGACCGCAAGACTCGGCGCGACCGGAAAGGTCGGCGTGGTCGCGGCGGGGGATTCGCGCTCGCACATCGTGAGCAGCACGCCGGGTTGAGCGGCGCATTCAGCGAGCACGTGCGCGAACGAGTCAGCCGGGTCGAAGACCCACCGGTGACCCTCGGTGACGGTCACGGCCATGGCGTACCCCCGAGGCCCGAGGTGGGATAAGGAGGTATCCCCTGGCGTTCACACAACTCCTCATACCGCGCCCGCCCCGACGCGGTGACCGTGACACGCTGCCGATCCGCGCAGGCGGGGTCGGGTTCGCCGAGGGTGACGTGTCCGACCTCGATCAGCGCCAGGACACCGGCCTCAAGGAACGGCAACACACTGCGTCACACGACCTCGCCGCTGTGGCGACAGCGACTCACCCCTGCCGGCGCTATCCGTGGTGGTGATCGCTGTCATGCATGTGCGGCTTGAGGTTCATGACCTCGGCCGGCATGACGAGGAAGGACCGCATCATCCCCTCGTCCTCGTGATCGAGCAGGTGACAGTGGTAGACGAACCGGCCCGTTCCGCCACCGAACTGGGCGGCCACGCTGACCACCTCACCGGGGTTGGCCCGGATCGTGTCCTTCCAGCCCTGTTCGTTCGGATCAAGGGTTCCCGCGTGGGAGAACGTGATCGGCGCGGAGGTACCCCGGACGACGATGTCGAACGTGCTCGTGTCGTACGCGTCGCGGCTCAACGCCTGAAAACCCACCAGATGGATGTGCATCGGGTGCGGCTGGCCGCCGGCCATGTTGAGGAACTTCCACTGTTCCCAGGCGCCGTGCTCCACATGGAAGGTGGTCTCGTTCTCGTAGTTCCTCGCCACCCGCCGCAGGGTGATCACGTCGTGCCCGGGTTCCTGGATCTGCACGATGCCGTCGCTGGGGATGGTCACCGTGCCCGGATCCTCGACTTCTTCCATCTCCCACAGTTCAGGGTGCGGAGGGTCGATGCCCGGTGGCGGGATCACCAGCCATCGGTGCGCATGATGGTGCGGCAGCGAGTCGTGGGTGAGACGGACGAAGGACGGGGACAACGTCTGTGGAAGGGTGAAATGGTCGTGAGCCGGTGTGTGACTCACCCGGAATTGCATCACGTCCGGTTCGACCAACCCGGCCTCCGGGTCGATCTGCCCTGGCACGATGGGGGGATTCTCAGTGACCTGCCCGGCGCCGGTGTTGACCAGACGCAGGTGCCGGCCACGGAAAGCGCTGAAGTCGATCAGAATGTCAGCGCGTTCGGAAGGTGCCAGGATCAGCTCTCCCTCGATCGATACCGGCTCGGGAAGCAGCCCATTGTCCGTACCGATCTGTGTGATGGCACCGTGCTGTATGTTGTCGTTCTCATCGAGCAGGGACAAACGGTAGAACCGGCTGTTGGAGGCGTTCAGAACTCGGAACCGATACCACCTGGCCTCGACGTCCAGATGCGGCCAGATCACCCCGTTCACCATCGTGTAAGGCCCGAAGTACTGCAGCATCGTGGTGAAGGGGGGCGGCCCGTTGGGAATTGTGATCGTGAGGTTGCACACCTTGTAGAGCAGTTGACCGGTCAGCCTGCCCTGCGAGTCCGTGTCGAGATTGCGGTCGCAGATGATCAGTGGTATCTCATGGTCGCCGCACGGAAGGTGAAGAGCCTCTTCCTCGTCGTCGCGGATGAGGTACATCCCGACCAGTCCGGTCACCACGTTCAACCGGGTGATGTCCATGGCGTGGTCGTGGTACCACAACGTCGCCGCCCGCTGATCGTTCGCGTAGTCGGTGACCTGCTCGTGACCGGGGAGAACAGCATTCTCCGGGAGCCCGTCGTTGGATCCGTCGGTACGCGCCCCGTGCAGGTGCACCACCATCCACGGCGGCAGATCCGCAATCATCTGATTCAGCGGGGCACCCTCACGACCAGGACTGTTTCCCACCTGGGGGAACGGGTTCCCCGGGCCCGGGGGCCCTGTGATGCCCCTGGGCACCTCGACGGCGGCCAGCGGAAAGGAACCATAGATCTCGTTCTTCCAGGTCACGTGCAGCCGTTGCCCCCGGCGAACCTCGATGGTGGGACCGGGGAAATGCCCGCCGTAGGCCCACACCGTGGTCGGCGGCAGTTCCGAGTGCAGCGCGAGCTCCGTCCGCCGCAGCTCGACGGCCATCCGGTGTGGATACCCGCCGGGCTCGGGACGCAGCACCGGCGGTACCCGCAGCGGGTCGAGGAACTTCGTCAGGCCGGTTCCCGCATCCGGCCCGGTGGTCTGCGAGCCCGAGACCTCGACGGCCAGTTGAGTGGCATCGGTCATGCTCCGTCCCTCCCCTGTGGTTCACACTCTGACTATTTCTCTTCAGACGCAGGCCACGGGCGTCCTGATACGCGACGTCACCGTTGGCCGAGACCGGTGAGAAGCTCCGACGTGGCAGAGCGCCTGCCGTAGGCCACCACCACGCACAGGATGAGCAGCACGATCTCGAGAACCACGGGACCGCCCCAGATGAGGTGCGTCAGCACGGCACCGACCATGAGAGCGACGAATGCCACCGCGGCCAGGCCGGACAGCCGGGGGATCAGCAGGGCGACCGCGCCGGCGACCTCGAGCACGCCGATGACGTACGGCAGCCAGCCCGCGGTGCCCATCGCCTCGAAGACCGCCACTGCCTGGGGTGACCCGGTGAACTTCAGCAGAGCGGTGAGCACAAAGACCAGGGCCAGGACACCCTGTAGCACCCAGAGGGTGATGTTGCGGCCGCGGCTCGTGCCGTGGGACGGCAACTCGGCTGCCTCGAGATTGTCAATCATGACGTCGCCTCCAAGAAGTGGGTGGGCAGCCGCTCGACGGGACAATTCGCCGGACGTGGGACCGCCCTCGTTCACCGGGTCAGGATGTGCCAGGCGGGGGCGCCCGGCATCCCGTGAACCCGCGATCCGGTTCAACCCCGCACGGTCCACGGCCGGGGTGGCGCTCTCGAAAGAAGGCGCACTCGATGAGTTGCGGTACGCTCTACCCTGCTTTTCGCACGAGTGTTCCCGAGAAATACATATCACGAGTAGCCACGAGGTGCCAATGTCCGGTCGGGATCTACTGTTGTTCGCGCAGGCTCTGCTGCGCTCGCCCCGCGAGGTGGGCGCAATCGCACCCAGTTCTTTCCAGCTCGGTGACCGTCTCGCCGCTGTGGTGCCCCGGAGAGACGACGCGGTCATTGTGGAACTGGGGGCAGGCACCGGGGTGGTCACGGCACGGATCGATGCCCGGCGTTCGCCGATATCGACGCTTCTCGCGTTCGAAAGAAATCCCCAACTGGCGATGGAAGTTCGCCGCACCGCACCGCAGGCACACGTTATCGCGGACGATGCCCGAAAGCTGCGCGGCTACCTCGAAGAACGGGGCCTGATGACGGTGGACGCCATCGTGTGCGGTTTGCCGTGGGCCAACTTCTCCGAGGCGGAACAGAGCGAACTGCTCAGCGCCATCACGGACGCGCTGGGTGGCGGAGGAGTCTTCACCACATTCGCCTACGTACACGCCCTGGTTCTGCCGCAGGCTCGCCGGTTCCGGGACGCGCTGACCGCCCGATTCGACGAGGTGCTGGCGACCCGGGCGGTGCTGCGCAATCTTCCTCCCGCGATCACCTACGTCTGCCGCACACCAGTCGCGCAACGGTGATGCCCGGGCGACTCCGCGGTGCCTTCAGTGAGCCCTTCGGCGAACGGGTCCTCAGGTGCGCGGAACGGAGATGGTCACCTTCACCTCAGGCTTGACCTTGAGCGCTCCGAGCATCGCCGAAAACGGCTTGAGCCCGAATTTGGTCTGGTCAAGGGTGATCTCGGCAACCCAGTGGGTGCCGTCGTCGCGCGCCTCGGTGGAGATGGTGTTCGTCACGCCGTTCAGCGTGAGGTCACCTTCGATCTTCGCCCGATCGCCGTCGCGGTGCACGGATGTGGAGCTGAACCTGATGGTCGGGTACTTCTGCGCCGACAGCGCCTTCACGGCGTTGCGCTGAATGTCCTTCTTGTCAGACTCGGAAGGTCCCTGGCTCACGACCTGCAGCGAGTCAGTCTGAAACTTGCCGGTGATCGTGTCGTCCTCCCCCACTTCGAGGCTCAGATCGGTGACGCGCAGATCCACATCATGACCGACGGACGACATCAGACCTTCACGGAATACCGACACGCGACAGTCGACCGCTTCTGCATCGAAGGTAGGCACGGAAGATAACTCTACTGGGATCACCCAGCAAGGACCCGCGATGTTCACCCGAAGTGGGCATAGAGTCATCTCTCAGATACGAAGCGTAATCACGTGACCCGCCACGCGGGTTCTGGGTACTCCTTCAGGCGCTCACCTGGTCGAGCATGGCCGCCGACCTGGGGATGGCATCGGCGAGGCCCTGCACGTCGGGCAGCGCGTCGCGGTCGGCGTGCAGCCCGATGTAGGCGGTTCCCCGGTGGCAGGACAGCGCCACGCCGAGCGCATGGCCCGGTGCCAGGGGCGCTATCGGGAAGAGCTCCTCCAGATCCGCGCCGTCCAGCCGCAGCGGAATGCGCGGCACCGGGACGCTGGTCACCAGGATGTCGAACAGCAGCGAGGCGACTTGACCGGCCATCGGTGCCGCGACCCGGTGCAACGCAGACGGCAACCGGTCCGCCAGCAGCGGGATCGACCCGGGACCGCGGGTGGGCCCCGCGGCCTTGCTGTGCCCCATCGCGGTCTGGATGCTCCGCAGCCGCTTCCCTGCGTCGGGCTCGCCCACCGGCAGTTCGCAGAGGTACCCCGACATCTGGTTGCCCCTCGTGCGGTCCCCTGACCTGGCCCGCTGACTCACCGGGATCAGCGCACGCAACCGAAGCCCGTCGACCTGATGCCCGCGAGCACCGAGCCAGTCGTGCAGCGCTCCGGCCAGCACCGCCAGCAGGACGTCGTTGACGGTTCCGCCGAAGTGGGCCCGAATCCGGCGCACGTGCTGCAGGTCGAGCCGGGCCAGGCCCAGTCCGCGACGGCCCGAGGACGTGATCACCAGCGGCGAGCCGGGCGAGGGCAACCGGGCGCTGCCCAGCACCGACGCGGCCATGCCCATCATCTCGGCCATCTGGCCCACCGCGTCCCCTGCTGCGCACCGCATGTCCTTGGCCAGCCGAAACGGCCGGGACAACACGCTGCGGGTCATCGACCCGCGCCGGTTCGACGCGGCGGGCGCCGCCACCCGCGGCCCGGCCTGCGACCGGCCGTTGCGGCCGGCACCGCCCCCGGGGCGGCCGGCACCGCCCCCGGCACCCGCGCCGAAGCCGTCCAGCAGGCCGAGCCCGATCTCCAGCGCGGCCATACCGTCGGCGAGCGCGTGGTGCAGCTTCACCAGCACGGCGAAACGGCCGTCATCCAGCCCTGAGATGACGTGGAACTCCCACAGCGGGCGGTCGCGCCGCAGCGGCCGGGCCATCAGGTCCGAGACCAGTTCCGCTGCCGGGCCATCACCACCCTGGCCCGCCAGGTCGTGCGCGTGGACGTGGTCCTCAGGGCGGAATTCCGGATCGTCGGTCCAGGTGGCCGACCCCGGGGGAAACCAGGCACGTTGCACCCGCCGACCCAGCCTGGGCAGCTGCCGGGCTCGGGCCGCCAGCAGCGACACGACCTGCTCGGGCCGCACCGGACCGCTGGGCCGGAAGATCGCCAACGCCCCGAGTTGCATCGGCGTGATGTCACGCTCAAGGCACAGAAATGCCGTATCGAGCCCGCTGAGCCTGAGTGGTTCTGCCGCCATCACAACCCTTCCAGCAATCCGCCGCCCCCGAAACGAGTGAAGCAGCACCCCGTTGCGAGCCTGTGTTCCGCGCGTGAACGGGTGCCTGCGCGTCCTGCCCGGCCAGCGTGGCACATCTGATCGCCGCGGCACATCGCGCGCAGGCCTGACCGCCCCCGCCCGTGGGCTGAAGGCAACCGGCTTCAGGGCAACCGGCAGGGATCGACGCCCTTGAGCTGCAACACCCGCACCGCCGCCTCGTCGACCCGGCTCTGCGGCAGCGCCCCGGTGCGGACCGCCTGTTCGAGGTGGTCGAGCACCTCGCCGAGCCGGTCACTCGACATCCACAGCGCGATGTCCACCCCCGCGGCCAGCGACCGCCCGACTGCCTCCGGCAGGTCCATCCGATTAGTGATCGCTCGCATGCCACTGAGATCGTCGGAGATGGCGACACCGCGGTACCCGAATTCGTCGCGCAGCAACGCCAGCGCGGGTGGGCTGATGCTGGACGGTGCGCCCGGTGTGGTGAGGCCCGGCACGTCCAGATGCCCGACCATCACCGCCTCTGGTCCCTTGCCGAGCAGCTGCCAGTAGGGCAGCAGGTCGTCGCGGCGCAGCTGCGCCAGTGGCGGGGTGGTGACCGCTCCCTTGTGCGAGTCGCCGCTGGCGTGCCCGTGCCCGGGGAAGTGCTTGAACACCGGGACCACCCCGGCGTCGCGCAGCCCGCTGGCGAAAGCGTCGGCGTATCGGGTGACCACCGCGGGGTCCGAGGAGAAGGAACGGTCCCCGATCACGGCGTCGTCGGGCTCGCTGGACACGTCCGCGTCGGGCGCGAAGTCCACGGTGATGCCACTGGCCAGCAGTACCGCACCCCGTTTCCTGGCCAGCTCGCGGACCTGCTCGGGGGTCTTCGTGGCGGCCATCTGCCGGGCGCTGGGTATCGAACCGGCGATCCGGTCGACCCGCTGGACCCGGCCGCCCTCCTCGTCGACGGCGACCATCAGCGGCAACTGCGCGACCTCCCGCACCTGACCCAGGGCACCGCCGCCCAACAGCCCGGTCGCCTTGCCGCCGATGAAGATCCCGCCCACCTGCTCGGCGGCCACCACCCGGCGGGCCTGCTCAGGGCCGCTCGGGTCGACCCCCACCATGATCAGCTGGGCCAGCCGCCGTCGCAACGGCAGCCGTTGCACCGCGTCCTCAGGGGCACAGGGCTGCGGCGGCGCAGGCACCACAGCGGAAGGGGGAGCCGGAGCGGAAGCGGTGCTGGGCGTCGGCCGGGCGCCGGACGGTACAGCCGCGGCCGTGGCAGGTGGGCCCGCCACGGAGCCGGGTTGCGCTGTGGTGCGCATCGCCATCGCCATCGCCACCCCGCCGCTGAGCACCATCGTCAGTGCCAGGACGCCGATGGTCCACAGCCGGGCGCGTCCGGCCCTGAGCCTGCTGCGCGTCGTCCGGTGGCTCACGTCGGCACCGTAGTACTGGAGTCGCTCACCGCTGCAGGCGACATGGGCTCGTGGCTCCGACCAGAACTGAGACGGGTGACGGTCCGGCCCCGGACGGGCAGGGTGGGCGCTGTGCAAGTACTCATCGATGCGGACAATCTCAACGTGCCTCGGTTGCTGCTGCTGAGCTCCGCGCTCGGCGATGCGCCGTCCGGCCACGTCGTGGTGGCAGGCACCGCATCGGCGCTCGACGCCGTGGACTGGCCCGAGGGCGCCGAGGTGCTGCCCGCGCTCGGCTGGCAGGGTGCGGACATGGTGCTGGCGCGGGCCTACCGGCCCGACGACCAGCCGCTACTGCTGGCGACCGGGGACGGCGACTTCGCTCACCTGGCGCGGCAACACCCGGGCATCGTGCTGCTGGTCGGCGGCACCGCCAGCCGGTCACGGGCGTTGCGCGGTCCGCGGATCAGCACCACCGATCCGGTCGCCGACGGTGGGGCCGAGCTGCGGTCCTGGTTGCACCGGGCAGTCTGAGTAACCGGGCAGTCTGAGTACCTGACATCCGCACATGATCGGAGGTAGCTGTGCCCACCCTGTTCAGCCGCATCATCTCCGGTGAGCTGCCCGGACGGTTCGTCTGGAGCGACGAACGCCGCGTCGGCTTCCTCACCATCGCACCACTGCAGCCGGGGCACACGCTGGTCGTCCCCCGCGACGAGATCGACGAGTGGACCGAGGCCGACGACGAGGTACTCACCGGCCTCATGCTGGTGGCCAAGCGAGTCGGTGCGGCGCAGAAGACCGCTTTCGGCGCGCCACGCGCCGGGCTGATCGTCGCCGGATTCGAAGTGCCTCACCTGCACGTGCACGTGTTCCCGTCCTGGGGAATCGACGACTTCAACTTCGCCCGCGTCGATCACGATCCCGACCCGGCCGAACTCGACGCTGCCGCCGACGCCTTGTGTACCGCGCTACGCAAGGCAGGACACGCCGAAATGGTACCCACCAGTTGACCGAAGGACGTGGTGTAAACAGGTGACGGCGCGGCCTCGGACAATTACCGTTGGCCCACCAACTCTGCTCTCACGACATCTGCACGAACCGGTGACCCTGAGACGCAGGCCGAAGCGACGCTCCGCGAAGCGACCGAAGAATCCGGACTCCACGTACGGCTGTTGGCGTGCCCCACGCCCGCGCTGCCGCTGGGGTATCCGCACGAGCGGGTGGCAGCGCCGTGGTGGATCACCGAAGTGTTGGTTCTTCCTCCGGAATCGGCTCCAGGCTGGGTCAGAGCGACGGGGTCAGTGGGCGGAACCGGCGCAGTCGCAGGCTGTTGGACACCACGAATGCCGAGGAGAACGCCATCGCCGCCCCGGCGACCATCGGGTTGAGCAGGCCGGACGCGGCCAGTGGCAGGGCCGCGACGTTGTAGGCGAAGGCCCAGAACAGATTGCCCTTGATGGTGCGCAGGGTGCGCCGCGCCAGCCGGATCGCGTCGGCGGCCACTCGCAGATCGCCCCGTACCAGGGTGAGGTCACTGGCTTCGATGGCCGCGTCGGTGCCGGTGCCCATGGCCAGGCCCAGATCGGCCTGCGCCAGCGCGGCGGCGTCGTTGACCCCGTCACCCACCATGGCGACCACGTGATCGGCTCGCTGCAGCGCTCGCACCTGGTCGACCTTGCCCTCGGGCAGCACACCGGCGATCACCGTGTCGATCCCGACCTCGGCGGCCACGGCACGGGCCACCGTCTCGTTGTCCCCGGTGAGCAGGACCGGGGTCAATCCCAGCGTGCGCAGCATGCGCACCGCTTCGGCGCTGCTCGGCTTCACCGTGTCGGCCACCGCGAGCAGGCCGCGTGCCTCGCCGTCCCACGCCACCACGACCACCGTGCGACCGTTCTGCTCGGCCTGCGCGGCGGCGGTGGCCAGCGGACCGGGCAACCGCACCGCCCACAAGTCGGCCAGCCAGGCCGGACGGCCGACCAGCACCGCACACCCGTCCACCTCGCCCCGCACACCCAGGCCCTGCACCGAGCGGAACGCGGTCACCACGGGCAGGCTGCCGAGCCGCTCCCGCGCGCCTGCCGCGATCGCCCTGGCGACCGGGTGCTCCGAGGCGTCCTCCACGGCGGCGGCGCGGCGCAGCATCTCAGCACCGTCCTCGCCGGGCGCGGGCAGCACGTCGGCCAGGGTCATCGTGCCGGTGGTGACGGTGCCGGTCTTGTCCAGCAGCACGGTGTCCACCCGCCGGGTGGACTCCAGAACCTGGGGACCCTTGATCAGAATGCCCAACTGAGCCCCACGACCGGTGCCGACCAGCAACGCCGTCGGCGTGGCCAGCCCCAGGGCACACGGGCACGCGATGATCAGCACCGCGACCGCTGAGGTGAACGCGGTCGTCACCGGGGCACCGGCGATCAGCCACCCGCCGAGGGTGAGCGCCGCGAGCGCGATGACCACCGGGACGAACACCGCCGAGACCCGGTCGGCCAGCCGCTGCACCTGGGCCTTACCGCTCTGGGCGTCCTCCACCAGTTGCGCCATCTGCGCCAGCCGGGTGTCCGCGCCCACCCGGGTGGCCCGTACCAGCAACCGGCCCGAAACGTTGACCGTTCCCCCGGTGACCCCCGCACCCACGCCGGCCTCGACCGGGACCGACTCGCCGGTGAGCATGCTCTCGTCGACCGCCGAAGACCCGTCCACCACCTCACCGTCAGCAGCGATCTTCTCGCCGGGGCGGACCACGAACTCGTCGCCGACGACGAGGCGGTCGACCGGTACCCGCACTTCCCGGCCGTCCTGGAGCACGGCGACGTCCCGGGCACCCAGGTCGAGCAGTGCACGCAGGGCCGCACCGGCGCGTCGTTTGGAACGGGCCTCGAAGTACCGGCCCGCCAGCAGGAACACCGTGACCCCCGCCGCGACCTCGAGGTAGATGTGGGAGCCACCAGTACCCGTCACGCCCGTCATGCCCGGCATACCTGTCATCCCCGGCATGGCGGGCATCTCTGTGCTGACCGCACCCCCGAAGAAGATCGCGTAGCCGCTCCACAGGAACGCCGCCAGCACGCCCATCGAGATCAGCGTGTCCATGGTGGCCGCGCCGTGTCGCAGGTTCAGCCAGGCGGCGCGGTGGAACGGCCAGGCACCCCAGGTCGCCACCGGGGTGGCGAAGGCGAGCGACAGCGCCTGCCAGTTGGGGAACTGCAGCGCAGGCAGCATCGCCATCGCGATCACCGGGCCCGACAGGACCGCGCTGATCAGCAATCGCTCGCGCAGCGGGCGGGTCTCGTCATCCTCGACAAGGTCAGCGGTCCGCTCCGGGAGCACTGATGACGGACCGGAAGCCGACGGACCGGCTGGGGAAACCTCGGACCGGGGTAATTCGGCGGTGTAACCGGTGCGCGCAACGGTGGCGACGAGGTCGTCCGGCCCGATCCCGTCGGGATATCTGATCCGCGCCTTCTCGGTCGCGTAGTTGACAGTGGCAGTGACCCCGTCGAGCCGGTTGAGCTTCTTCTCGATGCGCAGCGCGCAGGACGCGCAGGTCATCCCGCCGATGGTCAGTTCCACCTCACGGGCGGGTTCATGGGCGGGCGATGACCTGGCACCGGGCATGGTGCCGGGATCAGCCTTCCGGTGGTCGCGCACTGTGGCCATGGTCAACTCGCCATCACGGTGAACTGAGCGGTATGGACCTCGCCCTCGTGTTTGAAGTCCAGGAAGACCCGGTAGTACCCGGCGGTCGGGATCGACGCCTCGAAGCTGATCGTCCCCTTCGCTCCGCTGTCCGGAACCGGGCGCACCTGCAGCAGGGCCAGGTCACCCTCACGCAGCATGACCAGATGTCCGGGCGCGCCCTGGTACGGCTCCAGGTTGACGATCGGATCGTCGTTGCGCAGCACGTTCGCATACAGCCGGGCCACGCCACCGGCGATGACGTCGCCCTCGAGCATCACGGTGTACTCGTCGGCTCTGGCCAGCGTGGAGGGCTGAGGTATGGCGCGGGGATTGACCAGTCCCGGTGCCTCGAGATCGACACCGAGAGTGATCGGTTCCGCGACACCCTCGGGCCGGAAGATGGCGAAGGCCCGGTAACTGCCCGGTTCGGCGAGCCGCAACGGCGCCGTCCAGGTGCCGTCCGATGCCATCGTGGCATCCAGTTCCTGGTAGTCGGTCAGGTCCCGGCGGACCACGATGATGTGCATCCGCTGCCCGTGGTCGACCGCGAACGTGGTGACCAGGGCACGTTTGAGGGTGAAGATGGTGAAGCTGAAATCGTCGGTGTCCCCCGCGGAGAACCGGGTGACCGACGGCCACAGCACGTAGCCACGATCAGAGACCGACACCCCGGCAGGGATCTCCTGCTGGGGTAGCGATCCATTTCCCGGTGCCCCGTCACCACCTGGTGTGGCAGGCGTCCGATTACCCATGATCGGCCCCAACGACTCGCCGACACCGATCGCCACCGCGAACAGCACGATCAGGCCGGCGATGAACGCCAGCAGCGTCATGGGGGTGCGCATCGGACTCAGCCGACGACTTCGTAGCCGGCCTCATCGATCGCCGCGCGTAGCGCGGCGTCATCCAGCGGGGAGCCACCGGTGACGCTGACCCGGCCCGCGGCCAGGTCGACCCGCACATCGGTGACGCCCGGGACGGCGCCGACCTCCTCGGTGATCGCGGCAATGCAGTGCTTGCACGTCATCCCGGTCACGCGGTACTCGCTGACCGTAGCGATGTCCGCCATTGTGGTGTGCCCTCCTCCGACTCGTACGGGTATCTGGAGCGGTACGTCAGGAACGGACCAGACGGGCGATGGCGTCCGCGGCTTCCTTGACCTTGACCTCCGCATCGGCCCCACCGTCGACCGCAGCATCGACCAGGCAGGTGGCCATATGTTCTTCGAGCAGGGCCAGCGCGAAGGATTGCAGCGCCTTCGTCGCGGCTGAGACCTGGGTCAGCACGTCAATGCAGTACTGGTCCTGCTCGACCATCCGCTGCAGCCCACGAATCTGCCCCTCGATCCGGCGCAGCCGCTTGAGATAGGCGTCCCGGTCCTTGGTGTAGCTCGCCATCCGCTATTCCTCCTAGCGCCGGCAAATACCCCCGCCAGGCACTACTCTATACCCCCCTTGGGTATTTTCGATGATCTAGACGCTTCAAGACCGCAGCCTAGGCAGCCCGTTCGCCCCTGGTCGGGTGATGTTGCCCCCCCGTTCGGGGGACATCGGCCGGTGGTCGCCCGGTGACGGCGCACCGGGAGGCCCGCTCAGGCCGGGACCAGCACCACCCACACCCGGCCCGGCGCAAAGGTCAGCGGGGAACCGTCCGGCAGGGTGAACGCGGTGGGCGCGTCCGGGGCCGGGCGCGACCAATGACCGTGGAACGCCTGCCCGTCGCGCAGCACCACCACATCGCCGTTGCCCACGGTCTCGGCGAACGGGGAGGGCGCCCCCGCCGCATCGCGGATACCGGTGTCGTGCAGCACCACGCGCTGCATCACCACCGTCGCCGCACCCGGCCGGGCCTTGGAGGTGGTGACAAGGGGGGTGCCGTCCATCGCCATCACCCACCTGGCCTCGGCGGGTACCCACTGAGCCGTGATCGAGGCTGCGCTGTAGCGGACGGTGGTCTCCGGCGTCGGCTCGCCGCCCGGAGGGGTCGGGCCGAAGCGGAACCCGATGTCACGCGCGGGAGCACCGTCGCGCAGCTTGCCGGTGTCGGCGAACAGGTTGTGCGGGGCGGGCCTGCCGTTCTCGCGGTGGTAGGAACCCGGCCGCGCGGGCGCTGAGACATCGAGCAACGGCGCCCGAGCGATCAGCGGCCGCAGGGCCGACGCCTCACCGGAGAACGCCAGTGCTGGATGCCCGAAATTGGACAGCAGTTCGACATCGCTCTGCCGCGCACTGCGTACCGGCCCCACCACGGGCGGGACCTGGGACTGGAAGACCGCCAGCAGCCGGCTGATGCCGCCCTCGACCGGCTCCATGTACACCACGTCGGCCAGGTCGAGCCCGGCCTGCGGGCGCGCGGGCGGAGCGTTGTCGACCTTGATGCAAAGCACCGGGGCGTTCACGTCGCCGGGCAGCCCGGTGAACACCGACACCGGCGCGGGCGCGGCGGGCGGCGCAGCGGACGCAGCGGCCGGCGGCGGGACCGCCTGCGGGGCCGGAGCCGGAGCGGAGCCACAGGACAGCACGAGACTCGACACAAGTGCTATGAGCAGCACCGTGAGAACCACATTGGACCGTTCGTTGCGTCCTCGCCGACCCATCAAGCACCTCCGGTGTCACTGTGTCGCTGCGCGGCACTGACACACCCGTAGATTAGTCCGACCGTGAGCCCGGCCGAGAAACAGCGGGTGACACCTTACGCACGCGTCGTGATCGGCCGGAACGAAGGTCCGTCAGACCGCTCGTCGCTGGCGCTACACCGCTCAGCGGCTACTCGCCGTGGGTGGGCTGGTACTCCTTGCTTCCACCTCGAGCTGCTGGTTAGCGTCCCTGCGTCCTTGTCACGGTCCGATAACAGCATGCGGTCGTCGGCCCAGGAACGCCTCACTCCGGAGGCGCCTGCCCGAGCCCCTGCCTGGACTCCCCGATCGGAAGGCCGGTCTTGGCTCGTCACCGCTCTCCCAGCGGCCCAGGACGCAGCACAAGCATTGACGCTGCTCTTCTCGTGCAGCCGGCAAGCCGGAATCGGCGTACCCACCACCTCCCCGCCCCTGGACCCGCGGCACGTGGGCACATGGTGGCCGCGGCCGTCGCCATCGGTGCCGTCACGGCGGCCAGCCAGGGACTGCAGCATCCCGAGCGATCCGAGGCCAGCACCCTGCTGGCGCTGGGATCCGACACGACCGCATCCGCGGGCTTGGGAGGCGGCAACCCTCCTTCGATCGCCGAGTTGCCACGACCGGAGGTGCTGCCGGTCGCGCTGGACACCCACGCACCGGACGTGACCAGCCTGGCGAAGGGTCAGCGCATCGCCGATGAGCACGCCGCCGAGGTGGCGACCGCCACCCGCCAGGCTGCGGCATCCGCCGCCCAGAAGGCCGCGGAGGTCACCGCGGCGGCGAAGGCCACCGCCGACCGCGCCACCGACAACGTGCTGCCGCTGGGACTGGGTCTGGGCAAGGTGGTCCTACCGGCGCACGGACAGTTCACCTCCGGTTTCGGCGGCCGGTGGGGTGCTCAGCACTACGGCATCGACATCGCCAACTCGATCGGCACCCCGATCTACGCCACCGCCGACGGGGTCGTCATCGAGTCCGGCCCGGCCAGCGGTTTCGGTATGTGGGTCCGGCTGCGCCACGGCGACGGCACCATCTCGGTGTACGGGCACATCAACACGTCGCTGGTCTCCGAGGGCCAGCGGGTGTCGGCGGGCGAGCAGATCGCCACCATCGGCAACCGTGGCCAGTCCACCGGCCCGCACCTGCATTTCGAGATCTGGCTGGGCGGGGTACAGAAGATCAACCCGCTGACCTGGCTGCATGCCCACGGCATCGATCTCTAACTGATAACAACGGCCTTTCAGCCTGCGTTCAGCCGGCATTGGCCCGACTGATCGGCCCGTCCTCCCGCCGGGCCGATCCACCCGGTGGCCGACACGACCTCCCGCCGTGTCGGCCACCCGGGCTGGTACCCGAAATCGGCGTCAGTGCGCCCGCCCGATCCAGTCGTTGCCCAGCCCGATCCAGTCGTTGCCCGCCAGGCGCGCCTTGCCCCACGTCGCGATGTTCATTGCCAAGCCCTCCATATACTGAGGCGTGCACGGATAGTTACAGTCAGTCACCGATCGTCCCCCCGCTGTGGCCCTCCTTTCGGAGGCATGACATTGAGTCGCCAGCCGATTACGGTGACGGAGCTTGCTCATCGTCACCAACAGGGGCCACTAAGTGAGTGTGAGCTACAGATCCGACCGCGTCGAACGCCGACGCGGCCGGTCGGCTCTGCTGAACCCGGCCAGTTGGAAGCTGTGGAACGAGCGCACACCTGTTGTCGGATATGTGCTGACCGTGGACCTCGCCGCGCTGGCGTTGATCATCGCGATGACAGTGGCGATACCGGTGAGCTCGAAAGACCTGATCCGATTCGGCTTGCTGGTGACCGGAGCCGTTCTGCACCAGGAGACGGTCCGGGCCATCGAACAGCTACGTGAGCGCGCGGTCGGCAGCGGTCTGCTCACCAACCTGAAGTCGTTGTGGATTTTCGCGGCGGTGCTCTCGGTGCCGCCGTCGCTGGTCTTCGCGGTGACCGCGGTGGTCTACGTACACGCCTGGTACCGGACCAGTACCGGCAGCCTGTACCGCAAGCTGTTCTCCGGCGCGACGATGGTGCTGGCGCCGGCCGCGGCCATCGCGGTCCTGCAGCTGTCCGGTCCGCACGGCTATCCGATCATCCCGCACGGCCTACCCGGCCTCGTGATCCTGATCGCTGCGGGAACAGTGCTCTGGCTGGTCAACTACGCGCTGGTGGTCGGCGCCGTGATCCTCTCCGATCCACACCAACCGGCGCGCCGCGCGCTGGGTGACCCGAGTGACCAGGTCGTCGTCGCGGCCGCGCTCGGCCTGGGTGTCGCGCTCACCGTGATGCTGGCCCGGGAGCCGTGGCTGATCGCCGTCCTGATGATCACGGTGATCGCGCTGCACCGATCCCTGCTGCTGCCCCACTTCCAGCAGGCCGCTCGCATGGACAGCAAAACCGGGCTGCTCACCCCGGGCTTCTGGCACGAGGTGGCCCGGAAAGAGCTGGAACGGGCCCACCGGATCGCCGAGCCTCTCGGAGTGCTGATGCTCGACCTGGACCACTTCAAGTCGGTGAACGACCGAATGGGGCATCTGGCCGGTGACCAGATGTTGCGTGCGGTCGCCGACGAACTGCGTCACGAGACCCGTCCCCACGACCTCGTCGGACGGTTCGGCGGCGAGGAGTTCGTGATGCTGCTGCCGGGCGTGGGAATCGCTCAGGTCGAGAAGGTCGCGGATCGGATCCGCCGGCGAATCAGCGGGCTGTCCGTGCCGGTCGGCGGGGAGAATGGGCAATCCGTGGTGGTGACCGGTATATCGGTGTCGATCGGCGCGGCGGTGAGCCCGGAGAACGGCGCCGAGGTCGATCAACTGCTGCTGGCCGCGGACCGCGCGTTGATGACCGCCAAGCAGGCCGGTCGCGATCAGGTGCGGCTCGCACCAATGTGACCGGTGCCCGACGGCCGTCACGCACTACGGCTCTCAACGATATCTCGGGTGGATAGCGCAGGTAGCGTCACGCTCCACTGGGGGCTGCTGTCACGATCCGTGAGCACTTGGTCGTGATCACGGATCATGAAGTTGGCTGGCCAACTGGGGCGACCCGTGACCAGGAAACGCGGTCCTTGATCGGGCCCGCCGCCACCGCAAAGGGAGATGGGGGGTACTTGTGGTGGAGTGGGTGCGCCTACGGTGCCAGGAAGGCGAGAGGTCAGGGAGGCCGCCGAGATGAGCGCGAGATGAGCGACGGTGCGGAGCTGGCCGGGCTGGCCACCGCGGACCTGCTGGCGATGGCGAGCCGCAGCCGCGACGCCAGGCACGGCAGCCGGGTGACCTACTCCCCCAAGGTGTTCCTGCCGCTGACCATGCTCTGCCGGGACCGCTGCGGCTACTGCACGTTCGCGCACGCGCCCCGCGAACTCCCGTCCGCCTATCTGGATCGCGAGGAGGTCCTGGCGATCGCCGGGCGAGGGGCCGAGCTGGGCTGCCACGAGGCGCTGTTCACTCTCGGCGAACGTCCCGAGCAGCGGTACCCGGCCGCTCGCGGCTGGCTGACCGAGCGCGGCCACGCCTCCACCGTGGACTATCTGGTCGCCACCTGCCGTGCGGTGCTGGAGCGGACCGGATTGCTGCCGCACGCCAACGCCGGCGCACTGCACCGCGACGAACTCGCCGCGCTGCGCACCGTGACCGCCAGCCAGGGCATGATGATCGAGTCTCTGCGCCCGGATCTGGCCGCACACCGCGGCGCCCCGGACAAGGACCCCGCCCGGCGGCTGGAGACGCTGCACGCGGCAGGCGAGCTGGCGATCCCGTTCACCACCGGGATCCTGGTCGGCATCGGCGAGTCCGAGGACGACCGGGTGCGGGCGATCGAGGCGATCGCCGAGGCGCACCGGCGATACGGGCACGTGCAGGAAGTGATCGTGCAGAACTTCCTGCCCAAACCCGGCACCGCGATGCGCAACGCGCCGCCGTGCCCATCGGACGTGCACCGCAGGACCATCGCGCTGGCCCGGCTGTTGCTGCCACCGGAGGTGCACCTGCAGGCCCCACCCAATCTCACCGACGACCCTGCCGGGCTACTCGCCGCGGGCATCGACGACTGGGGTGGGGTGTCCCCGCTCACCGCGGACCACGTCAATCCCGAGCGGCCCTGGCCGGGGGTGGCCGAGCTGCGCGCCGCCACCGAGGCGGCCGGGCACACCTTGGCGCCACGGCTCACCCTGTACCCGGAGTTCGCGCTGGACCCGCCGCACTGGCTCGACGAGTCGGTGCGGTTCGGCGTGCTGGACCGCTCCGATGCCGAGGGACTGGCCCGGGACGACCCGGGCGCGGTGTTTCCGGAACACGCACAGGAGGCGACCAACGTCGGCGACGGCGCCGAGGTGCTGCTGGCCGGCCGCCGCTCCACCGCCTGGTACTCCGGTTCGGACACCGCCCCGCCGACGCTGCTGCCCGCCAGGGCACGAGCGGGCGGGGCGGTGGGCGAGGTGCTCGACGGGGTTCGCGCCGGACAGCGCACCGGCCTCGACGAGCTGGTGACGCTGCTGCGCGCCAGGGGACCCGAGGTGGCCGCCGTGGCCGGTCTCGCCGACGACCTACGGGCCGCCACCGTCGGCGACACCGTCACCTACGTGCTCAATCGCAACATCAACTACACCAACGTCTGCACCTTCCGGTGCCGCTTCTGCGGCTTCTCCAAGGGCAAGCTCTCGCTGAACCTGCGCGGCGCGCCCTATCTGCTGCCGACACCGCAGATCGTGGCGCGGGTGCTCGAGGCACAGCAGCTGGGTGCCACCGAGGTGTGCCTGCAGGGCGGCATCCACCCCAGCTTCGACGGCGAGTACTACCTCACGGTGTGCCGGACCATCCACGAGGCGGCCCCCGCGATGCACATCCACGCCTTCACCGCGCTGGAGGTGACCGAAGGGGCCAAGCGCCTCGGTGAGCCGCTGGCCGACTACCTGCGCCGGTTGCGCGACGCGGGGCTCAAGACCCTGCCGGGCACCGCCGCCGAGATACTCGACGACGAGGTCCGCGCGCTGCTCTGCCCGGACAAGATCACCACCGAGGAGTGGCTGGAGGCGCACCGGGTGGCGCACTCGGTCGGGTTGCGCTCCAACGTCACGATGATGTTCGGGGCCATCGAGCAGCCCGTGCACTGGGCGCGGCACCTGGTACGCGCCCGGGAGCTCCAGGCGCAGACCGGTGGGTTCACCGAGTTCGTCGGGCTGCCGTTCGTGCACATGGCGACCCCGATGTACCTCAAGCGGTCGGCCCGGCGGGGTCCGACCTGGCGGGAGGTGCTGCTGGTGCACGCGGTGGCCCGGATCGCCCTGCACGGACTGATCGACCACGTGCAGGCGTCCTGGGTCAAGCTGGGCGCCGCCGGAACCCGCCAGCTGCTGCGGGCAGGCGTGGACGACCTCGGTGGCACCCTGATGGACGAGAACATCAGCCGGGCGGCCGGCGCCAGCCACGGGCAGGGCTTGGACGAATCCGGGTTCCGGGCGATCGTCGAGCCGCTGGGTCGACGGCTGGCTCAGCGCACCACCCTCTACGAACCGGTCTCCCCCGCACCGCTGGGCGTGGTTCAGGACAGGTGATCGACCAGCCCGCTGACCAGCTGGGCGGCGCCCTCAGCGCGGCTGCGGTCGATGACCAGACCCGGCGCGATGTCGAGGACGAAGATCAGCAGCGCCGGGGTGCTGCCGACCAGGGACCATCCGTCTCCGTGCACGATGACCACGCTGCGGCCGCCGTCGAGATCGAAGCGCCGCGCCGCGCCGGGGCGCACCCCCACGCCGAGCTTGTCCATCGCCTCGCTCTCGGCGCGCCGCAGCGCCACCCGCCACGCCGTCGACAGCTGAACCAACTGCTCGCAGATCGCCACGTCGGCGGTCAGCGCGGCGCTCACCGTGCCGACCGCGCACTCCACGACGGTGGTCGCCCGCAGCGCAGTGGCCAGCGCACCGGCGAGTTGCGGCCTCGGCACCTCAGACCCCGCCGGCACCTCGGATCCCGCCGGCACCTCAGACACCGCCCACACCTCAGACCCCGCCGACACCTCGGACCCCGTCGTCACGCCGGGACCGGATATATCGGGCGTGCGATAGTTCATGACTGTCCCCATATCCCTGCCCTATCGGTCGACGAACGGGCGGACTGAACAGTTCCTGCCTTGATCGATCCGTAGATCACCCGACCGGGTGGTACCGATCTATGCTCGGCTCGATGCCCGGCGCTGAAGTGACCGTCATCCGACGAGCACGCGTAGCTGAGCGAACAATTCGTCGCGGGACGTCACATCCAGCCGCTGGCGCATCCGGGCCACGTGATGTTCGACGGTCTTGGCCGAGATGAACAGCCGCTGCCCGATCTGACGGTAGGTCAGGCCGGTCAGCACCAGCTCGGCCACCTCCCGTTCCCGGCTGCTCAGTACCGGTGGACCGGACGGCGCAACGGCCGCACGCGCCACGGGCACGTGATCGGACGGCGGCTGGGCGCCACCGTCCGCCCCGGAGCAGGTCGCACCGGGACCGGTCGCCTGCAACGCACGGGCACATCCCAGGAGGGCGACCATGGCCTTGCGGTCGGTGGTACGGATCGCTGCCTGACCGGCGAGCCGGGAGCCGTCGTTGGCCAGCCCGATCGACCGCAGCCCCCGGGCCGCCGACTCCACCGCGGGCACATCGATCTGACCGGCCAGCACGTCCAGCCACGCCCGGCCCGCAGCGGCGAGCACGGCGGCGTAGTGGCTGCTCTTCGCGGCCTTCTGGAGGGCGGCGGCGTGCGGCTCGGCCGCATCGGGCTGCTCCCGCAGCACCGCGGCGTGCAGCCCGTACCAGTGCAGCGGTGCGCCCCACAGCGGCGGGTCGGACAAGCGCCCCAGCAGTGCCCGGGCCTGTTCCAGGTGTGGCGCAACACGGTCGTACTCGCGCAGCCTGGCGGCGGCGACGGCCAGCTCACCCAACGGCAGCAGGACGAACAGGTCGACCGGGTGGCGGACGATCGCCTCGCGGGCGGCGCCCCAGGCGGTGAGCAGTGTGGGCAGGTCGCTCTCCCGGCGCGCCAGTCCGACGGCCAGCGCGGCGGCCAATAGTTCCTCCCGCGGTTCGAAGCTGCCCGAACCGCCTCTGGCCCGGGCCAGCCAGGACCGGGCCAGACCGGTGTCACCTCGGATCATCGCAGTCCAGGCGAGCAGCAGCTGGTAGCGCGGCGCCGCGGACGACCCGCCCGCGGCGCAGGTCAAGGCCCTGTCCAGCACCGAGACGGCGATGTCGAGCTCGCCGGAGTGCAGCGCGACCAGCGCCGCCAGCGCAGCAGGGGTGTCCGGAAGCAGCACAGCGCGCTCGCCCGGCTCGAGCAAGGCGGCGGCTCGGGTGAGCGTGGACAGCGCCACTGTCGGCGAGCCGACCACCGATTCCAGCACTCCGGTGGCCATGAGCGACTCGACCCCGGCCAGCAGGGTCGGTGGCCGGTCGCCGCCCGGGGCGGCGAGCATCTCGCGTGCCTCCGGCAACGATCCGGTGCCGAGCAACGCCAGAGTCGCGAGCGGCGCGGTTGATCCCAGCCGGGCCCGGCCGATCCAGCGGTACACCTCGGCGCTGCGCGCCAGCAGGCCGCGCTGGGCGAGAACCACCGCCGCCACGTTGCCGCCCCGGGCGAGGTCGGGGCAGGACGGGTCAGAGAACATCTGGTCGGCGAGACGCAGAGCCTCATCCAGGTCGCCGGCGAGCGCCGAGGCCTCGGCCCGCCGAGCCGCCAGCGAGGGAATGGCCGCGCCCGCGGCGACCGCTTGGGTGTAGAGCCGGACCGCTCGGGCCGGCCCGTCCCACGTTGCCGGCTCCCCCCGCTGCGCCGGTTCCCCCGGCCACGCCGGATCGCCCAGCGCGGCGTCGCCCTCGGCTTCGAGCACCGCCGCGAGGTCGCTGCCGCGGGCCCCGGCATCGGCCAGTTCCTGCGCGAGGTCGAGCACGGGTCGGCCGTGTGCCACGTGCGCGGCGAGTATCAGCCGTTGCATCGCCCGCCGCTGCTCCACCGGGGTGGCGATGAGCAGCACGCGGCCCACCAGCGGGACAGCGATCGCATCGCCGGTACCCGAACTCAGCAGCATCCCGCTCGACTGCGCCCGGGACATCAGGTCGGCGACCTCGGCGGGAGGGAGCGTGAGCACCTGGGCGAGGACCTCGGGTTCCGGCACCGCACCGAGACTCACCGCGAGCAGCAGGTCCCGTAACGGGGCGGGGAACCGGTCGAGTTCGTGACGTAGCAGGTCGACGACGCCGGGCGGGACCTGCGGATCGTCGCCGTCGAGGGTGGCGGCCTCAGGCAGCGAGCCGACCATCCGGTCGACGAACCGCGGCACCCCTGCGGTCTGCTCGCAGAGCAGGTCGAGCACTGCCGGGGGCGGATCCGTGCCGAGCAGGGCCGTGGCGCGGGCCCGGATCCCGCTCCGGTCCAGCCGGCCGAGCAGCACCGGGGGGTGCAACCGGCCGAGGGTCTCCGCCAACCCGTCCAGCTCCGGCTTCCGCGGCCAGGTGCGGTAGGCGACGGCGAGGCGGGTATCGCCGTCGAGTACCAGGTGCCTCAGCCGGTCGAGATCGGGTCCGTCCAGTTCATGGGCATCGTCGACCAGGATGGCGACCTCCGAGGGTCGCGTGTGCCCGGCGGCGAGTGTGCCCAGCCCGACGACCGGCACCCCGGCCGCCGCGTAGGCCTGGCGAAGGGCTGCCAGCAGCGCGCTCTTCCCGGCACCCCCGGGACCGGCGACGGTTACCGCGAGCGGAGCAGCCGGGTCGTCCCGCACCGTCCGGTACAGCGCCTCGGCCGAGGCCAACCCGGCCAGGGAGACCTCCGCGGCACACCGCATCGCCGGGCCGGTCACTGCACGGCCGGTGCAGAGGTCTGATCGGTGGGGGGTGATGTCTCAGTGGTCGTTGCCGGTGGGGGTTGCTGAGTGGTCGTGGCGGGCGGGGGCGTCTTCGCGGTGGGCTGGTTCCGCGGAGTGCCCGGATCAGCACTGGTGACCGGCCCAT
This sequence comes from Pseudonocardiaceae bacterium, assembly GCA_036494005.1. Lineage (GTDB taxonomy): Bacteria > Actinomycetota > Actinomycetes > Mycobacteriales > Pseudonocardiaceae. Next base: position 3,700 of record DASXOV010000039.1, on the reverse strand, counting down.
GGGCAGTGGTCGGTCTGCTCTGCGGAGCAGCGGGCGCACCGGCGCGTTGGGGGGTTGCTCTGGTCGGCGCGTCGACGACCAGAGCGGGTCCGGCCCCACCGGAGCGTCCGGCCGGGGAGTTCGCGCTGTTCTCCCCTCCGGTGGGTGCCGCCGGACTGGTGGTCGCCTGCGCCGGGGTGGCCACGTCGGCCGGGTCGACACCGGCACGTGACATCAGGACCGATGCGGCGGCGCCACCTGCCAGGACAACGGCCAACAGACCCGCGGCTGCGAACCACCTCAGCCGTCGCGACCTGGCGCTGCGCCAGTCGTCGTCGGCGGGTTCGGTCTCCAGGGGGACGGCGGTCAGTGACGGCCGGGTCGGGAACCGTTCCGGGGTGGGGTCGGAGATGCCGGGGGGGACCACTGCGGTAGGCGCGGTCACTGCGATGGGCGCGGTCACTGCGGTAGGCACGGTCACTGCGATGGGCGGGGCGGCAGCGGCGGACAGCGCCGCGCCGAGTGCGATCGAGGCCGTGGGATCCACGTCGACAGCGGCCGGACAGCCGAGCTCGGCGGAGACCAGCTGGGCGACCAGTGGCACCCGTGACGAGCCGCCGACCAGCAGGACCGCGTCAAGGTCCGCGGGCTCGACGTCGGCGGAACGCAGCGCCCGGCGCAGCGCGTCGACCGTCTCGGTCACCAACGGGCGGATCATGTCGTCGAACTCGGCCCGGACCAGCCGTACCTGCGCCTGACCCCCCGGCAGCAGCACGGGAATGGTCACCTCGGTGTCGACCGAGAGAGCTTCCTTGGCTTCGGTGCACTCGCGCCGCAGCCGAGCGATCGCCGACAGCGTGGCGGGGGCGTCCTGGTCGAGCTCGCTCACGGCCGGTACACCCGCCAGGACGTGACCGAAGACGGCGTCGTCGAAGTCGGCGCCGCCGAGTCGTTCAATCCCTTCAGGGACGCCGAGGACCGAGAACGTCGCCGGGCCGGTCTTGCGCAGAACCGCCGCGTCGAAGGTGCCGCCACCGAGGTCGTACACCGCGATGGTGCTGCCGGCCTCGACCCGCTCCTGGACGGCGTAGCTCGCTGCCGCCGCCTCCGGTTCGGTGCGGAACCGCACCCGCGGCAGGCCGGCCGCGCCCAGCGCCTCCGCCACGGTCCGGATCTTGTAGGTACCCCAGCCGGCTGGATGCGTCACCGTGATGCCGCGGGCGGGGCCGCCCTCGCGTTCCGCGACCCGGTCGGCGACCCAGCGCACCACCATCGCCGCGATCTCGGGTGCGGCATGCGGGACACCACCGATCATCATGGGGACGTCGTCGCCGATGCGCCGGGTGAACTCGCGCACCACCCGGCCCGGCTGCGCGATGGCGTGGTGTTCAGCGGCCTCCCCCACGACCACCTGACCGTCATCACCCAGGTAGACCACTGAGCTCAGCACGGCGGAACGGTTGCCGAGCTCCACCACGTCCGGCCCGGTGCGCCGTCCAGCCTCCTCGCGGCAGATGGCCGCGGCGGTGGAGGTGGTACCCACGTCGATCCCGAGCCAGTAGCTCATCCTTGCGTGCTCCTCACGTCAACTTCCGACCGGACGCTCTCGATCAGCACCGAGCGAGCCGGGCCCGGCGCCCCACCAGGTATCACCTGTCCGGCACGTGCTGTTAACAAATCGCCGGTCGGTGACGCGGCCCGCAGGGTATCGATCGTGTGATCACGAAGCGGAAGTACCCCAATTGATCACTCTTCGTATCCCCTAACCCCCTAACGGATGGCGGTAGTTGAACCCGGGTCAATCCCCGATGGTCGGACGCGGCGGTGAACCTAACTTTGGTCGCCATGCCGGGCAGGTCGTCCGGCGCCCGGTCATCCGGCTGGTCCTCGCCAGTTGGTCAACCCCTCAAGGAGCACGACAGTCATGACCATGGCAACGACGCTGATGGACTTCATCCTCGGCCTGCTGCGTGACAACGACGCCAAGGCGGCCTTCAACGCGAACCCGGAGAAAGCGCTGCACGACGCCGGCCTCGGTGGGGTGTGCGGCCAGGATGTCGCCGATGCCATGTCCTACGTGGCCGAGTACCACCCGGTCTCGTTCGTCGGCGACCGGGAGTACAACGTCGGCAACAGCCACATCTCCCAGTCCGGCGAAGGCCACCACTCCGGAGCGGGCCACCAGCCCGACAGCCACGACACCGCGGTGCACCAACTGGAGTACGTCACCAACAACTACTCCTACGTCGACAGCCACGACACCGTGATCGACAAGTCGGTGAACCAGGAGATCTGGAACAAGGGCATCCTGACCCAGAGCTTCGACGACCACTCGGTGACCGCCACGGATCACTCCGTCGCCGCGGGCCACGACATCGAGGGCAGCAACGTGGCGACCGGGGACCACGACATCACCGGAAACGGCAACAACGTCGGCAACACCACGACCACCTACGACCACTCGATCAACGGCTCGTTCAACGGCAACAACCTCGCCGACCACGGCAGCGTCGCCGGAAACGGCAACGACGGCAACGTCACCAACCCCGCCCAAAGCACCGTCGCCACCAACGGCGGCGAAGCGGACAACTCGACGCACGACTCGCACAACACCACGACCACCGACTCGCACAACACCACGACGGTCGACTCCAACAACCAGGACTCCCACAACCACGACTCGCACAACGTGGATGTCCACAAGGTCGACATTCACAACGTCAACTCGCACAACGCCGACTCGCACGACTTCTCCCACAACGACGACTCGGCGATCACCCACACCGACCAGCACGGTCTGCTCAACCTCGACGCGAGCCCGGCGGTGAACGTGCCGATCCACGACAACGACGTGGACGTGCTGTCCCACCACGCTGTCGACCTGCCGCTCTGAGGCAGCTCCGCAAACCGCGCGGTCGAACCGGGCCGCAGGAGTACTGTGCCGAGTGCTGAGCACCAAGCTGGCTCCCCCACCCTTCCGGGTGGCGGAGCCACTCTTGTGTGTGACCGTCAGCACGAAAGGCCGACACAGTGAGTACAGCCGACCCAGCGCGCGCCGCAGCCCAGGTTCCGGACCCGGCAGGTTCGGACCCGGCAGGTGTGGAGATCGTCGACCGGGCGGTCCGGCTGACCGGCTCGGGTGGACGGCGCGACCTGGCCGCCCGGCTGGCACACACTCGCCGTCGCCTGCTCGACCCCACCGTGCGGGTGCTGGTGGTCGGCGAGTTCAAGCAGGGCAAGAGCCTGCTGGTCAACTCCCTGGTCGACGCGCCGGTCTGCCCGGTCGACGACGACCTGGCGACGGCGGTGCCGACGCTGGTCCGGTTCGCGCCGGAGCCGTCGGTGGTGCTGGTCGGCGACGACGAGCACCAGCGCCGGTCGGTGCCGATCGGCCAGTTGGCCCAGCACGTCTCGGAGGCGGGAAACCCCGGCAACCGCGAGCGACTGCGCTACGCGGAGGTCGGGGTTCCCCGCACCGTGCTGTCCGGCGGTCTCTGCCTGGTGGACACGCCCGGCGTCGGCGGCCTCGACTCGGCCCACGGCGCGAGCACCTTAGCCGTGCTGCCCACCGCCGACGCGGTGATCCTGGTGTCCGACGCGGCCCAGGAGTACACCGGGCCGGAGCTGGACTTCCTGCGGCAGGCCATGAAGATGTGCCCGAACGTCCTTTGTGTACTCACCAAGACCGACCTCTACCCGCAGTGGCGGCGGATCGCCGAGC
>DASXOV010000038.1:0-54452 GCA_036494005.1 Pseudonocardiaceae bacterium | reverse complement strand
GGTCAGCCTTCGACGACCACCGCGAAGCCGTCGAGCAGGCGCTGCAGCCCGAATTCGAACAAGGCGTCGAGGTCGAAGTCGTATCCGGCGCCGACAAGCCGCTCGAGCGCCGGAAAGCGGCCCGTCGCCATGATCGACCGCGCACCGGCGCCCCGGCCCGGTGGTCAGGCCGTCGACCTGCGCGGGGCGGGCCGCACCGTCGTCGAGCGGATGGGGCTGATGGACCAGGTCCGGGCGGTGTGCCTGGACCAGCGCGGAATCGCCTGGGTCGACGGATCCGGGCGGATCAAGGCGCGCATGCCGACGGAACTCTTCGGCGGCGAGGGGATCATCTCGGAGATCGAGGTGCTGCGCGGCGACCTCGGTCAGGTGCTGCACGACGCGACCAGCCAAGCCACCGAGTACCTGTTCGACGACACGATCACCGGGCTCGATCAGGACGAGGACGAGGTCACCGTCACCTTCGAAAGGGCAGCGCCGCGACGGTTCGGCCTGGTCGTCGGGGCCGACGGGCTGCACTCCGTGGTGCGCGGCCTGGCCTTCGGCCCGGAGGCGCGATGGGTACGACCGATCGGCTGCTACACGGCGTGGTTCACCACAACCGCCGACGTCGACCTCGACGGCTGGTACATCATGCACAACTCCCCCGGCGGGCTGGTGGCATCGGCCCGGCCGGGGCGGCTTCCCGGCGAGGTCAAGGCCGGCCTCAGCTTCCGCGCGGCGCCCCTCGCCTACGACCGCCGCGACGTCGCCCAGCAGCAGGGTATCCTGGCCCAACGCTTCGCCGGCGCCGGCTGGGAGGCCCCTCGGCTGATCGATGCCATGCGCACCGCGCCGGATTTCTTCTTCGACTCCGTGGGCCAGGTGCACCTCGACCGCTGGTCGCACGGGCGGATCGCGCTGATCGGCGACGCCGGCTACTGTCCCACTCCGCTCACCGGCCTGGGCACCAGCCTGGCCCTGGTCGGTGCCTACGTGCTGGCAGGCGAACTCGGCGCGGCCGACGGTGACCACCGCGTCGCGTTCTCCCGCTACGAGCAGATCATGCGGCCGTACGTGACGCGCAGCCAACAGTTGCCTTCCGGTGGCGCGGCCGGCTACGCGCCGAACAACGCGCTCGCCATCGGGTTGCGCAACGCCTCAATGCGCTGGATGACCCGCTGGCCGATGCGCCGCCTGCTGGCCGCGCAGTTCAGCAAAGCCGGCGACATCACACTGCCCGACTACGAGCACCGGTCCTCGTCACAGCCCTGCTGACCTGGTCGGGGTGGCGGGATTCGAACCCACGGCCCCTCGCTCCCAAAGCGAGTGCGCTACCAAGCTGCGCCACACCCCGATACTTCACACTGTGCACGGCGGAGCCTACGCGACCAGGAGGATCCACGGGGCCGGTCCCCCAGGCCCACCGTGCACGCCGCGAACATGCCCCCAGGTACTCTGAGGCCCGACCCGCCAAGGCGGGGCATGCGGGCGTAGCTCAATGGTAGAGCCCCAGCCTTCCAAGCTGGCCATGCGGGTTCGATTCCCGTCGCCCGCTCCACCCCAACTACCAGCCGAAACGGCGGCCCGTCTCCGATCATGGACCACGCCCGACCGGGCCAGCCCGTGTGCCCGCTCGGCGAACGCGGCCCACCGGCGCCAACGCTGCCTGCTCATCCAGCGCCTTGGACATCACCCAGTAACTCGACCAAGGTCCCGGTCTCCGGGTCGGTCATCACGACGGTCCTCATCGCCCCCTCGAAGGTCAGCCGGCCTCGCCCAGCGCGACTCAGGCCGCGCCGCAGCACTCAACTTGTCCGGGGCGAGGCCACGCCTGGACTATGCTCACCGACGTGGCGGCCAGTCCCCTCGAAGCGGCACGACGACTTCGTGACGCCTGCGGAAGACGGCCGTCTTGGGGCGTTGGCCGAGACGCATGATCTCGCACTTGTCGTGATGTTCGGCAGCGCGTCCCGTGGCCAGCCTGACGCGCACGATCTCGATGTCGCGGTCGGTTCACGGCATTGAAGGCCAGCGGTACACGGGTGTTAACGCCCAGGGCACCAGCCGGGAGCAGAACATTCCACCGCCGCGGCTGGGTTGCACGGTGTCGGACCGCGATTCCAGCGCCTTCATCGCTCAGATGTGCACACGTTAGGATGACAATGACCCCCATACGGGTGACGCGCGCGTAGGGTCCCGATCAGCGAGAGCTTGTGTCGAGACCCGGTCCGGTGGGACGCACGGGGTGTCGGCCACGAGAGCCCATCCGGCCGCACCCCCCCTGCAGCGGTCGGATGGGCGGGCAGCCCCAGCCCGGGCGGTCGGCCCCACATGCGTCGGGCGGATCACGACGAGCAGATGACCGACGAGCAGATGACCGACGAGCAGATGAGACCGACGAGCAGATGACCGACGAGCAGATGACCGACGAGCGGATGACATAGCTCCGACCGCTACGGACTCGGTGCAGGGACAACCTGGTGCAAGGACAGGACGCCGTCGGCCGGCGCGGTCCGGGACCAGCTGCCTGAGTCCATGGTCCAGGTACGCCCGTCGAAGGTCACGCGGTCGATACCGAGCCGGGACGCATGCGCGACGAGCCAGCTGCTGATCGCCCAGCCGCGCGCCTCGGGATGCGCTCCGCTGAGGCTGGCGGTGCCGAGTTCGCTGAGCGCGGTGGAAACCAGGCCGGTGCTCGGTGAGATGAGTGCCAGGTCGCGACAGGTCAGCGCGCCGGGCGCCTCACCGGTGAGGGCCCTTGCGTAGGCCCGGGCGCGGGGTTCCCACTGTGCGTAAGCCGACGGTGCGGCGGAGCGCTGGACGAGCTGAGCGGCGTCGGCGACGTCCAGCTGTTCCCAGTCAGGTTGAAGGCGCAGCCGCTGGTAGAAGGCGGTGGATGCGTAGACCGTGTCGACGATCTGTGCCCGCGTCCCCCAGCCTTGGCTGGGCCGTTGCTGGAAGAGCCCCGCGGAGTCGCGATCCCCGGTCTGCAGGTTGCGCAGACCGGACTCCTGCAGGGCTGTCGCCAGGGCGATGGTGACGGCATGGTCAGGCATGCCCAGCTTTGCGCCGATCGCGGCGACGGTGGCCGCATTGTCGATCTGCTCCCCGGACAGGGGGAACGTCACAGGAGCGTCAGACGCGGCGTCCGTAGCTGCGGTGATGGCACAGCCCGGTCTCCGGCCGAGGTTCTGAAAGAGCGGCCACAGGGCCACGGTCGCGGCGATCAGCAGCACGATCACAGCCAGGGCGATCAGTCCCTTCCGGGCGTTCGGCACTGGCTGTCTCCCTTCCGGGACAGTCTATGAGCCGGTGCCTGGGCTCAGCGGAAGGGGCGTCGCCGTCTCGGGGGCGCTCGGGAGCGGAGGCTGTCGGCCCCCGGCGGCTGGATAGCAGCGCGGGCGAGACGCCCGCTCGCTCATCCGCTGCCGACATGGTCAGATATTCCCCACGGTTCCCGTTCTGTCGATCAGTCATGCGGTAACGACGAGATCTCATACACGAAAAGCAGCGGCGGCCGTGACATTGTCAGGATGTCCTGACTTTACTTGCTGAGCGAGGTCACTCAGGGAATGCTGCACGAGGTATTCGGTACCACGGGGCGGGTGGCCCCGCTCGCTGAATGGCGAGCTGGTCCAGCGGGGCGCCTCCGAGGCTGCACCTCGGGACGGCGGGAGTGAGACGGCCCGGAGGCGCTCCCCACTCGGTGACAGTCGGCCTGCACAGCAGCGAAGAATCCAGGGTTCCGCGCGGGCACGGAACGGGCACCCGCGATGAGATCTCTCGCCAGGAAAACCAACGTCCCAGGAAAACCAACATGGCAGCCGGGAATCGACCGGGACGAAACAAGTCTCGACCACCACTCGGGATCAGTTGTTGCGTGGACAAATAAACGGGCAGACAATCAGGACCGCCGCCGACTCGGGATCGATAGCGGGCCAGGAACGGACGACCCGGTGCCCACACCTCCGCTGATCCACTCATCGACATTGCCCGGCTCCGCGACCTGCACCACGCCGTGAGCCTGTTGACCGCCGAGGTAGCCGCCACCCGGCAGCACGTTGCCGAGTGCCACCGCGACCGGGCGGAACACTTCGACGGACTGTCCACCCGGGCCCACCACCTCGTCCAGCGTGAACATCAGCAAGCCGGTTCGCCGATACTGCTCGGTGCGCGGCACGGCCAGGATCGACGTTGCCGGAGACGTCCGCGTCTGCGACGGGACGAGCGGCTGCGACGGGACGAGCGGCTGCGACGGCACGAGCTGGGCATGCTCAGGTTGCTGCGCATCCGGCCCGTGTTCGATGACCCGGGCACGGAGCTCGGGTTCACCGATTGCGGCAAGCTCCCGACACAGCTGTTCGAAGATTGGTGTACCCGACATCGCCCCGCCTCCCCAGTCATGACGCGCTCCCCACGCGCACCGGCGGAAGGTTTCAGCCGCCGCGGCGTCACTGTCAACCACGTTCACCCTCCGGTACGGGCCCACGCGGTGAGCCGCGCCCGACACGCGATCAATGGTGATCTCCCGGCACAGCGGGCCCTCTCGCGGAGCGTGGACCCGCGGTGGCTACGATCCCGCCGACACGGCCCACGACCGAAGCGGCGAACCAGATGTGATCCGCCTCCCCTGGGGGGGCAGCTGGCGACATCGCAGCGCCGTCGTGGCCCGCGGGTAATGTCGGACCCGCGGGTAATGTCAGAACTGTCGTGTCCGGCCTATTGAGGAGGTGGTCGTGGGCACGGTGGTCGCGCTTCTGATCCTGGTGCTGCTCGTCGGCGGCGGCGGGATGTACTACATCCGTCAACGGCAGGCGGCCCAGCAGCGCGAACTGGAAGACTCGCAGGCCGAGGCGCGCCGCTGGGTGGAACGTCTCGGCGGCCAGGTCCTGAATCTGGTCGGCTCGAACGAGCCGTCCAAGCAGGCGCTGGCCGACGCCTCGGAGCGCTACACGGCGGCGGGCTCACAAATGGATTCCGCGCGCACCCCCGCGCAGTCCCGACTGGTGATCCAGACCGCACAGGAGGGACTGCACTACGTCCGCGCGGCGCGCATCGCGATGGATATGGACCCGGGCCCCGAGCTGCCGCGGATCGCGGGCCAGGCCGATGCGGGCACGGTCACCGAGGACCGCGAGGTCGAGGTGGAGGGGCACGACTATGCCGCATCCCCGCAGCCCAGCGAACGCACCCCGCACTACTACCCGGGCGGCCGCGTCGCCGGACGGCCGGTGCCGCAGGGCTGGTACAGCGAGCCGTGGTGGAAACCCGCCCTGATCGGCGGCGCCTGGGGACTGGGCTCGGCACTGCTGTTCAGTTCGCTGTTCTCCGGCATGGGCGGGATCGCGTCGGCGTCGTCGTGGGAGCACGGCTACGACGCCGGGCAAATGGACTCCATGTCCGGTGATGGCGGTGACTGGGGCGGTAGCGACGGCGGCGGAGACTGGGGTGGTGGCGACGGCGGGGGTGGAGACTGGGGTGGTGGCGGCGGTGACTGGGGTGGCGGCGGAGACTGGGGCGGCGGCGGAGACTGGGGCGGCGGGGGCTTCGGAGATTTCGGTGGCGGCGACTTCGGCGGCTGACCGGGTGCGTGGGTCGCGCCGCTGCCGGCTGTCGGGGAGCCTCAGCGGGAACCGAGCGACGGAGGCAGTCCGTGCTCGGACCGGACCGTGTCGATCCGGGCGCGCCGCACCCCGTCGGCCATGAGCTCGACCAGATCGGACCACACCGCCGCCCACTGACCGGCGCTCAGGTCACGTCCCGTGCGCAGTGGACTGAGCCGATGACGGAACAGCACCTCGGCCCGGTAGACGTTCCCGACCCGATCAGTACTGAATTAGTGCACGCTATCTGACGTGCAGGAACATCTCAACGGTGGCCCGAACAACCCACACAACCACCCGGGACGGTCCTAAACAACCGGCCGCTGCTGGCAGTGAGGACACCAATAGAGGTTGCGTCCCGCGTGCCGCGCGGTGGCGACGTCGGTGGTGCACACCAGGCACGGCGCACCGGCCCGGCGATAGACATAGACCTCGCCGCCATGGCGATCCTGGCGCGCAGGTCGTCCCATCGCAACCGGGTCATGCTCCGGACGGACCGTATCGATCCGGCCACGACGCGACCCGTCGCGCATCAACTCGACCAGATCTGACCACAGTGCCGGCCACTGATCCTCGCGAAGTTCACACCCTGGCTGCAGGGGATCCAGCCGGTGGCGGAACAACAGCTCAGCCCGATAGATATTGCCGATTCCCGAGACCACCGCCTGATCCATCAACAACGTGGCCAGCGTCGCCCGGGACCGGGAGATGCGCGCCCAGGCCCGGTCCGGGTCAGCGTCGCGGCGCAGCGGATCCGGCCCCAGCCGGGCCCGCACCGCATCCACCTCGGTCCCCGTAAGCAGTTCACAGGCCGCCGGCCCGCGCAGATCTGTCCAGTGCGTGACGCCGACCAGCCGCATGCGCACCTGTCCCTGCGGCGGCTGCACGGGCAACGTCGCGTCGGTGAAGGAACCGTAAAGGCCCAGGTGCACGTGCACCACCAGATCAGGGCCATAGACGTGGAACAGGTGCTTGCCATGCGCTTCGGCACGCTGCAACACCCGACCGTCGAGCTCTGCAGCGGCCGCCGCGAAGCGACCCTGGGGACTGGACACCGCGACCGGCGACCCTCCGTAATACCGCTGGTGCGCACCTGCCAGTCGGTGTGTCGTGTGACCCTCCGGCATCGGATTCACCTTGTTCTTCAGCCCCGCTGCCGACGTAGCCGCAGGTCACGGCCGTTCTCGTGCCCAGGCTGAGGTGGAGGCGCAGGAGGGCCACGGCACCGCGGGTGCGACGTCCAGGAAACCAGTATCTGGAGCCTGCGCCAGAGATCACGGGGGGTTGTGGCCGGATGTGTATCAGTCGTTCAGTCTGGGGGCTCTTTAGGGGCGGTGGTGTCGAGCGTTCGTGTTTGGGTTCATTGCATGGGGGTAGATGGTGACCAGTCGACTACACGTCGATCGTATGTGGGAGTCCTGGCGAAGTCACAACCCGGGTCGCAACCCGACCCTGAACGGGACCGACGCGGTCCTCAATCCGTGGTCGGACTCTGAACCCAAGACCCGTGACCGGCCAACGGCCACTACCGCTACGACGTGCTGCTCCAGGACCTCATGCCATCGACTCCGGCCTGCGCCCGCAGTTCCGACGTGTCCCCGCCGGCCGTGGGCTAGCTGGACTTCAACAATGTGACCGTCGTCTGAAAAAAGGAGAACTCCCATGGTCCTCGCTCAGGAAGAAACCGCGAGCGCGGCGCGTCCGGTCACGATTCCGGACCTTTACCTGCTTCGCGGAGCTCAGCTCCACATCACGTACTCGACGACGAGCTTTGACGGAAAGCCGCGTTTCAGCTACCAAGACGCTTCGCAGACCCTGTCCTTCGAAGGTGATCAGATCCGGACCGTCATCACCGAGATCGGCATGTTGGTGAGTGTCACCCTCGTCACGACCATCGACCGCGGAAGCACCACCTTTACCTTGGTCGTGCCGACGGTGAACCTGCCGTCATCGAACGAGGCCTCCATTTACACCGAGGGGATCACCACGATCCATCGCTTCTCGATCGCCCCGAAATTCGACCAGGGCCAGACCGAGCTCTACACAATCACCCCGCTCACCGGCACCGCCAGCCTCGTTTTCTTCTGATTCCTGTCCCACCATGATTTCAGTATGTTTAGCTGAGGAGAAAAGACATGACAACCACCAACCAGCCTGTACCCAGCCCGGCAAGTGAGGATCTGGGTGCTAACGAGTTCACCTTCAGCGGTGACAGAACGTCCATCACCTTCTTCCCGTCCACTCCAGGACCGGTCGTCATCGGTCACGAGGGCGGAGAGCTGCGCTACCAGGGACCCGAAGGCACGTTCACATTTTACGGTAAACAGATCAACCGAGTGGACAGCCCGTTGGGCACCTTGCTCACCGTCACTCTCCAACCGGACTTCGACGCCGGAGCGATCAACATCACGGTCCTGACGCCCAGGGCCTTCGGCGTCACACGACAGTCCCCGGTCGCCTTCGCCACCGTAGCGATCAAGACAACCAGCCGCGGTTTTGTCACCGGACCGGGAGTCGAGCTGACCTACACCGTGGTCCCTCTCCTCGGACACGCCAACGACGCCATCCTTCCCCTCTAAAAGGAGCACAACAGACTCGGCAAACAAATCCCAGCCAGCAGCGGCTGAATCGCCCCGGCGAATCAGTAAAATACCCACGCGCGCACCCAGAACCACGACCCAATTAACTACGCAACGTAGATAACTAGAGAGATTGCAGTGACCAGAAGTGCGTTCACTATACCAACAATGGAGTAAGATACGCAATGCCTGGAAAAGGAATCCATGGAAAAGTACTTGAACACTTTGGATGCAAAGTATTGAAAAATGAGTGCGACAAGAAACGATGAACAAAAGGCACCTTGCGTTAGGAACACCGAGGCAATGGTGGTTAGTCCAGGAGTTTCGCTCAGGGATCCCATGGTAGCGCCCAGAATGTACAATATTGCCACGGCAATTAAGTTTTCGACTTCGTTCAGTAAAACAGCAAGAGCGAGCTGCCTCCGAAGGAACCCCCTGCGAGTGATCATCACGGCTACCCCGTTGAAACTCACTGTCCCGTTGTGCCCCTTGATCTGCATCTCTTCTCCCTCCATGTGGGGGGCGTACTTCCCCCGCATATCGGACAAGGACCCCGATTGGTTACGCACAGCGCCAAACCCGACCGCACAGCAAGATCCACTCACTCGGGTAAAGGCGGTGGGACAGTTGGAGCGGATCGACGGCCCAGCACTGGTGATCGACCGCCACGGTGTAGTGGTGGCCGCGCACGAGTGGCCCTCCCAGGCGCGGTCCGGGTCGGCGTCAGGACGCAGCGGGTCCGGTCCCAGCCGGGCCCGGATCAGGTCCACCTCGGCATCGGTGAGCAGCTCACATGCCGCGGGTCCGCGAAGGTCGGTCCAGTGCGTCGATCCGACCAGACGCATCCGCACCTGCCGGCGGGGAGGTTCGACCGGCAACAGGACATCGGTGAACGTGCCGTACAGCCCGAGGTGCACGTGCACGACGAGATCGGGTCCGTAGCTGTGGAACAGGTGCTTGCCCAGCATCGGCGTACCCGAGCACCTGCCCGTCCAGCAGCCCGGCAGCCGCGGCGAAGCGACCCTGCGGACTGGACACCGCCACCGGCGACCCGGCGACGTACCGCTGGTGCCGCAGCGCCAGCCGGTGCACCGTGTGGCCCTCCGGCACGGACGAAGATCAACGTCCGGGAAGCGGCAGCGGTTCCCCGGTAGTCTCGTACTCGGCGATCTGCCCGATCCGGCGCAGGTGCCGCTCACCTCCGGAGAACGGCGTGTCGATGAACGCCTCGACGATCTGCGCCGCCTCGGCCGGAGTGTGCATCCGGGCCCCGATCCCGGCCACCTGAGCGTCGTTGTGCTCCCGGGCGAGCCTGGCCGTCTCGGTGCTCCACGCCAGCGCGGCGCGACAGCCCTTCACCTTGTTCGCCGAGATCTGCTCGCCGTTGCCGGATCCGCCGATCACCACACCGAGACTGCCCGAGTTCGCTACCACCCGGCGGGCGGTCTCGATACAGAACGGCGGGTAGTCGTCGTCGGGGTCGAAGGCCGACGGGCCGACGTCGACCACGTCGTGACCGAGACCGGTCAGGTGCTCGATCAGGAAGCTCTTGAGCTCGAAGCCGGCATGATCGGAACCGAGGTAGACGCGCACGTCGCGGAAGATTGCCATATCACCCCGATGGCCCACCCGGACGGGGTACGACAGGGCCGGCCGGTGGCGGTGGTCGTCAAGGCCGGGCGTGCTGTGAGGATCACCCGGTGAGCAGTGCGCAGGTTCGGCGGGAACACGTACAGGACGGCTACGACGTGCGGCTCGAATGGGGCCGGGAGGGTGTGGTCCTGCTCGGCGAGTGCTGCGCGGTGGTGGTGATCGTGGACGTGCTCTCGTTCTGCACCGCCGTGGACATCGCCGTCGGGCGAGGCGCGGCGGTGCTCCCCCTGCCCTGGAACGACCAGCGCGCCACCGATGCGGCCGGACGTACCGGAGCGGTGCTGGCCGGTCCCCGGCAGGCGCCGGGCTTCTCGCTGTCGCCGACCTTCTCACTGTCACCGACATCGTTGCGCGAGATTCCGGCCGGGACCCTGCTCGCGCTGCCTTCCCCGAATGGCGCGACGTTGTGTGCCCTCGCGCACCATAGCGGCGCGCAGGTACTCGCCGGTTGCCTGCGCAATACGGCGGCCACCGCGCGCACCGCGCAACGGCTGGCCCGGGGTGGCCCGATCGGCCTGGTACCCGCCGGCGAGCGATGGGCGGCGCCGGGCGAGCCCATGCGGCCCGCGCTGGAGGACTCAGTCGGAGCGGGCGCCATCGCGGCGGTGCTGCCGGGGGCCTTCTCCCCCGAGGCGGATCTGGCGGCGGCCCAGTTCGGGGCGGCCCGGTCCCGCGGGCTGCGCGGCGTGCTCGCGGCCAGCGCTTCGGGACGGGAACTGACCAGTGACGGGTTCGCCGCCGACGTCACGCTGGCCGCCGCGCACGATGCCAGCGAGGTGGCGCCGCACCTGCTGGACGGGGTGCTGATGGCATGACTGGCGCCACGCCGCGCTGGGTGGAGGTGGCCGACGGTGTCCTGGTGCGCCGCTACGCGGAACTCGACCTCTCGGTGGGCCTGGTGGTGGGGGGCGACGGCGCGCTGGTGGTGGACACCCGCGGGCATCCTGAACAGGGCGCTGAACTGCGGGCCGCGGTCCGCACGGTCACCGACCGGCCGTGCGGCGTGGTGCTGACGCACGCGCATTTCGACCACTGCCTGGGCGCCGCGGCCTTCCTGCCTGCGCCGGTGTGGGCTCATCCGCGGTGCCGCGACGACCTGGCCAGGGGTGGCGCGGCGCAGCACGCCGAGGCGCTGTGGTGGGCACGGGAGCTCGGCCTGCCACGGGATCGCACGCCGGTGGTGCCCGTGGTGCCGGACCGGGTGGTCGCCGAGCCGGTGGAACTCGATCTGGGCGGCCGCCGGGTACTGCTGACCCACCCAGGGCCGGGGCACACCGACCACGACGTGGTGGTGTGGTCCTCCGACACCGGGGTGCTCTTCGCCGGGGATCTGGTCGAGCAGGGTGCCGACCCGGACTTCACCGACGCCCACCCCCTGCACTGGCCCGCCGCGGTGACGGCGCTGCTGCGACTCGGCCCGCGGATCGTCGTCCCCGGGCACGGTGACCCGGTGGACGCCGCCTTCGTCGCGGCTCAGCGCGACGAGCTGGGTGCCATGGCCACGGTGTGCCGGGCCGTGCTGGCCGGCGAGCTGGACTCCGAGGGCGCCGTGGCGGCCGCCCCGTTCGAGCGGTCCACCACTCTGCCCGCCCTGAACAGACTCGGTCGAGACAAACCCAGCCGAAACAAAACCAGCCGAGGCAACCCAACCGGCACCCCGCACCGTCTCACCTGAAGTGCGTCACCGCCGCAGTGGTCGATGCCACCGCTTCCGGCGATCCACGCCGGTGCCGGCGCGCCGCCCGGGGATACCCTCCAGTCCTCGGGCGGCGTGCGCCGCCCCCCTCACCTGCGTAACTGCGCGGCCAACGCGGCAGCAGAGCTGATCAGCTCGTCTCCATCGAGCAGAACCGGGTCGTTGTGGTCCGCGCCGTTCACCCGCACCACCCGCAGCAGCTCGGGAGCCGCCGCCGCGACCGCCCGGCTCTGTTCCGGGGACACCACCGAGTCGGCCGTGCCGTACACCACGACCGTCGGCACCCGGATGGTGCGGATCAGCTCGACGACCGGGTAGCGCTCCCGGAGCAACAGCCGGGCGGGCAGCATCGGGAAGTGCTGCCGCGCGACCGACACCAGATCGGCGAACGGGGAGCGCAGCAGCAACCCGCCGGGCGGATGCTCGGTGGCGAGTTCGGTGACCACAGCGGCACCGAGGCTCTCGCCGAAGTAGAGCTGCCGGTGTGCCGCCGTCCCCGCCTGGTCGGTGAGGTAGCGACGGGCGGCTCGGACGTCGCGGGCCAGGCCCTGCTCCGAGGGGCGGCCCGGATTGCCGCCGTAGCCCCGGTAGTCGACGAGCAACACGGCCAGGCCGGCGGCGGAGAACCGGGCGGCGAGCGGAGCGCGACCGGCCCGGTTGCCCGCGTTGCCGGGCGCCACCAGCACCGCGGCTCCGAGGTCCGCGCCGGCGGCAGGGACGTACCACGCATCCAGGTCGAGACCGTCCTCGGTGTGCAGCACCACTTCCTGCGCGCCCGGCAACACCGCCCCGGCCCGCGGCGGGACCACCGGGCCGGGGTGGTAGGTCAGCCGGCGCTGCAGCGCCGTCAGCGGTCCGAGCACGACAGTTCCGAGTACCTCGGGTCCGAGGGCCACGGCAGAACCGTTCAGGAGAAGTCGGGCGACTCGTGCCTGGTGCGCTTGAGCTCGAAGAAGTGCGGGTAGCCGGCCAGCAGCCGGGCGCCGTCGAAGATCCTCCCCGCTTCCTCACCCCGCGGGATCCGGGACATCACCGGCCCGAAGAAGCCCACGCCGTCCACGTGAATCGTCGGGGTGCCGACCTCCAACCCCACCGGGGCCATCCCAGCGTCGTGGCTGGCCCGCAGCTCCTCGTCGTAGTCGGTGCTGTACGCGGCACGGGCCAGATCGGCAGCCAGCCCCACCTCGGCCAGCGCGGCTGGGATCACCTCGTCGAAGTTCTTGTTCGCCTCGTTGTGGATCCGCCGCCCCATGGCCGTGTAGAGCGGTTCGAGCACCTTCTCGCCGTACTCGCGGGCCGCGGCGATGCATACCCGGACCGGTCCCCATCCGCGCTTCATCATGTCCCGGTACTTGTCGCCGAGCTCACGGTCCTCGTTGAGCACCGACAGGCTCATCACCCGGAAATGCAGATCGATGTCTCGCACGGCGGCGACCTCGAGAATCCATCGCGACGAGATCCACGCCCACGGGCACAGCGGGTCGAAGTAGACATCCACCCGGACCGGGTGGGTCTGCCCCTCCCCGATTCCGGCGTACCCAGCGGTGACTGTCATTGAGCTCTCCGTTCGTCACGAGCGGTGCAGAGGCTGCCTTACCTGCAACCCGTACCTGCGGTGACTTTCTTCCCTTCGCTTTCACACCTGCGGCGCGGCCATGACCCGTGATTGGATGCAAGCGAACTCCCATCCCACATCCGAGGTGATCCGTGGCTGTCCCGAACCTGACCCTGGAGCAGGCCGCCCAGCGTGCTGAGCTGCTCACGGTCGACTCCTACACCGTCGAGCTCGATCTCACCGACGGCGCCGCCTTGCCGGGCGAGGGAACGTTCCGGAGCACCACCACGGTCCGCTTCTTCTGCCGCACGCCGGGCGCGTCCAGCTGGATCGATCTGGTCGCCGCCCAGGTCCGTACCGCGACGCTCAACGGCACGGCACTGGACGTCTCCGGTTACGACGAGGCGGACGGGATCGCGCTGCCGGACCTGGCCGTGGACAACGAACTCGTCGTCGAGGCGGACTGCCGTTACATGAACACCGGAGAGGGCCTGCACCGGTTCGTCGACCCGGTCGACGGCGGGGTGTACCTCTACAGCCAGTTCGAGACCGCCGACGCGAAACGGATGTACACCTGCTTCGACCAGCCCGACCTCAAGGCCGTCCATCAGGTGCGCGCCATCGCGCCCGCCGACTGGGTGGTGGTGTCCAACGCGCCCTGCGAACTCACCGAGGACGCACCGGGTGGGGCGGTACGCCACGTGTTCGCCCCGTCACAACGGATCAGCCCCTACATCGTCGCGCTGGTCGCGGGTCCCTACGCACGATGGACCGACGAGCACGCCGAGGACGGTGGCGCGACGGTCCCGCTGGGGATCTACTGCCGGGCCTCGCTGGCCGAGCACATGGACGCCGAGCGGCTGTTCACCGAGACCAAGCAGGGTTTCGGCTTCTACCACCGCGCCTTCGGCGTCCGCTACCCGTTCGAGAAGTACGACCAGATCTTCGTGCCGGAGTTCAACGCGGGTGCGATGGAGAACGCGGGCTGTGTGACGTTCCTGGAGGACTACGTCTTCCGTAGCCGGGTGACCCGCTACCTGTACGAGCGGCGCTGCGAGACCGTGCTGCACGAGATGGCGCACATGTGGTTCGGCGACCTGGTGACCATGCGGTGGTGGGACGACCTGTGGCTCAACGAGTCGTTCGCGACCTGGGCCTCGGTGCTCTCGCAGGCCGAGGCCACCGAGTACACCGGCGCCTGGACCACCTTCGCCACCGTGGAGAAGTCCTGGGCCTACCGGCAGGACCAGCTGCCCTCCACGCACCCGATCGCCTGCGACATCCCTGATGTGCAGGCCGTCGAGGTCAACTTCGACGGCATCACCTATGCCAAGGGCGCCAGTGTGCTGCGCCAGCTGGTCGCCTACGTCGGGCTGGAGGAGTTCCTGGCCGGTCTGCGGCTGTACTTCGACCAGCACGCCTGGGGCAACGCCACGCTGGCCGACCTGCTCGCCGCGCTGGAGGAGGCATCCGGTCGTGATCTGTCCGACTGGAGCGCGCAGTGGCTGGAGACCACCGGTCTGAACACGCTGCGGCCGGAGTTCACCGTGGACTCGAACGGAGCCTTCGCGTCGTTCTCGGTTCTCCAGGACGGCGCCCGCCCTGGTGCCGGGGAGCTGCGCACCCACCGCCTCGCCGTGGGCATCTACGACTCCGAGGGGGGTCCGGGTAGTGCCCTGATGCGTACCCACCGGGTGGAGCTGGACGTCAGCGGCCAGCGCACCGAGGTCCCCGAGCTGGTCGGGGTGCCGGCTGGTCAGCTGATGCTGGTCAACGACGACGACCTGACCTACTGCACGATGCGCCTGGACGAGAAGTCGCTGACCACGCTGATCGACCGGATCGGCGACATCACCGAGTCACTGCCCCGCACGCTGTGCTGGTCGGCCGCTTGGGAGATGACCCGCGAGGCCGAGCTCAAGGCCAGAGACTTCATCGCGCTGGTACTGGCGGGCCTGCCGTCGGAGAGCGAGGTGGGCGTGGTGCAGCGGCTGCTGCTGCAGGCGCAGACCGCACTGTCCTCCTACGCCGACCAGGCCTGGGCGGTCGAGCACGGCTGGCCGCAGTTCACCAGGACCCTGATGGATCTGATCAGTGCGGCCAAACCCGGCTCGGACCACCAGCTGGCCCTGGTCAACGCCCTGACCGCGTCGGTGCTGGGCAAGCCGGAGCTGGATGCCCTCGCGGGCTGGCTGACCGGCGAGAGTGTGCCCGATCAGCTGCAGGTGGACACCGACCTGCGCTGGCGGCTGCTGCACGCGCTCGCCGCGCACGGCGTCGCGGCCGAGGAGGAGATCGACGCCGAGCTGAGCCGTGACGCCACCGCGACCGGGCGGCGGCAGGCCGAGCGGGCCCGTGCCCTGCTGCCCACCTCGGAGGCCAAGGAACGGGCCTGGCAACGGGCGATGCGCGACGACGAACTGCCCAACGCCCTCAACGAGGCGATCATCAGTGGCTTCAACCATCCCAGCCAGAAACAGCTGCTGGCACCGTACGTGGACCGCTACTTCGCCGAGATCGCCGAGATGTGGGGTCGACGCACCTCGGAGCGGGCCCAGTCCGCCGTGCTCGGGCTGTTCCCGGCGTGGGCGGTCGACCAGGGCTGTGTGGACGCCGCGGACACCTGGCTCGAGGCCGACGACGAGTACCCGCCCGCACTGCGCAGGCTGGTGTCCGAGGGACGAGCCGGGGTGGTCCGGGCGCTGGCGGCCCGCGACATGGACCGCTCCGACGGAGAAGTCCATGGCAGAGAAGTCCATGGCAGAGCGCCCTGACGGCGTTGGGCCTATCGGACGGCCTGGTCGGCGAGCATCCGCAGCCCGTTGACCAGGCCTGCGCCCAGATCACCCTGCTCGAACGAGGCGACCATGCTCATCACAACGAGCCGGCAACCGCGGTCGGTCAGGCGGCGGCGGGCCGCCTGACCGGTGACCACCTCGACCACTCGCTGCCCGGGCGAGACGGCCACCAGTACCGCATCGGCGGCCTGCTCGCCGGTCGAGTCGAGCAGTTGCTCGGCACGGGCGCGGGTACCGGTGCCCAGATCACCGAGGTAGATGCTGATGTTGAGACCGGTTCTGCGGGTGGCCGCGGCCAGAGCCTGCTCGATGCCGGCCAGCTGGGATCTTGTGAAGGGCAGGTCGGACGGGAGTTCCCGCCGTTGAGCGCCGCCGGGGCTGCGCTGGTCTGGTGAGGGGTCACCAGTCGCCACGACAACCGCCGTGCGGTGCGCTGGGCGTCTGGTGCTGCGCCCCGATCCCGCCCCGGCTGCGTCCGCCCCGATCGCGTCCGCCCCGATTGGGTCCGCGCAGTGCCTCCGGGTCGGCCGTCCACCACACCGGCGGGTGCTGCCACTGCTGCCCAGGTCGGTAGCGGGGGGTCCGGCGGAAGTCCGGCCCCAGCGTGAGCAGTGCCAGCACGATCATGATGCCCAGCGGGATACCCGCCAGCACGAACATGATCTCCAGGGAGGTCACCACCGCCACGCTACCGACCGGTCCGGTGTCCTACCAGGTCGGCGGCCGCCGGTGCCCCCACGGTCGGGTGCGTTCGAGCTGCCCGGCCAGCGCGAGCAGGGTGGCCTCGCCCGCCGGTCGGCCGACCAGCTGCACGCCGACCGGAAACCCGTCCCCGGTCCAGTACAGGGGCAGTGCGATAGCGGGCTGTCCGGTCACGTTGTACGGCGCGGTGTAGGGCGTGTAGCGCTTCTGGCGCTCGAAGTTCTCCGCGGGCGGGACCGAGCTGAACCACCCGGGCGGTGGTGGTAGCTGAGCCAGCGCGGGGGTGAGCACCACGTCGAACTCCGCATGGGCCGCGATCGCGGCCCGGCCCATGACCTGGACCTGGGTCATCGCCTGCAGAAACTCCGCCCCACTGACCGCGGACCCCTGCTCCCGCAGCCACCGGGTGAACGGTTGCAGCGTGTCGTGTGCTCCCGGCGGCACCGGTACCGAATGCGCTCCCACCGCCCAGATCACCTCGAAGGGTGGCAGCGCGGTCTCAGCGTTCAACGGTGAGGTGGTGTCCACCACCTCGTGGCCGAGCTCGTCGAGCACGGTGGCCGCGTCCTCCCAGGCCAGGCGGCACTCCTCTGCCAGCTCGACGCCGGGAACCGCCGCGTCCGCGTAGCGCCCGATCCGCAGCCGTCCGGGCTCCGTCCGGGCGTACTCCAGAAAGCTGTGACCCGGCGGCAGCGGCGGCGCGATGACCGGCTCGGCCAGGCACGGTACCGCCATGGCATCGAGCAACGCGGCAGCGTCCTGCACCGTGCGGGCCAGCGGCCCACTCCCGGAGAGCAGGGTGACGTCGCCACCCATCGGGCCTCGCGACACCCGGCCCCGGCTCGGTTTGAGGCCCACCACACCGCAGGCCGCCGCGGGCGATCGGATCGATCCCCCGCCGTCGGTACCGTGTGCGAACGGCACCAGCCCGGCCGCCACCGCTGCCGCCGCCCCTCCTGACGAGCCGCCCGCCATCCGGCTGGTGTCCCACGGGGTCACCGCAGGGGACAGCCCGGCCGGCTCGGTGTAACAGGGCAGCCCGAACTCGGGCACGCTGGTCTTGCCCAGGCTGATCGTCCCGGACTCGGCCAGCAAGCGCACCACGTCGTCGTCGACCGTCGGCAGGTACCGGGCGTAGCTCGCGGAGCCGAACGTGGTATGCACCCCGGCGGTGGGCGTCAGATCCTTGATCGCGGTCGGAACTCCGAACAGCGGGGGCAGTCCAGCGGGATCGGACGCCCGGCGCGCCAGCTGATCGGCCGCCCGGGCGGCGTCCAAGGCACGCTGCGCGGTGATCGTGACGAAGGCGCCCAGACCGGCCTGCAGGTCGGTCGCCCTGCGCAGGTGGTGCTCGACGAGCTCGCTCGGGCTGACCTCCCGGCGACGTATCGCCGCAGCTTGCTCCAGCGCGGTCAACTCGTGCAGATCCGCCACGAAGCGCCACCCTACGGCGGGCCCGGGTTGGTAGCGGTTATGGGCGATTCAGGGCGGGGTTGGCGGTACTTGAAGAGCCCCCTTCAGGCGACCTCGCCGAGATAGGGCAGCCACAGCGGGTCGGCGTCGGGCACGGTGGCCAATAGCCGCCAATGCTGGCCGCGCGGAGGCCGCGGCACCACCCGTAACCCCCAGCCCAGCTCGGTGAGCAACCGGTCGGCCTTGCGGTGGTTGCAGCGCGCGCAGCAGGCCACGCAGTTCTCCCAGCAGTGCTCACCCCCACGGCTGCGTGGCACCACGTGGTCGATCGTTTCCGCCCGTGCCCCGCAGTAGGCGCACCGATAGCGGTCCCGGTGCATCAGTGCCGCCCTGGTCATCGGTACCCGTGCCCGGTAGGGCACCCGCACGAAGGTCCGCAGCTTGATCACCGAAGGTACGACGATGTTGCTCGTCGCCGAGTGCAGCACAAGACCGGCGGTGTCGCCGTGCACCACGTCAGCCTTGTTGCACACCACGAGCACGACCGCCCGGCGCAGCGGCAGGGCCGTCAGCGGTTCGAAGGTGGCATTGAGCAGGAGCACCCGGCGTCGTCCCCAGGCAGGCGCACCGGTAGCGGTGGCCTTATCGGCTACGACAGCGGTCTCGAGGAGCCCGGATGTGGTTCCTGAGCGCGAGGCAGACCGTCGGGTCGCCTCCGCTTGGTGACCCTCCGGGCTGGGTTGTCGGCCGTGCACGCGACCACCTCCGCCAGTTCGCGGGAATAGTCCACCATGAAGCCGCCGATCTCGCACGTGTCTAGTTCCGCGGATGTGGGTGACCCCTCGCGCAACGCTGCGCGAAGCACCGGGGAAGCGGGAGTGCACCGATACAGTGCCGCGCGTGACCGAAACCGGCAACGGCACCGCGCCGATCTAGACATGACCCACCAATTGGCCCAGCCGGGCTGCGCCCAGGACAGCGGCTCCTGGTGTGCCCGGATCTACCGGCTCACCGACAACGAAGTGCTCGCCCGCTACTCCGACGTCGTGATCGGGACCGGGCTGCGGATCCTGCTCATCCTGGCGCTCGCGGTGCTGGGCCGGGTGCTGCTGCATCGGGCGATCGGCCGGCTGATCCGGGTGACAGCGCAGGGGGCACCACCCGGGCTGCTGCGGCCTCGGCGGGAGCAGGCACCGGACACCGAACCCACCACGAAGGCCCAGTCCGAGCGGCGCGCGGCACGGACCCAGGCGATCGGCTCGGTGCTGCGATCGGCCACCACACTGGTGGTCTACGGCGTGGCGGCCACCATGGTGCTCGGCGAGCTCGGGATCAACCTCGGGCCGATCATCGCCTCGGCGGGCATCGTCGGGCTCGCCTTCGGTTTCGGGGCGCAGAACCTGGTCAAAGACTTCCTCTCCGGGATGTTCATGATGGTGGAGGACCAGTACGGCGTCGGTGACTCGGTCGATCTGGGACCGGCCAGCGGCACGGTGGAAGCGGTGGGCATGCGGGTGACCACCGTGCGGGACGTCAAGGGCACCGTGTGGTACGTCCGCAACGGTGAGGTGGCCCGGGTCGGTAACTCCACCCAGGGCTATTCGGTGGCGGTCGTCGACCTGCCGGTCGGGCACGGCGCGGACCTCACCAGGGCCAGCGAGGTCGCTGGCCGGGTCGCCACCGACCTGACCGGCCAGGAGGGCACGCTGGCCGACGACGTGCTGGAAGCACCGCGGGTGCTCGGGGTGCAGTCGATCAGCGCGGACGGCGTCACCCTGCGGATCACGGTGAAGGTGGGTCCCGGACGCCAGCACGCGGTCCAGCGGGCACTGCTCGCCGCCATCATCGCGGCTTTCGCCGAGGCCGGGGTCCCGCTGTCGTCGGCCACCGACCTGCCCGCGGCACCACCGCCCTGATCCCGGGGTCCTCCACCTGGGGCAGGATGGACCCATGGCTGCACCCGAGAACTTCTACGAGGCCGTCGGCGGTGAAGAGACGTTCCGCCGGATCGTCGGCCGCTTCTACGAACTGGTGGCGCAGGACGAGGTGTTGCGGCCGCTCTACCCGGACGAGGATCTCGGGCCCGCCGAGGATCGGCTCCGGATGTTCCTGGAGCAGTACTGGGGTGGGCCGCACACCTACTCCGCACAGCGTGGGCACCCGCGGCTGCGGATGCGGCACGCCCCGTTCCGGATCGGGCCGGCCGAGCGGGACGCCTGGCTGCACTGCATGCGGATCGCGGTGGACGAGGCCGAACTCGACGAGATCTACCAGGTCGTGTTGTGGGACTACCTGCAGATGGCCGCGAACAGCATGCTGAACTCCTTGACCTGACCACCACGATCGGATGAGATCGCTGACCTCCGACCTGGCAGGATGAGCTACCGTGCGACGACCCGACGACGGCAGCGCCCCGGAACGCGATGACGAGGCCTGGTGGTGCCACGCCACCTTCTACCAGATCTACGTCCGTTCCTTTGCCGACTCCAACGGTGACGGTGTGGGTGATCTGGACGGCATACGCAGCCGGCTCGGCTACCTCGAACTGCTGGGCGTGGACGGGCTGTGGCTGACTCCCTTCTTCCGTTCACCGATGATCGACCACGGATACGACGTCGCGGATCCGCGCGACGTGGACCCGATCTTCGGGGATCTGGAGGCGTTCGACCGCCTGGTCGAGGAGACGCACAACCACGGGCTGCGGGTGACCATCGACCTGGTGCCCAACCACACGTCTGACCAGCACGAATGGTTCCAGGCGGCGCGGCGCGCCGCACCGGGCAGCCCCGAACGGGATCGCTACATCTTCCGGGACGGCACGGGCCCGGACGGCTCTGAGCCGCCCAACAACTGGACCAGCACGTTCGGTGGCCTGGCCTGGACCCGGCTCCCGGCAACCGCGAACGACCCGGTCGGCCAGTGGTACCTGCACCTGTTCGCTCCCGAGCAGCCCGACCTGAACTGGGAGAACCCGGAGGTGGCCGGCGATCTGAACCGCACCCTGCGGTTCTGGATGGACCGCGGCGTCGACGGGTTCCGCATCGACGTGGCGCACGGAATGGCCAAGCCACCCGGGTTGCCGGACATGCCCTACCCGATCCCGCCGCGGCAGAATCTGCTCACGCTGGCCGTCCCCGACCCCCGCTTCGACGCCGACGGAGTGCACGACATTCACCGCATGATCCGCAAGGTGCTCGACGAGTACCCGGGGCGAATCGCGGTGGGTGAGATCTGGGTGGGCGACGACGACGCGTTCGCCCGCTACGTACGCCCCGACGAGCTGCACATAGGCTTCAACTTCCGGCTGCTCGCCGCGGAATTCGACGCCGACTCGATCCGCGACGCCATCGAACATTCGGTGACCGCGGTCCGGGAGACGGCGGCACCGCCCACCTGGACGTTGTCCAACCACGACGTGCCGCGCCCAGTAACCCGCTTCGGCGGTGGCGAGCTCGGGCTGCGCCGGGCCCGCGCGATGGCCCTGGTGGAGATCGCCCTTCCCGGGCCGATCTACCTCTACAACGGCGAGGAACTGGGTCTGCCGAACGTCGAGTTACCGGACTGGGCACTGCAGGACCCGGTATGGGAGCGCTCCGGACACGCCGAGCGGGGGCGCGACGGCTGCCGGATTCCGCTGCCGTGGGAGGGGGCCTGCGCACCGTACGGGTTCAGCGCGACCCCCGGTACCTGGCTGCCGATGCCCGGCGACTGGGCGGACAAGACGGTGGAGGCCCAACTCGAGAACCCCGACTCCACACTGTCGCTGTACCGGCAGGCGCTGGAGCTGCGCCGCGAACACGAAGCGTTCACGGGCAACGAGGTGGAGTGGTACGGGGCACCACCGGGATGCTTCGCCTTCCGCCGCAAGCACAGCGGTCTGGTCTGCGCACTGAACACCTCCGCGGTCCCGGTCGTGCTGCCCGACGGAAAACTGCTGCTGGCCAGCGGCCCACTCCCGTCCGACGGCGAGACGCTACCGCCCGACACCGCCGTGTGGCTGATCTGAGTACCGGCTCACACCAGTAGCGGGAGCAGGGCGTGGCGGCGGCGCAGCGCGGCACCGTAGCGGGCGTCCAGCCGTAACCACGAGTCGGTGGCCGACACCCGGACGGTTTCGGCGGCACCGTGCCCGCCCAGGAAACCCATCCCGGACAGCGCGAACAGGCAGCGCAGGGGTATCCGCACGTCGAACCCGCTGCCGCTGACGGTGATCACCTTCTGGTCCAGCAGCCCGGACGGCGGGCCACCGTGCGGCCCCGCGTTCTCCCTGGCGACCAGGGCACCCCGGTCCGCCAGATCCGACAGCACCTCGGTGGGCACCAGGTCCACTTCCCGCCAGCCGTGTTCGGGCGGCAGCTCGCTGCGCCACATCGCGTCCTGCGGCCACCCTGGGTCGACCACCGCTCCGCCCACCACCGCCAGCGCGGCCAGCAGGTCCGACCCGCGGACGGTGACGTCGCCGGGGAGCACGGCACCCGGAACCGATCGGGTCACCAGCGTGTCGAACGGGGTGATCACCCAGGCGTCCACCCGATCGCCCCGGCCGCGTAGCCGCACGATCGCCGCATCGTCCAGCCGGACCGCGCGGGCCACGAAGGCACCGAGATCGTCCCGCTCGGCAGGGTCGGGGATGCGCAGCTCAGCCACCGTGGCCCCGTTCGGTGAAGGCGGCGAGGAACTCCCGCTCGGCGGGTGTCAGCCTGCGCGGTTTACTCGTCGCGGTCTCGTAGGCGGCCAGCCGGGTAGAGGCGGTCACCGCGTACCCCCTGCCATCGGTTGGCTCCCCACCCTCAGTCGTCTCCCTGCGCTCAGCGTCCGCCGGGTTCGCGGCAGCCGAAACGGTGTACTCCAGCGTGAACGAGGCGCGACGCAACTCGCTGATCCACAGCCGCACCCGCACCGGCTTGGCCGAGTACACCAACGGCATCCGGTAACGAACCGCCAATTCGACCACGATCACACCGTCGGCGAGGGCCTGCGCGCCGCACCGGGCGCCCTCACCGAACAGCAACTCGGTCCGCGCCTCCTCCAGCAGCGTGACCACCCGGGCATTGTTCACATGCCCGTAGACATCCATGTCCGACCAGCGCACCGCCACGTCCGTACAGAACGCCCGCACCTGCTCTGCCTCCCGTCAGCCGCCGTGCAGCGTCACATCGCCACTCACTGACGCAGCCTAATGGGCGCGGGCGTTCGGGACGGGAGCAGATCCGCGCCACGGCAACCCGAGGCGGGACATCACCGGTGTGTCACGGGTGAGCAAAAGCCACCGGACCGGAAGACTGCACGCCATGAATGACGCCATGCCGATCAGCGAAGGCCATGTCATCACCACCCGGTACGACGGATCGGCGGACGAGATGACATTGATCATCGAGTCGGCTGAGCACGAGGTGCTGCTGAACATGATCCTTCCCATGGACGAGGCCCGGCGGCTGGCCCGCTGGCTGGCCGAAGGCCTCGCCGAGGACGCGGGTCTGACCCCGGAGGAGATCATCCAGGGTGAGCCCTCCTGAGCTGAACTAGCTGGCCCTTGGTCGCTAGCGCACCATGCTCCGGATCGCCCGGGTGGCCACCGAGAGGGTCGGCAGGTCCAGGGTTCCCAGGTCGCGAATCTCGTCGAGGGTCGCCCTGGCCCGGGACAGCCGGGCGGCGTTCTCCTGTTCCCACCGTGCGATGGTCGTCGCCAGATCGAACCCGGCGTCCCCGCCCCGCAACACGTCCAGCGTGATCGCGCGCAGCGAGGCGTAGAGGTCGTCGCGCAGAGCCAGCCGGGCCAGCGCGTGCCACCGATTGCCCCGTGGCAGGTCGCTCACCGAGCCGAGAATCCGGTCGATGCCGAGGTCGGCGGACAGCGTGTAGTAGAGCTGGGCCACCCGCTCGGCCCGCTGCTCGCCCAGCTCGACCAGGCCGGTCGCGTCCCGCTCGGCCAGTTCGGTCACTTCGACGACGTCGAGCAGCCCGAAGCTGTTCAGTGCCGCGCTCGTCCCACGCGCCAGGTGCGCGGGCACCCCGTGGCCGACGAGCCGTCCGGCGGCGGCCGTCACGTTGCTCGCCTCCCGGCCGGTCAGCCAGTCCGGCACCCGGGGGGCCAGCGCCCGTACGATCGGGCCGAAGCGGTTGATCTCGGCGCCCACCGCCAGCGGCTGTGGCCGGTTGAGCAGCAGCCAGCGGCTGATCCGGTCGAGCAGCCTGCGCGCCTCCAGCATCATGGCGTCCGAGATCGACGCGGGCACGCTGGTGCCCAGTTCGGCGATCGCCTGCCAGGTCGCGGGCAGGTCGAACACCGCGGTAGCCACCGTGAAGGCCCGCACCGCGTCGGTGCCCGAGGCGGACAGTTCCTCGCCCAGCCGGTAGGCATAGGTCATGCCCGCGCCGTCGACCACCTCGTTGACCAGCAACGTGCTGGTGATCTCACGGCGCAGCGGGTGCGCCCGGATGGCCTCGGGGAACCGCTTGCGCAGCGGCGCGGGAAAGTAGCCCGGCAGCCGGGCGCGGAACACCTCCGCATCGGGTAGCTCGCCGGCCAGCACCTCGCTGGTCAGCGCAAGCTTGACGTGGGCGAGCAGCATGGACAGCTCCGGTGAGGTCAGGCCGTTGCCCGAGGTCTCCAGCGCGGCGAACTGGGCTTTGGTGGGCAACCCCGCCAGGGCACGGTCCAGCCCCCGGTCCAGCTCCAGGCGACGCACCAGCCGGCCGTGCACCGCCACCATGGCTGCGGCATGCGCCCGGCTGACCCCGAGCAGGGTGTTCTGCGCGGTGTCGTCGGCGAGCACCAGTGCGGCGACCTCGTCGGTCATCTCGATCAGCACCGCCGCGCGGTCCTGCGCGGAGAGTGCGCCGCCTGCGACGAGGTGATCGAGCAGGATCTTGATGTTGACCTCGTGGTCGGAGCAGTCGACCCCCGCGGAGTTGTCGATGGCGTCGGTGTTGATCTTTCCACCGGTCCGGGCGAACTCGATCCGGCCGCGCTGGGTCAGCCCCAGGTTCCCGCCCTCGACGACCACCCGAACCCGCAGGTCGGCACCGTCCACCCGGACGGCGTCGTTGGCCTTGTCACCGACGTCGGCGTGGGTCTCGGTAGCGGCCTTGACGTAGGTACCGATCCCGCCGTTGAACAGCAGTTGTGCCGGGCAGAGCAGGATCGCCCTGATCAGCTCCGGCGGGGACAGCTCGGCGATGTCCTCGCCGATGCCCAGCGCCCGGCGCATCGGCGCGCCGACCGGGATCCGCTTGGCGGTGCGGGGCCACACCCCCCCTCCCCGGCTGATCAGCGATCGGTCGTAGTCGTCCCATGACGAGCGGGGCAGCGCGAACAGCCGGCGCCGCTCGGCGTAGGAGCCGGCGGGATCCGGATCGGGATCGACGAAGACGTGCCGGTGGTCGAACACCGCGAGCAGCCGGATGTGCTCGGAGAGCAGCATCCCGTTGCCGAACACGTCACCGGACATGTCCCCGACGCCGACCACGGTGAAATCCTCGGCCTGGGTGTCGATACCCAGCTCGCGGAAGTGCCGCTTGACGCTCTCCCACGCGCCCCTGGCGGTGATCCCCATCGTCTTGTGGTCGTAGCCCGACGAGCCACCGGAGGCGAAGGCGTCGCCCAGCCAGAAGCCGTAAGAGGCGGCGACCTCGTTGGCGATGTCGGAGAAACTGGCCGTCCCCTTGTCCGCGGCGACCACGAGATAACTGTCATCGCCGTCGTGGCGCACCACCCGATCAGGTGGCCTGGTGGTGCCCTCGACCAGATTGTCGGTGAGGTCGAGCAGCCCGGAGACGAACATGCGATAGCAGGCGATGCCCTCGGCCTGGGCCGCTTCCCGGTCCGCCGCCGGATCCCCGGTGGGCACCGGCGGGCGTTTGACCACGAATCCGCCCTTGGCACCGACCGGCACGATGACCGCGTTCTTCACCGTCTGCGCCTTGACCAGCCCCAGCACTTCGGTCCGGAAGTCGTCCCTGCGGTCCGACCAGCGCAGGCCACCCCGGGCGACCGGGCCGAAGCGCAGATGCACCCCCTCCACCCGCGGCGAGCAGACGAAGATCTCGAACGCGGGCCGGGGGACGGGCAGCTGCGGCACCGCCGTCGGGTCGAGCTTGAGCGCCAGATAGGGCCGCGGGTTGCCGTCCGCGCCGCGCAGGTAGTGGTTGGTCCGCAATGTCGCGCACACCAGGGTGAGCAGGCTGCGCAGGATGCGGTCGGCGTCCAGACCGGTCACCTGGTCGATCATGACGGCGACCTCGGCGGCCAGCTCATCGTGCCGGGCGTCCCGGCCGGGCGGGGCCGGCTCGGGGTCGAAGCGCGCCTCGAACAGCCGCACCAGAGCCGCGGCGATGCCGCAGTGCGACAGCAGCACGTCGACCACGTAGTTCTGGCTGTACGGGGTGCGTGCCTGGCGCAGGTAACGCACGTAGGCGCGCAGCACCGCCGCCTGCCGCCAGTCCAGCCCGGCCCGCAGCACCAGGGCGTTGAACCCGTCCACCTCGCAGGCGCCGCGCCAGGCCGCGACGAACGCGTCCTGAAACCGGCTCTGCACCTCGCTGGCGTCCTGGCCGCGCAGATGGGCCAGCAGGGTGGCGTCCAGTCGCAGGCCGAAGTCGTAGATCCAGCACTGCACACCGTCGCCCCGGATCACCTGATAGGGCCGCTCGTCGACGACCTCGACGCCCATCCGCTGCAACACCGGCAGCACCTGGGTCAACGTGATCCGCTGCCCGGCGAGGTAGAGCTTGAACCGCCGTTCTCCCGGCTCGGTGCCCTGGTTGGCGCCGGCCCGCTGGGGCAGGTAGAAGCACAGGTCCAGGCCGTCGTGGGCGGCGAGCGCCTCGAGCCGGCCGATGTCGACCAGGGCGGTGACCGCGTCGAAGTCCTCCTTGTATGCCTCCGGGAAGACCCCGAGGTAGCGCTGCGCCGCTTCACCGTTCTGCGCCGCTTCACCGTTCTGCGCAGCGTCGAGCAACCGCTCGTCCCAGGTGCGGACCGCGTCCTCGAGGCGTTCGGTGAGTGCCGCGACGTCGGGTGCCGCAGGCACCTGCGGATCGCCGGGGTCGGTGTGCACGGTGAAATGAACCCGGGCGTGCAACGCCTCGCCGACCCGGGCGCTGTACTCCACCCCGGTGCCGCGCAGTTCACGCATCAGCACGTCCTGCATGGCCAGCCGGGCGGTGGTGGTGTAGCGATCGCGCGGCAGGTAGACCAGGCAGGAGAAGAACCGGCGATAGGGATCGGGCCTGCAGAACAACCGCAACGCGCGGCCCTGGGCGAGCGAGAGCACCCCGGTCACCGTCTGGTAGAGCGAGTCCGGGTCGGTGGAGAACAGCTCCGCCCGGGGATAGGTCTGAACCACCTCGAGCATCCGCTGACCCGAGTAGGCCTCCAGCGGGACACCGGCCCGGTGGATCACCGCACGTACCCGCTGCCGGATCACCGGGATATCCAGCACGTCCTCATGGAGTGCGGTGGTGGTGAGCACGCCGAGGAAGCGGTGCTCACCGGTGGTCTCGCCGCGCTCGTCGAAGGTCTTGACGCCGACGTAGTACGGGTAGACCGGGCGGTACACCGTGGACGGCGCGCTGGCCTGGGTGAGCACCAGCAGATCCGGTGACACCGCGGCGGCCAGGTCCGGCCCGGTCGTGAAGCTGCGGGCGGTCAGGCTGTCCCGGCGAAGCACACCAAGACCCGAAGCGAGCACCGCCCGCAGCACCGGCGCGGTCTGGCCGGTCCGATCCCTGACCAGCTCGTAGTGCCGGTAACCGAGAAACGTGAAGTGCCCGCGAGCCAGCCAGCGCAGCAGCGCGGCGCCCTCGGCGACCTGATCGGCAGACAGTGGCGGTGGCGCGGCGTCCAGCCGGCCGGCCAGGGCGTGAGCGGTGGCGGTCATCCGCTCGGTGTCCTCGACGACCTCGCGCACGTCGGTGAACACGGCGAGCAGGCGTTGCTGGATCTGCCGGGTCCGCTGCGGATCGGTGATGCGGCCGATCTCCAGATACATCCAGGACTCGGCCAGCGCGTCGGCGGGCACGTCGTTGGGATCGGCGCCGGTGAGTATCTCCCGCATCGATCCGGTGAGGGAACGGCGGACGACCACGATCGGGTGCACGAGGCGCTCCACCGAGACGCCGATGCGGGCCAGCTGGGAGACCACCGAGTCGACGAGGTAGGGCATGTCGTCGGTGACGATCTGCACCACCGTGCCCGCCGAGTTCCAGCCGTCGGCGCCGCGGCTGGGGTTGAGCAGCCGGACCACAGCGCGGCCGGGTACCCGGTCCGCTGCCAGCGCGCAGTGCGATCGGACCGCCGCGGCCAGTTCGGCCGGATCTGCGCCGAGTTCCTCCGCCGAGGCGTGCCGGTAGTAGAGCGCGATCAGCTCCTCGAAGCCGGAAGCCACCCCGGGCTCCCCCCTCACCGCGTCACGGCTCTAGTCTCCGGCGGCCGACCGGCGGCTCGGCCCTGGGGGTCGCCACCGTGGCTCAGCTGTGAGGTCGGGTAGCCGCAGCTCGGGGTCGGTCAGCGCTTCGTTGACCCGGCCGCGGTGCCGGTTCACCGGGTCGGTGGCGAGCTGAAGATTCGAAGGGCGTCCACGCTGCGTCGTCGGGTCGACGCTGTGCTCGCCGACCGCGCCGCCCGGTCCGATCATGTCAATTGCGTCCCGCAGCGGCTGAGCGCTCTCCTGGAACGCCGCGAGTGCCTCGGCGAGCAGGTCACCCATGCCGACCGCGTCCGACTCGCCACCGGAACCGCTGGAGCCCCATACAAAGGTCCGCGGAGTGGGAGGTGGCGATGGACCGGGTTCCGGGGGCTCGGCGGGCGTGGACTCCTGCTCCGTTCCGGTGTGCGCAACCGGCGTTGTGTTGCGCTCGCCAATGCGCGCAGCCGGTGACGTGGGCACGGCCGGAAAACCGAGCTCGGCTGACGAATTGAACCCGGGTGATGCGCTCAACTCAGACGACGACATGAGCTCTGGTGAGCGGCTGACCTCAGTGGACGGCGGCGCCTCGCCGGACGGGGTGACCTCGACGGACGCCGGTGCCTCTGTGGACGGGGTGACGTCGCCGGACGAAGTGACCTCGGCAGCTGAGGTCGCCTCGAAGCCTTGCCCGGCCCGATCTTCGGTGTGATCCCGGGCTCGATCGTCGTCGCGGTCCTCGGCCCGCCGGCGGCCGGACCGGCCCGCGGACAACAGCGAGCGCGGAAGCAGATCACTGACCAGCACCGGAGCTCCGTTGCTGCTGCGGCGCCGATGCGCACCGGGTGGTTCACCAGGGTCCGACGGGTCCACATCGGCCGGCGTCCCAGCTCCCGGTACCGGATCGGCCGGTACCGGATCGGCGACGCCGGGTTCGTCCGTGATCTCCTGCCGCCGATCCGGGATGTTCGGAGCCGACGGCAATCCCGCAGGTGCGGACTCCCATGATGAGCTGCCCCTGATCGATCTGCCGTTGGTCGATCCGCCGTTGCCCTCCGCCGGAGGTATCACGCTGAGAATGACCGTGACCGGCTCGCCGGTAGCCCGCTCCCGCTCCCGGGCACGATCGGAACGACGAGCCGTGGCCTGGGCGCTGTCCGTGGTGGCAGGCAACGCCAGGACGGCGTCGGCCAGGAACTGATCGGGGCCGGAACCCATCCGGTACTGCGCGACGCCGACGATGAGCTCGATACCCAGCTCCGCGATGGTCCGCACCCGGAAGCGGTCGGCCCAGGACTGGGCCTGAACCCGATCGGTCGCAGGCAGCAGCACCGCGATCCGGTCACCGGTGATCTGACCGAGCGCGGACCGTTCCGGTGCCACGTCGCGCAGCCGACGGCCCAATTCGATCATCAGATCGTGCCGGACCGGCTCACCTGCTCCTGGTCCCACCGCGACGAGCACCTGGCTGAGCGGGGCGGATTCACCGAGCGACGCCTCGACCCGGCACGCGTATTCCTCGGCGTCCAGCAGACCGGTGTCCGGGTCCGGAACGGCCCGCAGCCATCCGGTGCCGGACAGCAGTCCGCCGATCTGGTCGACCAGTCCGGGAATCTCCTGGCGCCGGACACCGAAGTGCTCGATCAGCGCGGATCGTGCCGTCTCCACGGTGCGGCGGTTGCGGACCTCAGCGGCGCGGGCCGAGCGCAGGCAATGCAGGGCGTCGGCGAACTCGCCGCGCACCTCGTGCACATGGGACAGACCTTCCAGGCATTCGGCCAGAACTGCGTCCATCCCGTGCCGCTGGGCTACCTCCACGCCGTCGGCCAGCAGGGCCAGTGCCGGCTCGTGCCGGGCTTCGGCGAGGTGGACCCGAGTGGCGAGGGCGAGCCGCAACCAGCCGACGGCCCCAGCAGCAGCCGCCCGCACCGGGCGACGCAGCAGCGGCCGCGACTCGTGGACGGCCACGTCACCCCGCCCTCGATCCAGCAGGGCGAGTACCAGCTCAAGCATCAGCCGCCCGCTCACCTGGCCGCTGTCGTGCTCGGGATCGGCCAGTCCGGCCAGCAGCTCGCGACCCGACCTGGCCTGGGTCTCGGCCTCCAGTGACGCACCAGCGCGGCGGTGGCGCATCGCGTCCACCGCCTTGGCGGTGGCCCGCAGCAGCAGGGCGGTGTCGCGATCGAGGTGCGGCTCCTCGCGGAAGATCTCGTCGGCCTCGGCGAGCGCACTGGTGACGACATTGGTGACGGCATCGCCTCGGCCGAGCATCCCCGTCGACTCCGCGGTGGCGATGAGCGCCATCCCGCGCGGCACAGCGGCGATGTCGTCACCGGCGGCCAGTACCGGCCGCAAGACGTCCAGCGCCGTCCCGGGCTCGCCCAGTGCTGCGGCGCAGTTCGCCAGCTCCACGTGCAGTTCGTGCCGTAGTTCAGCGGGGAGTTCGGCATCCCGGAGCGCCGCCAGCAGCCGATACGCGGCATCGGCATGCCGCTCGAGCCGGTTGAGCGCGAAGACGGCGAGGTGCTCCGCCCGCAGCACCGTCGGCCGGTGCTCTCCGGCCGCGGCGACCGCGCGGTTCGCCAGCAGCAGGGCCAACTCGGGCGCCCGCCAGCGCAGCAGCATGGCCGACTCGACCAGCGAAGCGGCTTCGCTGCCACTGGCCGGCACGCCGTCCCTTACCTCGTCGCGCGCCGTGGCGTTCACCTCCCAGCTCCTGTCGGGTTGCCGCACACTGGCCAGCCTCACTGCCCCGTCAATCCCGGGTCAGTCTGCGGTAAGTCACGCGGTGTGGTCGTGCCGCCTCCATCCCCAGCCGTTCGATCTTGTTCTGCTCGTAGGACTCGAAGTTGCCCTCGAACCAGAACCAGGCCGCAGGATTCTCCTCTGAACCCTCCCAGGCAAGAATGTGGGTCACCACCCGATCGAGGAACCAGCGATCGTGCGAGATCACCACCGCGCACCCGGGGAACTGTTCCAGGGCATTCTCCAGCGAGCCCAGCGTCTCCACGTCGAGGTCGTTGGTGGGCTCATCGAGCAGGATCAGGTTCCCACCTTGCTTCAAGGTCAACGCGAGGTTGAGCCGGTTGCGTTCGCCCCCGGAGAGCACCCCGGCCGGCTTCTGCTGATCAGGGCCCTTGAACCCGAAGGCGCTGACGTAGGCGCGGGAGGGCATCTCCGTGTTGCCCACCCGAATGTGGTCCAGACCGTCGGAAACCACCTCGAAGACCGTCTTGCCCGGGTCGATCCCGGCCCGTTCTTGGTCGACGTAGGACAGCTTCACCGTCTCACCCACCCGGACCGTGCCGGAGTCCGGCTCCTCCAATGAGACGATGGTCTTGAACAACGTGGTCTTGCCCACACCGTTGGGTCCGATGACCCCGACGATGCCGTTGCGGGGCAGCGTGAAGGACAGGTCCTTGATCAGCACGCGACCGTCGAAGCCCTTGTCCAGGTGCGACACCTCGACCACCACGTTGCCCAGCCTCGGCCCGGCCGGGATCTGGATCTCCTCGAAGTCCAGCTTGCGGCTGCGTTCGGCCTCGGTGGCCATCTCCTCGTAGCGCTGCAACCGGGCTCGGGACTTGGCTTGCCGGGCCTTGGCCCCCGACCGCACCCAGGCGAGTTCGTCGCGCAGCCGCTTCTGCAGCTTCTGGTCCTTCCTGCCCTGGACCGCGAGCCGATCGGCCTTCTTCTCCAGGTAGGTGGAGTAGTTGCCCTCGTAGGGATAGGCCCGGCCACGGTCGAGTTCGAGGATCCACTCGGCGACGTTGTCCAGGAAGTACCTGTCGTGGGTGACCGCCAGCACCGCACCCGGGTAGCTCGCGAGGAACTGCTCCAGCCACAGCACGCTCTCCGCGTCCAGGTGGTTGGTCGGCTCGTCGAGCAGCAGGAGGTCGGGCTTGGAGAGCAGCAGCTTGCACAGCGCGACCCGGCGCCGCTCCCCGCCGGACAGGTGCGTGACCGGCTCGTCGGGGGGCGGGCAGCGCAACGCGTCCATGGCCTGTTCGAGCTGGGAGTCCAGATCCCAGGCGTCCGCGTGATCGAGTTCCTCCTGCAGCCGGCCCATCTCCTCCATCAGCGCGTCGGAGTAGTCGGTGGCCATCTGCTCGGCGATCTCGTTGAACCGGTCGAGCTTGGCCTTGATCTCCCCCACTCCCTCCTGGACGTTGCCCAGCACGGTCTTGTCCTCGCTCAACGAGGGCTCCTGCTGCAGGATGCCCACGGTCGCGCCCGGCGCCAGGAACGCCTCCCCGTTGTTGGGTTGGTCCAGCCCCGCCATGATCTTCAGCACACTTGATTTACCGGCACCGTTCGGTCCGACCACGCCGATCTTCGCGCCGGGGTAGAACGAGATGTTGACGTCGTCGAGGATGACCTTGTCGCCGTGCGCCTTGCGCACCTTCTTCATGGTGTAGATGAACTCAGCCACGGCCGCGATCGTAGTTGCGGCGCCCAGGGCCGGGCAGCGCGGCCGACCAGCCGCCCGGCCTTGCCCTCGGTCAGGCCGGAGCGGGAACCAGCGGCCGGGCGGCTTCGGCCAGCTCCGACAGGCTCACCTGGTCGGTCATGCCGGTCCCGTCCAGTGCGCCTACCCGGTCCGGCACGGAACTCCGGTCCATCCCGTCGCCAGCCTCGTCCCCGGTATTCGCAGGCTCGTCGTCCCTGCGCCGCCTGCGAACGGTGGCCATGCAGCGGGCCAGGTCCGGTCCGATCGCACTGGCCTCCATCTCGACCACCGAACGGCGCTCGCCGTGGTCGGTGACCCACTCCCGGGTACGCAGTTTGCCGCTGATGATCACCGGGTCGCCCTTCACCAGTGAGGCGGCGTTCTCGGCGAGCCTGCGCCAGCAGTTCACCGACAGGTACAGGCTCTCCCCGTCGACCCACGACTCCGACACCTTGTCGAATCGGCGCTCGTTGCTGGCGACCCGGAAGTTGAGCACGAGCGTCTCATCCGGGCCGACCCGGCGCGGTCGCATGTCACTGACCAGCGTTCCCACTACGGTCACTGGTGTCTCTCTCATCGCACGCCCTCCTCCGCAGTCTTCCCCCACCCGCTGGCGGGGAACCGGTCCACGCGACCGGTAGCTCCAGGCTGCGCGACCGGCGACGACCCCGGTAGGTCGACGTGATCGATCTGGGGACAACGGGCTCGCTGGGGACAACTGCCCACGACGGCACGGGTTTGAGGCGGCGGGTGTCGGTGTGCTGTGCTAACGGGACCGGGACCATGGCACCAGCAACACCATCAGCGCCACGACCAACGGGACTACGCCGGCCGACCACGCCAGCGCGGCCGCCAATCGCTGGTCGGCGAGCAGGTCAGGCACGAACGGCAGGGCCAGCGATCGGTAGAACGCACCCCCGACCACCGTCGCCGAATCTGCCAGGGCGGTCCCGAGCAGAGCGAGGAACGCGATGGCGGCCACCAGCAGGCCGATCTTGGCCGGGTGGGACAACCGGTGCGGCACCGGGTCGACACCCACGATCAGCCAGTAGAATGCGACACCCATCAGCAGGACGTGCGCGTTCATCACCAGGTGCGCCCAGTGCGCGGGTGCGACGAGGTCGTACAGGCCGGTGAAGTAGATGACGGAGAACGACGCCACGACCATGCCCAGGGCCATCAGCGGGTGGGTGGACATCCGGACGACCCAGGAACGGGTGAATGCCTGCAGCCACTCCCGGACACCTGGCGGATCACCCACCGCCTGGGCGGGCAGGGCGCGCAGCGCCAGGGTCATCGGCCCGCCCAGCACGAGCAGGAGGGGAGCCGGCATGGACAGCAGCAGGTGCCCGGCCAGGTGGACGCTGAACATCGCCATCGAGTACCGGCCGACGCCCGACGAGGTGGCGATCAGGATCGTCGCGCAGCCGCCCAGCCAGGCGGCCGTACGGCGCAGCGGCCAGCTGCCGCCCCGCAGCCGTCGCACCCCGGCGAGGTAGAGCACCGCGAGAATCACCGCGCCGACCCCGAACACCAGGTCCGGGCGCCAGTCCAGCATCAGGCGCGCCATGGTGGGCGGACCGGGCAGGTCGTAGCCCAGCAGCACCTCGGTTCGGCTGAGCGGGACAGGGTTTCTTTCGGGCGGAGCGGTCCGGCCCAGTGCCGCCGCCAGACCGACCGTCGCGAACATCACCAGCACCTCGACCCCGCCGAGGCGCAGCAGGGCGGCCCGGTCACCCCGTTCGGACACCGCGGTCACCGCGCCGCGCCGGTGCCACCAGCCGAACGCCCCCAGCAGGACCAGCGCGGCGACCTTGCCGAGCAACAGCAGCCCGTAGGTGCTCATGAACTGGTCAGGAACGACCCGGACCAGCGCGTTGACCACCCCGGAGACCGCCATCACGACCCAGCAGACCAGCGCCAGCCGGGAGAACCGCCGCGCGGCCGTTCCGCCGTGCTCGCCGCGCCGGGCCAGGTGCGCCAGCAGGGCGACCAGCCCGCCGACCCACAGCGCCGCAGCCACCAGGTGGTAGATCAGGCTGCCGGTGGCGATGTCGTGGGCGCCGCCCGCCGACGAGTGCCCGGTCAGCGCGGCCCGGCCAGCGACAGCGCGAACAACCACACCGTCGAGCCCCAGGACAGCACGACCCAGCAGAACCCGGCCAGCACCAGGGCGATCCCCGCGGTGAGCGCCCAGGCTCCGGTCTGGGAGATCTCGGCGATCAGCGAAGCCAGCAAGCGCGGGTCCAGCACATCGGTGACCGGGTGGCCGACCGCGTCCGCGGCGATCAGCGGGACCAGCAGCGCGGCGGTCCCGGCCCAGATCAGCGCGGCGATCCCGGCGGTGCGCACGGCGGCGTATCCGCCCGCGTCGAGGTAGCCGGAGGGCTGCGGCGGTACCAGGAACGCGGCCAGCAGCAGCGAACCGACCGCCACGACCGCGGCGCATTCGGACAGGGCCCGCACCGCGGGCAGCCCGGCCCGGGTCAGCAGCCCGGGATCGGGCAGGCCCAGCGCGGCGAGCCCGTCACCGTCGAGTGCGACGACGAGACCGCCCGCCACCACCATGGCCAGCAGCGCCCCTACCGTGACCAGCACGCCCAACCCGCCACCACGGACCGGTGCCTCGGGTCGCGGGGGCGCTGCCACAGTCACGCGGACCAGCGTAAGTGGTCACAGGGCCGCCTCGGTCGCCCCCTTCTTGGCCCTCCCGCAGTCAGCGGCCGCCCTTGCCCACTGTCCTCGCGGATGCGATGCGGGTCCGGTCAGGAACCGACTCCTCGGTGCACTCGCTACGCTGCTCACGGCGCACCTGCGCCACGGGCCCCCGTAGCTCAGCCGGATAGAGCAAGCGACTTCTAATCGCTAGGCCGCAGGTTCGAATCCTGCCGGGGGCACACAAAAACATGGGCACAATCACCTACTGGCCGGTTGGTGATTGCAGATAACTACCGGCTGTGAGTTTCTGACCGTTAGGCTTGTCTGTTGACCCGTGAGAATAATGGTCGCTCGCCGATAAGGCCGGAATCAGTGGCGAGTCTTGCTGGCCGAACGAATACCAGCGGCGAACCGTCATTGCTTCCGTCCTCTCCACGGGGCCGCGCTGGCGGCAGCGGTCCCCGATCCTGCTCAGGGGGGCGGTCGCGAGCGGTGATCACGACGGGCGGAGATTCCAAAAATTGATCACCGGCTGGTCATGTTCGTAGCTGAGCCCGCTCACCGAACCGGCGCCGAGTGCCAGCAGCGCCCCGGTCTGCGGGGGTTGGCCGAGCCAGCGGGCGGCGAGCACGCGCAGGGCGTGTCCGTGACCGACCAGCACGATGCTGCCCCCGGCGGGCAGCGCAGGTCGGACCCGCGACAGGACCGCGTCGGCCCGGCGGGCGACCTGGTCGAGGGTTTCCCCGGGGCTCGCTCCGGGCGGCACCGGGTCGGTCCAGATCCGCCAGGGCCGGCCCAGTTCCGTACTGATCTCCCGGGTCATGCGGCCCTCGTAGCCGCCGTAGTCCCATTCGGCCAGGTCCGGCTCCACCTCGGCCTGCGTCCAGCCCAGCAACTCAGCGGTGCGCCGTGCCCGGCGACGCGGGCTGGTCAACACCAGCCCGACCTCGCGGTCAGCGAACAGCGGACGCAGCCGATGCGCCTGCTCCTCGCCCTCAACGGTCAACGGAAGATCGGTGACACCGGTGTGCTGCCCGCTCCGGCTCCACACGGTCTGGCCATGCCGGACCAACACCACCTCACCCATGCACTCCCCCTCGGCTCGCCTGGCCGCCATGCTCGTCAGCGGCACCGGTTGCGATCTCATCAAGACCGGCGACCATCTGCGTCTTCCGCGCCACCCAGCGGACAGAGCCGTGCTCGGGCGTGGCCAAGATCTTGAACAGCATCGTGTTGGCGTTGGTAAGCGTCTGGCTGTCGACCTTCCGCTGATACTCGGCCGGGCTGGCCTTGGCCACGAACGTCACCAGGCCCATCACCGTCCACTGTCCCTGGCCGAGGTCGACGCAGAACCCTTCGTCGATAGCCTGCTCGACGACCAGGGCAACGAGCACGGTCGGCTCGGAGGCGATCTCGTTGTAGACCGTCGAACTGATCACCATCCTCGATCAACGGGGCGAGCTTCCGCCACAGCTCCCAGGGCACCGCCTGCGGGCGGCGGTGCGAGCCGAACACGACTGGCTCGGCGGTGGTGCCGGCGCGGTCGAAGGCCGCCGCGATCTGGTTCAACCTCGCACGGGCCTCGTTCGTGGGCAGCACTTCGGCCATACCGAAACGGCACCAGAATAAGTTCCGATCCGGAGCCAGGTGTGAGCGTGACCCTGGATCACGGACACCCCGATGTGGGGTCAGACTCGGTCCGGCGTGTAGGCGGTGTCCGGCTGGTCGAGGGTGGCGGCCCAGCTGGCGAGGAGGTTGAGCGCGTCCTGGGATGGGGAGTCGGGTTCGGCGGTGTAGGCGAGGAGTGTCAGTCCGGTGTCGGCCGGAAGTTCCATGGCCTCGAAGGTCAGGTCGAGGTGGCCGACGACGGGGTGGTGGAGCTGTTTGGTTCCGGTGCGGTGGAAGCGGACGTTGTGGTCGGCCCAGCGGGTGCGGAAGGTCTCGCTGCGGGTGGACAGCTCGCCGATGAGGTCGCTGAGGTTCCGGTCGTAGGGGTTGCGGCCGGCCTCGGAGCGCAGGATCGCCACGATGTCGTTAGCCGCGCGTTCCCAGTCGGTGTAGAAGTCGGTCGCGCGGGGGTCGAGGAAGACGAACCGGGCGTTGTTCGCCGGCCGCGCGGGACTGTCGATCAGGGGTGAGTAGAGGGCGTGGCCCAGCCGGTTGGCGGCGAGGAAGTCCAGGCGGTCGTTGCGCACCCAGGCCGGTGCGCCGGTCATGGCGTCGAGGATCCGCTGCACTCCGGGCCGGATCCGCTGCGGCGTCGGGCGGCGACGCGTGGTCGCCGAATTGTTCGCCGCGCGGGCGAGGTCGAACAGGTGCGCGCACTCGGCATCGTCGAGCTGCAGCGCCCGGGCGAGCGCTTCGAGCACGGTGTCGGAGGCCCCGTTGAGGTTTCCCCGTTCCAGGCGGGTGTAGTAGTCGACGCTGATCCCGGCCAGCAGCGCGACCTCCTCCCGGCGCAGCCCCGGGACGCGTCGGTTGCCGCCGTAGGCGGGCAGGCCCGCCTTCTCCGGGGAGATCCTGGCCCGCCGGGAGGCCAGGAACTCGCGGGCGTCTTTCCGGTTGTCCACGACCATCACGCTACGTCCGTCTCGGACGACGTGGGGGGTTGTGTCAGTACCCGGATCACCAGGCACTCCCACGCCGCCGCCGGTGGGAGTTTCCTCAGAACAGTGACTGACACGAAGCTACCGCTCAGCGATGGCGATGGCGGCCGTCGGACCCCGGTGCTGGTGATCATCCTCGTCAGCTACCTGATGATCGTGCTGGACATCTCGATCGTCATCACCGCGCTGCCGAAGATCCGCGACGGTCTCGGCCTCTCGGCCACCGGGCTATCGTGGGTGCAGAACGCCTACACGCTCGCGTTCGGCGGGTTGCTGCTGCTCGGTGCCCGTGCCGGAGACATCCTCGGCCGGCGCCGGATGTTCGTGGCCGGGTTGGCGGTGTTCACCGCCGCGTCGCTGGCCGTCGCCCTGGCGCAGTCACCGGCCTGGCTGCTCGTCGCTCGCACGGTGCAGGGGGCATGATGCTCGCCGCGCTATCTCGTCGAGAGCGAGCGGCGCGCGGGCCGGTTCGACGTCACCGGCGCCCTGGGCTCGACGCTGGGCATGACCGCGCTCGTCTACGGCATCGTCCGAGCGGCGACCGCCGGCTGGACGACCCGCTCACGGTCGCGGCGCTCACCACCGGCGTCGTGCTGGTGGCGCTGTTCGTGCTCACCGAGTGGCGTGCCCGGCAGCCGATCATGCCGCTGCGGCTGTTCGCCAGCCGCGAGCGCATCGTGCCGATCGTCCGGCCCGGCCAGGTGATCGCCACCCCGAGCGACGCCACCGCTGCGGTCGTGCCGACACCGACCACGACATCGAGGACGACCTCGACGCCGTCTACCGGTCCCAGAACCGCCGCCACTCCGCCAACACCATGAAGGAGACAGAGTTGGAGATTCAGCCCCAGCAGCCGACCACCAAGGCGCCAGCCGACACGTTCACCGGCGACGCCTGGTACGACGTCATCGCCAACGGCCGGGAGCCCTCCCGGATCCGCGTGAACGTGGTGCGCTTCGCACCCGGCGCGCGCAACGCGTGGCACTCCCACGCCCTCGGACAGACCCTGCACGTCACCGAAGGAATCGGACTGATCCAGTCCCGCGGCGGCGAGGTCGTCGAGATCCGTCCCGGCGACACCATCTCCACACCCCCGGGCGAGTGGCACTGGCACGGCGCCGCCCCCGACCACTTCATGACCCACGTCGCCATGTGGGAAGGCCCCGGCGAGGGCGAGGGTCCGGAGACCGAGTGGGGCGACCACATCACCGACGAGGAGTACCACGCTCGTCCGACTCGCTCCGACTGATCGTCCTGGCAGTTCTGAATGACGACATCACACCGCAGTTCTGAATGACGACATCACACCGTCTTGGAGGTAAATCATGCGAGCCACGTTGATGTACGGAGCTGGTGATGTGCGGGTGGAGAACGTGCCCGACCCGACGTTGCACGAACCCACCGACGCCGTGGTGCGGGTGCTGCGCTCGTGCATCTGCGGCAGCGACCTGTGGCCCTACTGGTCCATGCCGGCCTCGGAGCACGGCGGGCGTATGGGGCACGAGTTCCTCGGTGTCGTGGAGGACGTCGGCTCGGAGGTGTCCGGGCTCAAGGCCGGGGACCTCGTGGTCGCGCCGTTCGTCTGGGCGGACAACACCTGCGACTTCTGCCGCGAGGGCCTGCACACGTCCTGCCGCCACGGTGGCTTGTGGGGCG
The DNA here is from genome assembly GCA_036494005.1 of Pseudonocardiaceae bacterium. Classification (GTDB taxonomy): domain Bacteria; phylum Actinomycetota; class Actinomycetes; order Mycobacteriales; family Pseudonocardiaceae. The sequence continues at coordinate 14,695 of DASXOV010000038.1, read as the reverse complement.
ACCCCGGCGTGGACGGCGGGCAGGGCGAGGCCGTGCGGGTGCCGCAGGCCCGGGGAACGCTGGTGCGGCTGCCCGTCGGTGAAGACTCCGCCCTGCTGCCCTCGCTGCTGACCCTGTCCGACGTGTTCTGCACCGGTCACCACTGCGCCGTGAAGGCCGGGGTCGGACCCCGCACCACGGTGACCGTGATCGGCGACGGCGCGGTCGGGCTGTCGGCGGTGCTGGCCGCCAGGCGCCTCGGCGCCGAGCGAATCCTGCTGATGGGCAGGCACAAGGAGCGCACCGATCTGGGCCGCGAGTTCGGCGCCACCGACGTGATCGCCGAGCGCGGCGACGAGGGCATCGAACGGCTCCGCGAGCTGACCGGCGGCGACGGCACGCACACCGTGCTGGAATGCGTCGGCACCAAGCCGGCGCTGGAGATGGCGCTGGGTGTGGCCCGCGACGGCGGCGTGGTCAGCAGAGTCGGCGCACCGCAGTACCGGGAAGGCCCGATCGGATTCGGGATGTTCATGCGCAACATCACCCTCACCGGCGGCGTGGCGCCGGCCCGGGCCTACCTCGAGGAGCTGCTACCCGACGTGCTCGACGGCACGATCGAACCCGGCCGGGTGTTCGACCACACCATCAGTGTGGAGGAGGTACCGGACGGTTACCGCGCCATGGCCAACCGCGAAGCGCTGAAGGTGCTCATCCGCCCCTGAGCGACGCGAGGCTGGTAGATCCACGACGGCTCCTCATCGGTTGACCGACTTTGCGAGCAGATCGAAAGAGCGATTCTGGGCGCGCTGGCCCGCCACCGTTGCTAACAGGTGGTCGACGGGTTGAACTGCTTGCCGGTCGGCCAGGTCAGATCCTGCTGGACCGCCGATCCGTTCGGGTGTAGCTGCAGCAGGGGCACCGCCTTGTCGACCGAGTTGCCGCTGCTGTCAAAGGCGATATCCCCACTGGCGCCCGGCACGAACTGGGTGCACCGCAGGCGCAGGAAGTAGGCCGTGACCGTGCTCGGATCAGTCGTCGCCAGTGGATCGATCCGGGCGGCCGTGGTCGCTGCCAGCACCGCGTCATAGCTCATGATCGCGTCCTCTTCCACCAGGTCGCCCGGGTCGAAGCCGTTGTCGCGGTTGCTGAACGCCTGAGCGAACTGGTCGTAGTTCTGCACCATTTCGGCGTCCGGCGGGAAGTTTCCCCATTGCCCGGCCGTTGCCAGGGCAGTGAAGAGAACCCGGACGTGGAGATCGGGGAAGGGTGGCAGCGACCTGCCGACAATGCTGGCCGCGTCGTCGCCGGTCATCACGTCGATCGGTCCCAGACCGCACGCCCCACCCTGGGACAGCGCTTTGAGGAACGACCCGAGATCCACACCCCGTCCGGCGAAGTAGACGAGATCGGGCCGGTCCGCACAGATATCGCCGTGCATATGGGCGAACTGGTTGGTCATATACGTGTCTCGGGTCGCGCCGGTCACCGATGTATCCGGAGACTGGTACGGCTCGGTGTAGGGTACGGCAAAGCGATATTGGGAGGCGAAGGCGGTGCCGAAGGCCGAGGCCAGGGTCTGCGCGTAGCTGTCTTCCTGGTTCGTGTCCTTGACCAACAAAACCTTCTGATATTTGTGGCTGGCGATATAGGACACCGAGGCTATGGCAGTGCCGGTGTTGGTTGCGGCGACGCGGAAGAAATTGGGAATTCGTTTTCCAGTGAGGTCCCGGTTCATATCGTCGGAAGTGACGACCGACCCCACGCTGACGATGTTGGCATCCGACAGATCCTTGGCCGCTTGTCGGGTCTGGTCGAGGCTCTGCCCGAACCCGGTGACCGCGACGATGTGTTGGCTCTTCCTGGCCTGGATAATCGACTGCACGGCCTGCGATTCGTATTTCGCGCCGCCGCCGAAGCTGGCCAGCAACAGCTTGATCTTCGGGGTCGTTCCACCCGCGACAGCCTGGTTGTTCGCCCGCCACACGGCGGTGTTCGCGCCCTCGATACGGTGTCGCAACTCCGGCACGCTCACGCTGTCCGTGTTGGGATTGGCCGTGAAATTGTCCAGCAACACGATCGCGCCGAAGTCGCCAGTGATCTTCGCGTTGTCCCTGGCGATCTTGGATTCCAGGTCGGCCAGTGGATCGGGCTCCTGTAGCGCCGTCGAATTCAGGTCCAGACCGACGCAATAATATGGTGACTCGACATCGGTCAGTCCCGCACCACACGGCGACCGCCACGGTGCCCAGATAATCACCACAATTCCGACGAGCATCACGACCACAACCGCGATAATGAACCATAGGCGCTGCCAGATCGGCGGCTTGGGATGAGGCATACCGAGCATAAGTGAGTCCTATTCCTTAGTTCGCAAAGAAGAATTCCCGAAGGTCGCGCTTGGCGGCCCCGTCGAGCGCCATGACATCGGCTTGCTGGGACCAGTCCGGCAGTGCCGCGTACGCCTCCTCGATGATGTGTTTCAGGACGAGGTCGGGCGTGGCGAACGGGTTCGCCGCCAACCATCGCGCGGCGATCAGCCGCCGCACGATATTGCCCACCGGTGAGCGACCGTCGGGGACATTCCGAATGTCCAGCTCGACCAGCTCCTCATACAACGGGTAGCTGTCCTGATCGAGTGGCTTGTTGTCGGGCGCGCGGGTTACCAGGCGAAGCCGATCGACCCAACGTCGGTGCGGGCCGGAGTTGAAGGTCGCCTCGAACAAGCTGATGACATCGCTGATCTGACCGAGAGCCAGCTGGCAGTAAGCCTTACGCGCTGGATCGGCCAACGTGTCCGGGTCGTTCAGCAGCGACTGGAACTGCGCCTCATAGGAGGGACCGTCCGGCGGCGACTGGCGGGCGGCCAGCGCTGCTACGAGGGTCCTGGCGATCCAGGGATGCAATTCGGCGTAGTCGGCCGTGCCGCCACCCTGGGCCGGGGCGTTGACCCACAGCGAGACACGGAGCTCGGTCAGAATACGCCCGACGTGCGGCTGGGAGATCAGGCTCGTCGCATCCGCAGGCACCAACCACGGCGCGGTCGCGAACGGCGCGGCCGTGACGAACTCATCGACGCCGATATCCGACAAATGTTTGGCCAGCCGCAGATCGTCCAACCGGGACCGCCACACCTCGGCTTCCGGTGGCTTGGGATCCGAGGGCCGGAGTACATCACGTGCGCCGGGCCGGGGCTCGCGGTTGCCCAGCAATGGCTCCAGCACCCGCAATGCCGCCGGCAAACCACCGGTGGCCCGCTGGGCCAGTTTCGAGCGCACCGTGAGCTCGTCGGTCTCCAGGACCTTCGCGGTCTCGCCAATCGTCAGCGGCTCCAGCAGCACCGGATAATGCCGCCGCGGCATCCGGACGTCGGCCCATTCCTGGTAGCTGGCGTCGTCGCAACGCGGAATCGTGCGAAGTCCGTCCGATTCCCGGGGCTCGGAATTCCACGGCGGCCGCCAGCCGGTCGCCAAATCCGGGTTCCATCGACCGCTCGTCCCGATGATCAGCAGCGGGTCGTGCACGCCATAGTGACCACGCAGATACCGCGCCTGGGCGGCCAACAAGTCGTCAATGAAGCGCGCCCCGCCGCCATGGTCGAGGTTGTCCAGCAGCAGCGTCCAGTTGTGGTAGTGCCTATCTTTCTTTTCTGTCTTGTTGGGACACGCACAGAGGCTTTTCGGGTCGCGCCTGGCCAGTCGGGCGTGGCTCTCCCTGACGTCGGCCAGGAATGCCTCGGTGAGCCAGCCGGTCATTGTCGCGGGCTGTTCGCGCGCTTGCGCATTCAGCGTCACCAGCGCGTCCAGCGGTCCGGCGCGGTTGGCTTCCGGGAAATCACCATGCCAACGTTCAGCTTTGCTCGTCAGCTGACTACCGGCGGCGCGGATCAACGGCGGCAGCGCCACCTTGACAGCCTCGGCAAGGCCCGGGCTCAGTACGCCCACGGCCTGCGCGGCGTTCACCAGTGGCTCGACCCGCGCGGCGATCCAGTCAACCCCACGATTCCAGCGGAACCTCCTGATGAGCGCACGTAGCTTCTCCCTGGCCTGCTCGTGACTCATACCGTCCAGATCCGCCTGGACGGCGATGAGCCCCAGCGAGAACCGGGCGAACTTCGGCCTGCCGCGAACTGGCCAGCGCCGGGAGAGGGCGAAGGTGATGCGGGTCAGAGCCTCCACCGTCGTCGCGGGCTGCCTGCGGTCGAAATCGAAGGACGCGTGAACCATCGCGCCGCCGAAGTCCCGGCTGATCGATCTCAGCGCGTACGTTTTGCCCGATCCGGCCAGCCCCAGCAGGACCACCACGGGTTGCGGAGGCGACTGCTCACCGACTCTTCGGTTCCACAACAGGCGTCGGGCGAGCATCACCTCGCTGGACAGCCGTAAATCGCCTAACGCCATTCACCCTCCACGCTGCCCGCCGCACTCGGTCGGTTGGAGACTGAATCATACGGATAGCCCCGCTTGACCGATACAGTCCCGCAAGCGACGACATCTACCGACCCTGGCGTCAGCCCTGGTTGGTCATACCCCTCTCCCCGGTCCCGGTGGACCCCGCTCGACGGGGTCGACGACGTTTGTTCCAGGTCTGCCTTGCGAAGCTGCATACCACGATCGCTGGGATCGCTGTCGGCGATGGTGGGGTGCCACTCGTTTCGGGGACATCGCGTGCGTCGACCGGTGCATAGGCGGCACTGTGTTCACACTGATTGAGCCATTCGGGGGCACAGATGGTGGATCCGCACGGGCTGCGACTGCGCGAGCTGGCCGAAACGGTCAGCGGCGCCAGTGGTGTGCTGCCCCGCTACGTGCGTCGCGCGCTGGCCAGTGGACAGGCCATTCCCGGCGAACTCGGGAGACTGGCGGAACTGGTCGCAGCCGGGGGCACGGGAGTGACCGAGGACGATGTCCGGTGTTTGCTGGACTGCGGGTACAGCGAGGATGTCGTATTCGAATGTGTTGTGGCGGCGGCGGTCGGGGCAGCAGTGCTGCGACTGCGAGCCGTCGAGGAACTGCTGGCCAGTTGTCGCCGCGGTGACCCGCCGTGATCCGGCTGCCGGTGATCGAGCGGGGCCGGGGCCTGCGGTCATGGGTGTTACGGCCGGTGGTGAGCCTGGTGTTCGGCACACCGATCCCAGACTTTGTGAAGGTGTTGCTCTACCGGCACACGTTCTTCGGCAAGCCAGTGGGCCGATACGGCCAGACGGTGCTCCGCGGCCCCGGCCGGTGGTCGGTGGGGGAGCGCGAACTGTTCGGCGGGCTGATCTCGCTGCACAACCTGTGTCGGTACTGCGCCGGGGTGCATTGCGAGATAGCCGGCCGCTATCTGAGCGCCCCCACTGTGCACGACGTCGCGCACGGCCGTGACCCGGCCGGCGCTGGTGCCCGGGTCGCCGCGATCGTCCCGTTCCTGCGCCGCCTGTCCGAGCAGCCCGACCGGATCGATGCCGGCGATGTCGCGTCCTTGCACTCGGCCGGCCTCGACGACGAGGACATCCTGGAAGCCGTCCACGCCGCACTGCTCCTGGAGATCTGCAACCGCGTGGTCAACACCCTCGGAGTCCAGCCGATGAACGCAACCCAGAACCGGCGAGCCGCCTCCTTCCTCATGCGACACGGATACGACCTCTGACGAACGGTGCCCGGGGGCCTGGCCGGCGCACACGAATACCGGGCGGCGGCCGTCGGCGGTGGGTTGGATTGTGACGTGTGTGTGTTGTTCGTGGCGTTTGCCGAGATCAACGAGCGCATCCAGGCTGGGGACGAATTCTGAAATTCATCTCAGCAGACCGACTCTCCGCGGCGGACGTTCTGAATTGTGTGTGAGAAGCCAGCCTGTCAGCCCGCGGCTGCGGTGATGATGTCGAGTGCTTCGTCGATGTGTTCGGCATGGGTTCGGTGTGAGAGCACGCACAGCCGTACGACGACGCGCCCGCGGAGTCGTGTCGTCGAGAGGAATACCCGACGTGACGTATTGATGCGGTCCAGGAACTGGAGGTTGGCGTCGTCATCTCCGCCCCGGAGCCGGAACACCACCGTGGACAACGGAGGCGGATGGGGCACCTCGAGGGAAGGGACAGCCGCCAGTCGCCGGTAAACGCGCTCGGCGAGATCCAGCTTCTCGTTGAGCGCGTTCCGGTAGGCGGTCAGACCGTGCAGGTGGAGCGGTAACCATACCCGCAGGCCGCGGTTTTCCCGGGTTAGTTCGGTGCCCAGGTCCGCATAGTCGGGGGCCGCTGCCGGACCGACATCGTGGAGGTAGTCGCCGGGTTCCGGTGCGGTGTGCGCAGCGGCCAGCACGGCGAGGTCCCGGACCAGCAGGGCGCCGGTGCCGAATGGCAGGAACAAGCTCTTGTGCGGGTCGAGGGTGATCGAATCTGCCTGTTCGATACCGCCCATCCGGTCGCGCCCGCGCTCGGTGAGCTGGAAGAAGCCGCCGTAGCAGGCGTCGACATGGAACCAGAGCCTTTCCCGGGCTGCCACCGCTGCCAGGTCTGGCAGCAGATCGATGTCACCGGTGTTGGTGGTGCCGGCCGTCGCGACGACCAGGAACGGGTTGAGACCGGAACGTTTGTCCTCGGCCACGGCGTCGGCGACGGTCCGCGGGTCGAGACGGCGCCCGTCGCGGGTCGCCAGCATTCGCAACGACCGCACCGGGAACCCCGCGATCTTGGCTGCCTTGGCGACGCAATGATGTGCCTGGTCGGAGACGTATATCCGGGCCGAGCCCAGGTCTTCGCCCACGTGTTGTTCCCTGGCGGCGAGGACCATCGACAGCATCGCCTGGGATCCACCGGTGGTCAGCAGGCCGCCGGCTCCGGGGGGAAGCCCGAACAGGGACGCGAACCAGCGAACCACGCTGTCTTCCAGGGCGGCCAGCGCGGGCGCTCCGACGGCCAGCGTGCCGTACCGGTTGAGCCCGCGGGCGAGGAACTCGCCCACCGCGGAGCTGATATCGCCCCCACCGGGCAGGTAGGCAAGGAAGCGCGGTCCGGAGGTCTCCAGCGCCAGATCCGCCGCGCGGCCAATCCGGTGGACCAGGTCGGCGGGGCCGGTCGGCTCCTCGGGAGGCGGACCCGACACAGACGCGATCACACCGTCCCGGTCCTCGGTGACCATCGTCGGTGCCCGATCAAGGCCGGCCACGAAATCCACCAGCGTCCGGACCGCCACCGTGATGAGGTCCTCCAACCGGTCCCCGGGTAACTCCACCACGACCGCTCACCCCTTTCACCTTCATTCCCTGGTGAGCATGCCATCCCAACCCTCCAGACTTGACAGATCGACCTTGGTCAGAAGTCCGGAGATGATCAATTCGTCGAGCTGTAGCCGGAGGAGTGGACTCAGATCAATCGGCATTGCGCCGGCCACCGATGAGCACTGATTCAGACGCAACGTGCGAAGCGTGTCGCAGCTGACGAGCTTGTTCAGGTTGACGTAGTCGTTGTTCTTAAGCTCTAGGTAACGCAACTCAGGCAATTCGGTAAGTGGCGCGAGGTCGATTACATGGTTACGGAGGCGCAACTCCGTGATAGATTTGAGGTGGTTCAGATGATCGATCCGCGGGCCACTTTGCAGGTCAACCGGGAACGCCCGGGAGTTCACTTCGGCCAGCACGGTGCGAGCGTAGCTCTCGTAGTCTGCGCACCGGCCCCATGCCTCGATGAGCTGGGTCAGCACATCCTCGGATTGGGTTGTGGTGAACTGGAGAATCTTCTCGACCGCGCCCGGCGGGTCCCACCTGGCGGCGATCACGGCGGCGGTCCGCACCACGAGCGCGGCTACTTCGGAGGTGAGCGCCTCCGGACGCGCGACACGACGGCCTACCGGCTGCTGGAGGGCTCCGGCCTGCGCCTCATGCACGAGGACCAGGAGGTCCTGGTCACGAGTGCGGCCCCGGTCACCCTGCGCTGTGAACCCTGCCCGGTGGACCCGCAGACCTGACCGTCGACCGAGTCAGAGCACGTTATCAAGGGCGGTCATTTATCAAGGTACTGTGCCCGTATCAAGGACTGTGCCCGCACTATCTCGTTGATCCGCCACGGCCGGAAGATAAACCAAGCGGGCGGGTTGCGCGACTTCTTACCGACAACGTATCGCTGGCCACGCAACGTGAAACCGAAGCGAGAGTAACCGTGCCGTCTCCCAGAGCGACGATATCGATGAAGCGCTTTTCTGGAAAACGTCATTTTAGATCAAAGAAATACCCTGTTCACCTCTTGTTTCACTCGCGATGGCACCCTTCTGGCGATGGATACGATCGTGGTGATCGTCATTATTACGGCTTTGCTGTTCGATTTCACGAACGGTTTCCATGACACTGCCAACGCAATGGCGACGTCGATCGCCACCGGCGCGCTGCGTCCCAAGGTCGCGGTGGGTGTCTCGGGTGTGCTCAACCTGGTCGGTGCGTTCCTGTCGGTCGAGGTGGCCAAGACGATCTCCGGTGGCCTGGTGAATGAGGCACTGATCACCCCGACCGTGATCTTCGCCGGGTTGGTGGGAGCGATCTTGTGGAATCTGCTCACCTGGTTGATCGGGCTGCCGTCCAGTTCCTCGCATGCGCTGTTCGGGGGTCTGATCGGCGCCACCTGGGTAGCAGCCGGGGCGAGCGCGGTGAACTTCTCCTCCGTGGTGGGTAAGGTGCTGATCCCGGCATTCCTGGCCCGCTCATCGCCGGTGTGGTGGCGATGACCGGCACCTATCTCGCCTACCTGATTACCAAACGCGCCGACCATGGCGCGGTCGGCCGGGGATTCAAAAGTGGCCAGGTGGTCTCGGCCTCGCTGGTCTCCCTCGCGCACGGCACCAACGACGCCCAGAAGACCATGGGCGTGATCACCCTCACGTTGATCACTGCGGGGACGCTACCGGTCGGTTCCTCGCCACCGGTGTGGGTCATTCTGACCGCGGGGCTGTCCATCGCGCTGGGGACCTACCTGGGCGGTTGGCGGATCATCAGGACCCTCGGCAAGCGGATCACCGAGATCGAGACTCCCCAGGGCTTCGCCGCCGAGACCACCAGCGCGGCCGTCATCCTGGTCTCCTCGAAACTGGGATTCCCGCTGTCGACGACCCAGGTGTGCTCGGGTGCGATCTTCGGTGCCGGGGCTGGGTAAGCGCCTGGCCGCAGTCCGCTGGAGCCTGGCCGGTCAGATGGCACTGGCCTGGTTGTTCACCATGCCTGCCGCCGCCATCGTCGGCGCCCTCGCCGCCCAGGTCGCCGGAACAGGCACCCTCGGCACCGTGGTCGTCGCGATCGGCGGGATCGCCGTCGCCTCCGCGATCTACACCCTGTCCCGGCGGCAGCCAGTCAACGCCGCCAACGTCAATGCGCCGGTCGATGCGCCACAGCCGACTCCCACCGTGGCCTGAAAGGACCGAATTGAACACCGTGGCCTGAAAGGACCGAATTGAATACCGTGCACATCGCCTGGGGATCACTCGGCGAGATCTTCCTGGTCTCCTTCGGGGCGGCCGTCGGGGTGATGGTGCTGTTCTCCCTCGGCGTCACCGTGCTGGCACCCCACCCACAGAACGTCCCTGCGCAGGTCCGCGAGGTACCCCCCGCCGCCCGGCACGCCATCGCGGCACTGTGCTTCCTGGCCTGCGCACTGGTGGTCGGCTACGGCCTCTACCTGATCATCGCCAAATAACGGGAAAGACACCTCGACCATGGCCATCTCCGTTGCCACCGTGCCCCGGAGCACGAGCATCGCTACTCCGGTGACGCCCCCTGATCACGTACTCGTTCTGTTCGGCGCCACCGGCGACCTGGCCCGCCGCAAACTGCTCCCCGGTCTGTTCCATCTCTCGGTGGTCGGTCTGTTACCTGAGCACTATCGAATCGTCGGCAGCTCGCCGCTGGAGCTCAGCGACGAGGAGTTCCGCGAGCGCACCCGTGCGGCAACCGAGGAATTCGGCCGGGTGCGGCCGCACGGCCCGGCCTGGGACGAGTTCGCCGGGTGTCTGTCCTACGCGCGCGCCGCCGAAGGGGACTCGACGGCGTTGACCGCCGCGATACACCGCGCCGAGGACACCATCGGCGACGCCGGACGACGGCTGCACTACCTGTCGGTGCCACCCTCGAGCTCGGCAGAGCCCACATGGACTTCCGCTACGAGCAGTCGTTCTGCACCGACAACTCACTGGAGGCCTACGAGCGGCTGATCCATGACGCGCCTCACATTCCCCGGGGCGGACGATCACTGGTCGAGGACATCGTTGACCGGTTCGACCGTGCCCGCACCCTGGCGGATACCGAGAAGGACTACCTGCAGGGAGTGATCGAGTTCTACCGGACCCGAACCGAGACGAAACTGACCGTCGCAACCGAGCGGCTCGCCGTCATTGTGGCCGTCACACTGCCGATCACTGCCCTGGCATCGGTTTACGGGATGAACATCATCGTCAAAGAACAGACCGACTTCGCGCATCTGGCAGTGGTGCTTGCCATCATGGCGACGATCTCGGTCCTCCTGCTGTGGTGGGCGAAACGCCGCGGATGGTGGTAGCAGGAATTCATCGCGCTCCCCACTGCTTACGACACTGACTCGGAAGGCTGCCAACCTGGCGCAAGAACCCGGCTGCGCGTTTCCGCTCCACTTCCGTATTCCCGCGATCCTTCCGCTGTGGGCTTTGCTGCCGCGTAGGTCTGATCCCCGAACTCCGTGGTCACCCCGGGCGGAGTGAGCGCTCTGATGTAATGCTGCGGACCATGATCGTCGAACTGGTACCGGAAGGGGATTTCTCCCAGGAGAGGGAACTGGTGGGCGATGAATGCAGCGACGGAAACGCCCAGTATTCCGAGTACACTTCCTGCCTGGCGCGCGGGGGCAATATTCTTCCGCCAGCGGTCGCCGATGAATTGATATTCCCGACCGAAGTGCTTGAATCCGCCCGTGTCGCGTGGCGGTGTGTGCGGGGCCGGGTCGCGCTGGTAGACGTAGCGGATCACATTGTCCTTGAGAAACGAGTCCGCGGTACACGCGTCCGCGAGGGCATTCGATCCGATCATGGGTTGAGCGAAGGTATAGACGGCCTGCAGCGCGGACCCGAAGGCGTCGCGATAGGAGTCTTCTGTCCTGATCATGATTCCCATGAGTGCCGCCATCGCGCCACCCAGGCTGTGCCCGGTGACATAGAGCGCTTCCATCGGGTTCACCCGCTCGGGCTTGCCGCTGTCGGGTGGGTCGGTCACCGCAAAGCCGTGCCGGGCGCGGTCCAGAACCTCGGCAACCTTGTATCGGGTGGCGCGGACATTTCGATAGAATCCGGCATGCACATCGTAAGGACCCCGGCCGCCGATGTTGAACTCCACCTTGTCCGGGTGCAGGTCCACGTCGGTGAGCCAGGTGATGAGGTTGGTCGGCTGCGTGCCGCGGTAGGCAACGATGACCACTCTGCCGTCCGCGCTCTGGACCACATACGCGGTCGACGCAATGAACATGGCATCGACATTCTCGCTTATCGCTCGACAACGATTTCCCTTCAGGCCCATCCTGGCCATCATCGTCGCGACCGTATCTGCCTCAGAATACGAGTAGGCCGCACACGTTGCCAGCACGTGCGCGACAGTCTTATCCGGGTGGGAACGCTCGGGGTCCACCGGTTGCTCAGGCTTCAACAGCTTTTCTGTAAGGTTCTTGTAGACAGGAAATACACCCTTCGACTTATCGGACAACGGCCGAAGAGCCCGGTAACTCGGCGCAACGGCATCGTGAATCGTCACACCGTCCTGAACCACCGTGACACCGTTCTTGGCCGCCACGCCACTCCGAAGCGCCATGCGGGACCTCAACTCCGTTCATTCAGCCGTGACTACGCAGGCCAGAGCTGCCGACGGGCGAATGCCCAGGCGAAAAAGAATACTCCCCGACAAGCAGCTAATCCTTTCTCCAAACTCCTCTGAGCACCACCATGTGTCCATCCGCTGATCGGATGACGAGGCGGCTGCGGTCGGCCTCACCAGTAGCACCGAGGACGGCGCGCGTGTTCACTGTCTCCAGGACGATCACGCGGGATCGACTGCCACTTCCGGACCGGACGAAGGAGCCAGCAGAGGTGCCCACCGCCACTCGCGAGATCCATCTCGCCGCCCGCCCGCACGGCGAGCCCAAGGAGTCCGACTTCCGCCTGGTCGAGGCCGAACTGCCCGATCCCGGCCCCGGCCAGGTGCTGGTTCGCAATCTGGTCATGTCGGTCGATCCGTACATGCGCGGCCGGATGAACGATGCCCCTTCCTACGTCCCGCCGTGGCAGCTGGACCGCCCCGCGGACGGTGGTGCCGTTGGCGAGGTGATCGCCTCCGGAGCCGAGGGCCTGCCGGTGGGCACCCTGGTCCTGCACGACCGCGGATGGCGCGATCACGCCCTGCTGCGCGGCACGCACACCCGCACGATCGAACCCGCACCCGGCGTGTCGTCCGGGCGGTATCTCGGGGTTCTCGGCATGCCCGGTCTCACCGCGTACACGGGCCTGTTCCGGATCGCGGAGTTTCAGCCCGGCGACACCGTGTTCGTCTCCGGCGCGGCGGGTGCGGTCGGCGGCCTGGCCGGCCAGTTCGCCAGGCTGCGCGGCGCGAAACGCGTCGTCGGCAGCGCGGGCTCGCCCGACAAGGTGGCGTACCTGACCCGCGAGCTGGGCTTCGACGCGGCGTTCGATTACCACGCGGGGCCGGTGCGCGAGCAGCTGCGCGCGGCGGCGCCGGAAGGCATCGACGTCTACTTCGACAACGTCGGCGGTGACCACCTCGAAGCGGCGATCGGGGCACTTAACCTGGGCGGCAGAGCAGCGCTGTGTGGAGCGATCTCGGTCTACAACGCGACCGATCCACCGCCAGGGCCGCGGAACCTCGCCCTGATGATCGGCAAGCGGCTGACGTTGCGGGGGTTCCTTGTTCCCGACCATGCCGATCTGGAGCCGGAGTTCGCCGAGGCGGCCGGTGGCTGGCTGCGGTCGGGTGACCTGCAGGCCCGCGAAACCGTGGTCGAGGGCCTGGACAACGCCGTATCCGCGTTCCTCGGCATGCTGCGCGGCGACAACATCGGCAAGATGATCGTCCGGCTGGCACCCGATCCCGCCTGAGGTCGTCAGGTGTGCACCGCGGCGCTCTGGGCTGGGCTGACCTGCTTCGGGGCCATCACACGGCTCACCAGGGCGCCGAAGAGCAGGCCCATGGTGGTCCACAGGACCAGCTGGGTGCCCAGCGACGCCACCCGGAAGTCCCACAGCACCGTGGCGGGGAATCCTGCGGGGACCTCGTTGATCTCGGGCAGCACGAGTTGAACGAGGGCCACCGCGACGATGAAGGCCGCGCAGGCGGCGAGAGCGGCGTTCCATGCACCCCACCGCTGGGTGAGCCGGCGGCCGAGGTAGGTCGCCGCGACCGCGAGCACGACCGAGATGGCCACCATGGCGAAGTACGCCCCGGTGCGCTCGCTGATCGTGTCGGCGCTGCCCACTGACGGCGGGTTGGCGGGGTACTTGAGGAACGGCACGACGAACGCCACCAGATAACCACCCAGCGCCACGACCGCCGCGGTGGACCGCTCGCTCAACCGCCCGAGGCGGCCGTTGGCGACGGCGAACGCGAGCGCGAAGAGGCCACCAAAGGCCACCGCATACACCAGCACACCGGTGGCCAGGCCGATCGTGCTCTGCACCGTGCGGCTGACCAGCTCCGGTTCGGGAGTTTCGCCCGCGGCGGCCTGCGCGGCCGACTCGAAGTCGATGGCGCTGCCGACCGGCTGTTCCCCGAACAGTCGGGCGAACACCAGCGCCAGCAGCCCGGCGCCCAGGCCGGAGAGCAGGCCGCGCACCAACAGCATCCGCATCATGGTGGCGTGCTCCCGGCCGTCAGTGGCAGGGGAAGCCGAGCAGGTGCCTGCCGTCGTGCACGAACTCGTGCACGTAGTGGCCGGAGATGATCGACGTCGCGCCCTGTTCGGCGCCGACGAAGTACAGCAGCACGAGAGCCAGCGCTCCCATGAACACCGCCCAAGGCAGGATCTCCCGCAAGGGGATCCGGACGGGAATCGGCGCGGCTACCGGGCCAGCGGTGATGGTGCTCATGGTGGTTCCTCCTCGGGCTGACGCGACCCACTAGACGGCTGATCACGACGATGGAGTGTCTGACTCACGGCCCGCGGGCGGCGGGTGCCGTTCACAGTGGCGCGACCGCGCCGGGCTTGCACCGGCTTACTCCATTCGTCGCCCTGGCGACGTTAAGGGGGCTGTGAAGCCGGTGTCAATCGGCTGGACCGGTGGGGAGAGCATGCTCATCGCCACACCCACCTCGCCACACCCGCCCACCTGGGGAGCCCGCAGCAGATGGCCACCCACCTCACTCTGGTCAGCCACGCGCCGACCGTCGCCACCCGCGCGGCGCGTTTTCCCGACGACGAGCCACCCGACGAGCACGGCACCGCGCAGGCCGGTGCCACCTCCGGAGCCCTGCGCCGCGTGGACGAGGCACGATGTGGCCCCGAACTGCGCTGCCGCGTGACCGCGGCCGCGCTGGGGGTGACCCCGGTACTCGACCCGGCGCTGGCTGACCTGGATGTGGGCGCCTGGCGGGGACAGCGGCTGGCGGAGCTGGCGGACGCCGAGTCGGCGGGGCTACATGCGTGGCTGAGCGATCCCGCCGCGGCGCCCCATGGTGGGGAGTCGCTGCACGATCTGCTGAATCGGGCGGCCGGATGGCTCGACGGCCTCGG
>DASXOV010000037.1:0-48298 GCA_036494005.1 Pseudonocardiaceae bacterium | reverse complement strand
CACCGTGTTGATGAACATGCCGACCATGGACTCCACCCCGGGCAGCTCGTCCGGGCGCCCGGACACGGTGGTGCCGAACACGACATCGGACTCGCGGCTGCACCGGGACAGCAGCACGGCCCACGCGCCCTGCACGATCGTGTTCACCGTCAGGCCGTTGCGTTGGGCAACCTCCCGCAGCCGGCTCGACTCCTCGATCGACAGCGCGATGCGGACCGACTCGGACGATTCGCTGTGGTGCGCCTCGGTCGGCTGCCGGTCGTAGGGCAGCGGGGTGGGCGACTCGAATCCGGCCAGCGCCTGGCGCCAGTACTGCTCAGCGAGCCGGCCATCCTGTCCGGCCAGCCACCGCAGGTAGTCGCGGAACGGGCGACGGTGGGCCAGTTCGGGTGGCCTGGCTTCGACGATCGCGGCGTACTGCTCGCACAACTCGGTGAACACCGCTCCGGTGCTCCAGCCGTCGAGCAGCACGTGGTGCGACGTCCAGATCATCGTGACCGTGTCGTCGGACGTCCGGACGATCATCAGCCGCATCAGCGGAGCGGCCGTCAGGTCCATACCGGTGGCCGCGTCCCGCGCTAGCAGCCCGTGCAGGTCGCGCTCACGATTCGGCTCACGGCGATCCCGCCAGTCGTGGTGCACGGTGGGCACGACGACCCTGCGGTGCACCACCTGGACGGGTTCCTCGACATCGGTCCAGACCACGCGGCTGCGCAGCACCGGGGCCCGGTCCACCACACGCTGGAACGCCGCGCCGAGAGCACCCGGATCGGTCACGCCGGACAGCCGCAGGCAGACCTGGTTCAGGTAGGCACCCGACTCGGCGTCCATCAGGGAGTGGAACAGCATGCCGGCCTGCAGCGGGGTCAGCGGGTAGATGTCCGCCACGGACCGGGCGAAATCCCCATGGCCCGCGATCCGGTCGACCTGTGCCTGGGCCAGCCGGGCCAGCGGGAAATCCGAGGGGGTCCGGCCGCCCGCGCTCGGGGCGGCGCAGTGTTCGACGATCCCCTCGAGAGCCTGGATCATCGCGCCGGCCAACCGCGACACGGTGGCCTCTTCGTGGACCTCACTGCAGTACTCCCAGGTCAGCTGAAGCTCGCCGTCCTCCACCAGGCCGGTGACCTCCAGCAGGTAGGGCCGGTGCTCCGCCGGGGCGATGTCCTGGCCGGTTTCGCCGCACCAGGCCCGGTAGAGGCCGTCCCCGGCCGGTGCCCTGTCCCCCGATGCCATGTCCCACTGGCCGTGGTAGTTGAAGCACAGGCCGGGCGCAGGCTGGTCGCGAAGCACCCGCGCGGGTGCGTCCGGTGCGCTCAGATAGCGCAGGGCTTCATAGCTCAGCCCCCGGCGGGGCACGGCGCGCAGTTGCTCCTTCACCGCCTTGAGCACCGATCCCCAACCGGGCTCGCCCGGCATCCGCAGCGCCACCGGGAACTGGGTGGTGAACCAGCCGACGGTGCGCGACAGATCGACGCCGTCGAGGAGGTCCTCGCGGCCGTGGCCTTCCATCGCCACCAGGACGCGATCCCGGTCGGTCCACTCGCACAGCACCCGGCCGAGCGCGCTGAGCAGCACATCGTTGACCTGAGTGCGATAGGCGTCGGGAACCTGGTGCAGCAGGGCGTCGGTGTTCTCCCGGTCGAGCCGGACCGAGACGGTCCGGGCGGACCGGACGGTGTTGGCGCCGGTGCGGTCGACGGGAAGACCGGCCGGTGCGGCGTCGCACACCGTTGTCCAGTACGGGAGGTCACCGTCGAGATCACCCGCCCGGACGGCCTCGGCCAGCCGGTGCGCCCAGTGGCTGAACGGGGTACCGGTGGGCGCTGGCTCCGGTGTGCGGCCCGCGCGGGCTCGGTGATAGGCGGCCTCGATGTCGCCGAGCAGGATCCGCCAGGACACCCCGTCGATCACCAGGTGGTGGACGGTGATGAGTAGCCGGGGTCGCCGGTCCGGCCCCAGTACGAACAGGATCGCCCGGAGCAGCGGACCACTACCCACGTCGAGACCGGACTGCGCCTCGGTGGCCGCTGTCTCGATCGCGGCTCGCTGCTCCGCGTCGGTCAGGGTGGACAGATCACGCCGTTCGAGTACCCCGGTCGGGGCGGTGGCAGTGGCCTGCTGCGACCAGTGCCCCGCGATGAACGTGAACCGGGTGCGCAGCGCCTCGTGGTGGGCGACCACCAGGTCGACAGCGCCACGCAGGGCGCTCTCGTCGAGCTGCTCGGTCAGCTCCACCAGCATCGACATGGTGAAATGCGACTGGGCACCGTGGGTGTCGAAGAACCAGTGCTGGATCGGGCTCAGCGGGGCGGGCCCGTGGCTCGGGACGTGCTGGACCTGCTGCGTCGTGGCGTCGGTGCCGACGTTGAGTGCGAGCTCGGCGACGGTCTGGTGCAGGAAGACGTCCCTGGATGTCAGCCGCAGACCGGCCTGCCTGGCCCGCGACACCAGCTGGATGCTGAGGATCGAATCCCCGCCGAGCCCGAAGAAGTTGTCCTCGACGCCCACCCGCTTCAGCCCGAGCACCTCGGCCCAGATCCCGGCCAGCTGATGTTCGGCCGGTGTCCGTGGGGCGACGTACCCCGGCTCCAGTTCCGGCCTGCTGTCCGGCGCCGGAAGCGCCCGCCGGTCCACCTTCCCGCTCGTGGTCAGTGGCATGGCCTCGAGCACGACGAACGCTGACGGAACCATGTACACGGGCAGGCTGTTCCTCAGCGTGCCGCGCAGCGCGGCGATGTCCGGGGTCTGCGCCTCCGAAGCGACCAGGTAGGCCACCAGCCGCAGCTGTCCGGTGTCGTTCCGTGCCACCACGGTCGCGTCGCCGACCCCCGGCGCCCGCAACAGCGCCGCTGCGACCTCGCCCGGTTCGACCCGGAACCCGCGGATCTTGACCTGCTCGTCGGTGCGGCCCAGGAACTCGACGTTGCCCTGCTCGGTCCACCTGACGCGATCCCCGGTGCGGTACATGCGGGATCCCGGCGGGCCGAACGGGTTCGCCACGAACCGCTCAGCGGTCAGACCTGGACGGTTCACGTAACCGCGCGCGACCTGATCCCCCGCCAGGTACAGCTCACCGGCGACGCCCACCGGTGTGGGTGCCAACCCGGCGTCCAGCACATGTGCCCGCAGGTTGCGCAGTGGCCTGCCCACAGCAGGCCGCGCGACGTCGCCCACCCGGCAGCACAACGCGTCCACCGTGCACTCGGTGGGGCCGTAGAAGTTGTAGCTCACCGTCTGTGGTGCTGCGGCGGCCAGGTCCTGCCACAGCGACTCACCCAGGGCCTCACCGCCCAGGGTGAGGATCCGGGGGCGGTGGCGCTCGCTTCCGAGCAGGCCGGCGGGCAGCAATTGTGCGGCGTGCGACGGGGTCAGGTCGACCAGATCGATCGCCCTACCTGCGATGTAGTCGAGCAGAGCGTCGGCGTCCAGCCGGGTCTGGTCGTCGATCAGGTGCAGCTCATGACCCTCGGCCAGCAGCAGCAGTCCCTCCAACGAGGTGTCGAACGAGAACATCGCCGTCCACAACACCCGCAGCCGTTCACCGGCGGTCTCAGCCAGGAATCCATGGCGATGGCTGAACAGCAGATTTGTCAGCTGCCGATGCTCGACCAGCACACCCTTGGGAGTCCCCGTGGAACCCGATGTGTAGATCACGTACGCCGCGTTCGAGGGCAGCAGCGGCGTGCTGCGTTGTTCGTCGGTCGGATCGGTGGCCGGACGACGCTCCAGCGCCGCGGCCGTGCTCGGGCCGTCCAGCACCAGACAGGTCAGGTCCTCCGGCGAGTAGGTGCCGCGCGTCGTCACCACCAACGTGGGAGCGGCATCCCGCAGCATGAGGGCTATCCGGTCCTCCGGCAGGCTCGGGTCGACGGGCAGGTACGCGGCACCGGACTTGAGCACGGCCAGGATGGCGACGACCATCTCGGGCGAGCGGGGCAGAACCAGAGCCACCAGGTGCTCGGGCCCGGCACCCTGAGCGATCAGATGGTGGGCGAGCCGGTTCGCCCTCGCGTTGAGTTCGGAGAAGCTCCAGGAACCAGTGGTGCCGTTGTCCCCATCCGGCGACCCGGTCTCGCGGTACACCAGGGCCACCGCGTCCGGGGTGTGCGCCACCTGCTCCTGGAAAACCTCCGGCAAGGTCACCGCAGGTACGTTGAGCGCAGTGTCGTTCCACTCGACGCTCACCTGCCGCAGTTCGCCCTCGGTCAGCATCGGGAGGTCGGCGATCGGGCGATCCGGATCGATGGTGATGCCGTCGAGCAGTACCAGTAGATGCCCGGCCATTCGCTCGGCGGTGCCTGTGTCGAACAGATCGGTGTTGTACTCGAGTGTGCCGGTGAGAACGTCATCGCTCTCCCGGAACTCCACCGTCACATCGAAGTTGGCGACCCACCTGCGCAGGTTCACTTCCTCGACGCTCAGACCGGTGAACCCGGGCAACGCGCGATCAGCATTCTGCAGCGAGACCATCACGTCGAATAGTGGATGGCGGCTGACGTCGCGCTCTTTCTGGATCTCCTCGACCAGTCGCTCGAACGGCACGTCATCGTGCTCGAACGCGTCGAGGACGGTGTCCTTCACGTATCCCAGGAAATCCAGGAATGTCTGTTCGCGGTCGACGGTAGATCGCAGCACCACCGTGTTGACGAAGAATCCGACGAGCCGGTTCAGTTCGGATCGGGCGCGGCCCGAGGTCACCGTGCCGACGGCGACGTCGTCCTGGCCTGAGTAGCGTGCGAACAGCACCTTGCAGGCCGCGACCAGGATGGTGAAACGTGTCGTGTCGGCGGCGCGGGCCTGCTCGCCCAGCCGAGCGGCGATACCAGCAGGAACCACGAATTCGTGCATCGCCCCGGCGGCAGAGCGCACCGCCGGGCGCGGCCGGTCCGTCGGCAACTCCAGTGGCTCGATGTCCGCGAGCTTGCCACGCCAGTAGTCGACCTTGCCCGCCATCGCGGCGTCGGACAACTGCCGGCGTTGCCACACCGCGAAATCCGCGTACTGCAACGGCAGCGACGGCAGGTCGACCGATTCACCCCGAATCGCGGCGTTGTACAGGGTGCTCAGTTCCTCGACGAGGACACCCATCGACCAGCCGTCGATCACGATGTGGTGCGAGCTCAGCAGCAGGACATGGTCATCGTCGGCCAGCCGAACCACAAGAGGCCGCAGCAGCGGGCCCCGCTGCAGGTCGAAGGGCCGGGAGAACTCCGACTGCAGGAGGCTGCTCAGCTCCGCGGGCTGGGCCTCGACCACCGGCAGGGCAAGCTCGGCTGCCGGTTGGATCACCTGCACTCCCCGGCCGTCCACCTCGTCGAAGGTGGTCCGCAGCGACTCGTGCCGATGCTGCAATTCCCGCAGAGAATCAGTCATCGCGCTCACATCAAAAGCGCCTCGAAAGCGCAGCGCGAGGGCGCTGTTATATTCGGACTCCTCTGGCTGGAACTTGTTGAGAAACCACATCCTCTGTTGGGAGGACGAGAGTGGAAGCGGCCCGGTGCGCTCCGCGCGTGGAATCGAATCAGACTGCTCGTGCTGACCGGCCAAGCGATTCCGCAACAGTTCCTGGAGGTGATCCGGAAGAGCCGAAATACGATCCTGCCTCGATGACGTCATGACGCCTTTCCTCACAGATCCTCGTGGACTGCGTCACCGAAAGCGAGACGCTCCAGTTCGCGCAGGACCTTCTCTTCGACCGTCTTCGCCAACGCGCTCACGGTGCGGGCCATGGGAACATCGCGCGGTGTCAGCGCGACACCGAAAGCGGAATTCACCTGGCCGGTGATGTGGATGCTTTGAATGGAGTCGCCGCCCAGTTCGAAGAAGTTGTCCTCCACGCCGACCCGTCGCACCCCGAGCACATCAGCCCAGATCCGGGCGATGACCCGCTCGGTATCACTTCGCGGCTCCGCATAGGGCGCGCTCGTGGTTTCGTCCCAGTTCGGGGCCGGCAGGGCGGCCCGGGCCAGCTTACCGTTGACGTTCAGAGGCAATTCGTCGAGTACCACGAAAGCCGCCGGAACCATGTATTCGGGCAGGCTGGCGGCCAGATAATCGCGCAGCACAGCGGAATCGACCGCGGTTCCCGCCGATGCGGGTACGAGATAGGCCACCAGCCGGGCGGGACCGGTACCGTGCTCGCGCGCGACGACGACGGCCGCCCCGACGGCGGGATGGCGGCGCAGCCGCATCTCGATCTCACCGGGCTCGATCCGGAAACCGCGGATCTTGACCTGCTCGTCGATGCGTCCGACGAAGTCAACGGTCCCGTCGGGCAGCCAGCGGACCAGGTCACCGGTGCGGTACATCCGGGAACCCGGCGGGCCGAACGGGCCGGCCACGAAACGGTCCGCGGTCAGCCCCGGACGACCCAGATAGCCCCGCGCCACCCCGGCGCCGGCGATGTAAAGCTCGCCGCACACGCCGACCGGCACCGGGTGCAGCGTGCTGTCCAGCACGTACACCTCGACGTTGGTCAGCGGCCGCCCGATCGGTGGCGCCGTGCCGTCCGGCCCGTCGGAGTACCACGCCGTTGCATAGACGGTCGCCTCGGTGGGCCCGTAGATGTTGGCGATCCGGCAGTTCGGCATCGCCGTGCCGATGGCGTCGACGAGACGGGACGGCAGGGCCTCCCCCGCGAGCACGACGAGGTCTGCGCCCAGATCCAGGTCAGTGCCGTCCAGCAGGTGGGCGAAGACCGACGGCACGCCACTGATCAGGCTGCCGCGCCATGATCCGCCGGGACACTCGGTGAGTGCGAGCAGGTCACGGACCAGTTCGATGCTCCCGCCGACCATCAGCGGTGCGAAGATCTCGAAAACGGAGACGTCGAAGTTCAGCGACGTGGCGGCGAGCACCCGGTGGAGCCGGTCCGGGCCGATCTCCGACGCGGCCCAGTGCATGAGGTTCACCGCGTTGTGGTGTTCCACCATGACGCCCTTGGGCCGTCCCGTCGAACCGGAGGTGTGGATGACGTAGGCCACGTTGTGCCGACTCAACGGAGCGTTCCGATCGGTGTTGGTCAGATCTGTACCGGGCATCCGGTTCAGCGTGGCGAGGGTGTCCTCGGCGTCGAGATCGATCCGCAGGCCCGCCACGTGCTGCACCGAGGAATCGGTGAGCACGCAGGCGGGCCGGACATCGGCCACGATGAAGTCAGCCCGCTCCGCGGGGTAGTTCGGGTCGACCGGCACGTACGCCGCGCCGCTCTTGAGCACGGCCAGCGCCGCGACCACCAGTTCCGGTGACCTGGGCAGCGACAACGCCACCGTCTGCTCCGCGGCCACACCGCGGCCGACCAGGAGCCGGGCCAGCCGGTTGGCACGGGTGTTGAGCTCGGCGTAGGTGAGCGTGTGATCGCCCCAGCACATCGCCGTGGCGTCCGGGGTGGCTGCTACCTGCGCCTCGAACAGCTCCGGCAGTGTGGTGTCCGGTACGTGACGAGCGGTGTCGTTCCATTCCGTCACCACCTGCCGGTGTTCACCCTCGGTGAGCAACGACAGTGCCGACAGCCGGCGGTCCGGGTCCGATGCCAGCCCGGTCAGCAATCCGTGCAGCCGACGGGCGAGCCGCCGCACCGTGGCCTCGTCGAACTGCGCGGGTTCGTAGCCCAGCACGACCGACAATCGCCGGTTCGGATACACCAGAACGCTCAGCGCATAGTTGGTCGTCTCGATGGCTCGCAGATCCCGCAGCACGAGGCCGTGCGCAGCGGCAGCCGTCTCGTCCATCGGGTAGTTCTCGAACACCACCACGCTGTCGAAAAGGTTGCTCCCGCCGGGCACCGCACTCCAGGAGTGCAGCCGGGTGAGTGGTACGTGCTCGAACCGGCGGGATCGCACCTGTTCGGTCTGCAGGTGCGCCAGCCATTCGGCGACGCGGGCCGTGTCGTCCACGTCCACGCGGACCGGCAGTGTGTTGATGAAGATGCCGGTCATGTCGTCAACACCGGGCAGGTCGGCCGGGCGTCCCGACACCGTCGCGCCGAAGCAGACGTCCCGCTGGCCGCTGTGGCGGGAGAGCAGCAGCGCCCAGGCGCCCTGCACGACGGTGTTGAGGGTGAGCCGGTGCCGGGTGGCGAACTCCCGGAGCTCGGCGGACTCCCGTTCCCCCAGTTCGAACCGCACCTCATCGGACGTGGACGTGGTGTGGTTCCGGTCCGGGACCCGGTCGCAGGGCAACGGGGTCGGCGCCGCCAGATCCGACAGCACGCCGCGCCAATGGTCCTCGGCGAGGCGGCTGTCCTGGCCGCTCAGCCACTCGACGTAGTCCCGGAAGGGGCGCCGGTGCGGCAGGCCCACATCGGTTGTGACGAGGTCAACGCCCCGCTGCAGCGCGGTGTGGCAGGCGTGGACGTCGGAGAGCACCTGGAAGACGCTCCAGCCGTCCAGCAGCAGATGGTGGAAGGTCCATACCACCTGGACCTCGGTGTCCGAGCAGCGCGCGAGTGTGAGGCGCAGGAGCGGGGCGGTCGCCAGATCGAAACCCTGGGCACGGTCCGCGGCGAGCAACCGCTCCAGCTGTTCCTGGCGCTGCCGATCGGTGAGCGTCGTCCAGTCGTGGTGGGTGATCGCCACCTCGGCGTCCCCATGCACCACCTGCAGGGGTTCCGGCACCCCTTCCCAGCGGACCGAGCTGCGCAGGATCGGGGTCTGGTCGACCACGTGCTGCCAGGCCTGGGCGAACAGCCGTGGATCGTCGACGCCCTCCACGACGAACGTCGCCTGCTGGAAGTAGACACCCTGCTCACCCTGCGACAACCCGTGAAACACCATCCCCGCCTGCATGGGGGTCAGCGGGTAGATGTCCTGCACGCGATGTCCGGTGCCCGCCAGCCGGTCCACCGCGGCCTGGTCGAGGCGGGCCAAGGGGAAGTCGGCGGGGGTGCGGCCGCCGGACCCCGGTTCGGCGCAGTGCCGGGTGATCTCCCTCAACGCTGCCAGATGCCGATCCGCAAGCCCGCGGATCGTGTCGGGGTGGTGCAGGTGCTCGGAGTAGCACCAGGTGAATTCGAGGCACCCGTGCGCGACCTTGCCGACGATGTCGAGGGCGTGCGCCCGGGAGGATCGTGGGTCGGCGGTCAGCTCCAGATCCCCGGGTATCCCGTGCACCAGCCCGCCGCCGCCACCCGGCCAGTCGAAATGGCCGAGATAGTTGAAACTGATCTGCGGTTGTCGCGCCGCAGCGTCGGGTAGCACGCCGGGTCCGGCCAGGTATCGCAGGGCGCCGTAGCCGAGGCCGCGCCGGGGGATGGCGCGCAACTGCTCCTTGACCGACTTCAGCACCGCGCCCCAATTCGTCCCGGACGCGGTCCCGGGCGTGGCCCAGGACGCGTTACTGAGCGCGACCGGATACATCGTGGTGAACCAGCCCACGGTGCGCGACAGGTCCACCCCGTCGAGCAGTTCCTCCCGGCCGTGGCCCTCCAGGTCGATCAGGACCCGCTCGCGTCCGGTCCACCGGCACAGCACCGCACCCAGCGCGCTGAGCAGCACGTCATTGATCTGGGTGCGGTACACCCCTGGCACGTCCTGGAGCAGGGCCCGGGTGTCCGCGGGATCGAGCCGGACCGTGACCGAGCGGGTATCAGCGGCGGTGCCGGGTCCGTTCCCGTCGGTGGGGATCGTGACCTCGGTGGGGATCGTGACATCGGTGCGGTCGGTGACCTCGGCCCAGTAGCCACGCTCGTCGTCGAAGCCGCCGGCTCGGGCGTGCTCGGCCAGGCCCTGCGCCCAGGTGCGGAACGAGGTGCTCTTCGGCGCGAGCCGCACCGTTTCGCCGGAGACGGCCTGCTGGTAGGCGGTCTGCAGGTCGTCCACCAGGATGCGCCAGGACACGCCGTCGACGACCAGGTGGTGGGCGGCGAGGAACAGCAACGGCCTGCTGCGGACGCCGCGATCGACCAACACGGTCTTCAGCAGCGGGCCGCAGCCGAGATCGAATTCCGTGTGGATGTCGGCGAGCTGGGTGATCGCCACCTGATGCGCCGCCGGATCCAGCTCGGACAGATCGATCGGGTGTACGACCGCCTCGTCGGCAGGCGCGTTGTACTGCTGCCACTGACCGTCGACGGGTGCGTACCGCATCCGCAGCGCGTCGTGGTGGTCCAGCAGCGCGTCGAGCGCGGTGCGCAGTGCGTCCTGGTCGAGATCTTCGGTGAGTTCGAGGACCACCGACTGGGTGAAGCGCCCCGACCTGACCTGGTGGGTGGTGAAGAACCAGTGCTGGATCGGGGTGAGCGCAGCCGCGCCGCTCACCGGGCCCTGCGCCTCGCGCTGCGGGCTCACCCGGGTCACGTGCGAGGCCAGCGCCGCGGTGGTCTGATGCTCGAAGATGTCGCTGGAGCTCAGGCGCAGGCCGGCCTGCCGGGCTCGGGCCACCACCTGGATGCTGAGGATGGAGTCGCCACCCAACTCGAAGAAGTTGTCCCGCACCCCCACCCGGGGCACTTGCAGCACGGCGGCGAAGATCTCCACGAGGGTCGCCTCGGTCGGCGTCCGCGCGCCGAGATAGTGCGACGTGCTGTGGCGCACCGGTACCGCGGGCAACGCCTGCCGGTCGGCCGGGCCGTCCCGGTCGACGAATTCGAGCCCACCGCAGGGCAGCTGTGACACGGGCCGGTCCGGATCGGCGACGATCGCCTGCATCAGCTGTTCGAGATGCTCGGCCAGTTGCTCGATGGTGCGGGCGTCGAACAGGTCGGTGTTGTACTCGACGGTCAGGCCCAGCGAGTCCGTCCCCAGCGAGTCCGTCCCCAGCGAGAATTCCACGACGAGGTCGAACCGGGACGAAGGGCGGGGCAGCGGGTGCTCGGTGATCCGCACACCGGCGACGTCACACTCGCGCACCATGGCGTTCTGCAGCACCACCATGGCCTGCATCAAGGGAGTGCGGCTGGGGTCGCGGGCCGGCTGGAGTTCCTCGACCAGCCGGTCGAACGGCACCTCGTCGTGGGCGAACGCGTCCAGCACGGTCTCGCGGACCTCACCGAGGAACTCGCTGAACGCCTGGCCGGGCTCCACCCGGGACCGCAGCACCAGGGTGTTGACGAAGAACCCGGCGAGGTTCTCCAACTCCGTCCGATTGCGGCCCGATGTGACCGTGCCGATCGCGATGTCGCGCTGGCCGCTGTAGCGCGACAACAGCACCTGCACCACAGCCGTCAGCGACATGAACACTGTGGCGCCGTGCGCCTGCCCCACCCGGCGCACGCCCTGAACGAGCTCGGCGGGCAGGTCGCGGCGCACCACCGCGCCGGACGTGGTGCGTACCGCGGGCCGGGGCCGGTCGGTGGGCAGGTCCAGCACCTCGACGCCGGCGAGCGTGCGGGTCCAGTAGGCGAGTTGCCGCGTCAGGTCCGGATCGGTCAGTCGTTCGCGCTGCCACACGGCGAAGTCCGGGTATTGGATCGTCGGCTGCGGCAACGCCGCCGTGGTACCGCACGCCGCAGCGGCGTACAACTCGGTCAGCTCCGCCACCAGCACGCCGACCGACCAGCCATCGGTGATGATGTGATGCTGGTTGAGCAGCAGCACGTGGTCGTCCTCGGCCAGCCGCACCAGCACCGCCCTCGCCAGCGGCCCATGCCGCAGGTCGAAGGGCCGGGCGCCCAGCTCCTGCGCCAGCTCCTGGTCCAGGGCCTCCGGTGTGCGGATGAGGTCGACCACCCGCAGCGGTATCTCGATACCCGGCGCCACCATCTGAACGGCGTTCCCGTCGACGGTGCCGAAGGTCGTCCGCAGCGCCTCGTGCCGATCGCTCAGTGTGTTCAGCGCCGAGCGCAGCGCCCCGAAGTCCAGCGCACCGGACAGCCGCAACCCGATGCCGCTGTTGTATTCGGTGCTTCCGGCGCTCAGTTCGTTGAGGAACCAGAGCCGACGCTGCCCCGACGACAACGGCAGGGCCTGGCCGCGGGGCACCGAGGTGATCTGCTCTGCACGGCCGGCGCACTGCTGCGGCAAGAGCTCCGCGAGCCGGGCGACGGTCCTGGTGTCGAATATCGCCCTGGCCGACAGATTCGTCCCGCAGGCCGTGCGGATCCGGGACAGCGCCCGGAAGCTCAGGATCGAGTCGCCGCCGAGTTCGAAGAAGTCGTCCTCGACGCCGATCTGGTCCACACCGAGCAACTCGGCCCAGATCTGCGCAATCTCGCGTTCGGTGGTGGTGCGCGGCGCGACCGATCCGGCCGCCAGGTCACCGGCAGCCGGTGCGGGCAAGGCTCGCCGGTCCAGCTTTCCGTTCGGGCTCAGCGGCAGGCTGTCCAGCACCACGAATGCCGACGGCACCATGTAGCCGGGCAATGTGTCTGCGACCATGGCCCGCAGCTCGCCGGGCACCATGGTGGCGCCCTGCGCCGGAACCAGGTAGGCGACGAGTCGTTTGACCGTAGGCCCGCCTGTTTCGTCCGGCCCCTCGGTTTCGCGGGCGATCACCACGGCTTCGGCGACATCACTGTGCCTGCGCAACAGTGTCTCGATCTCACCGGGCTCGATGCGGAATCCGCGGATCTTGACCTGCTCGTCGGCACGGCCGACGAACTCCAGCTCACCCTCGGCGGTCCAGCAGACCACGTCACCGGTCCGATACATCCGGACGCCGGGCTCGCCGAACGGGTTCGCCACGAATCGCTGCGCGGTCAACCCCGGGCGATGCAGGTAGCCACGGGCCAATCCGCCGCCGGCCACATAGAGCTCGCCGGGCACTCCGACCGGCACCGGACGCAACGCGGCATCGAGCACATACGCCCTGGTGTTCCAGATCGGTGTGCCGATGGGGGGTGCCGTGGTCCGGCCGCCGGCCAACGGCCTGCTCCAGGTGGACACCACGGTCGCCTCGGTCGGCCCGTAGGCGTTGATCAGGCGGCGGCGCGGGGCCCAGTCGTTCACCAGATCAGCGGTGCACGCGTCGCCTCCGACGATGACCGTCCGGAACTTCGGCAGACCGGTGCGGGCCACCGCTCGCGGCACGGTGGCCAGTGCGACCGGCGGAATCAGCGCATGCGTCACCGTATGCCGCGCCAGCACCTCGGCCAGCACCTCGCCGAGCAGCGGGCCGGGTGGCGGCACGACCAGCGCTGCGCCGGCCGGCAACGACATGGCCAGTTCCAATATCGACGCGTCGAAACTCGGCGACGAGAACTGCAGCACCCGGTCTCCGCGGTGCACCTCGAAATGGTCGATCTCCGCGGCGGAGAAACTGGCCAGCCCCGTATGCGAGACCACCACGCCTTTGGGTCGTCCGGTCGATCCGGAGGTGTAGATCACGTAGGCCGGATGGGCGGCCAGCAGCGGCGAAGCCCGGTCCGCGTCGCTCGGGGCCCGGACGGGCATCGACCGTACCGCCGCCACCGTGTCCGGATCGTCGAGAACCACCACGGCCACACCTGGTGGGCAGGTCAATTGCGGCACCAGGTCGGACCGGGTGACCACCAGCACCGGAGCGGAATCCGCCAGCATGAACGCTATGCGCTCGGCCGGATAGGCCGGATCCACCGGTACGAACGCCGCTCCGGCCTTCACCACCGCCAGTTGAGCCACCACGATGTCGACCGACCGTGGCAATGCCAGTGCCACGATCCGCTCCGGCCCGGCACCACGCGCCAGCAACGCATGCGCCAATCGGTTCGCCCGCGCCTCCACCTCGGCGAAGCTGACCGCTCCACCGCTGAACACCACTGCAGGGGCGTCCGGCGTACGGCTCACCTGAGCCTCGAACAGCCCGGCCAGCGTGGCTGGTTGCACCGCCCGGCCGGTGTCGTTCCACTCCACCAGCACCCGCTGCCGTTGCTCCGTGGTCAGGAGGTCGATCCGGCCCAGCGCGATGCCGGGGTCAGCCGCAACCACCTCGAGCACCCGGATGACCTGCGCGGCGAGCAGTTCGACCATTGCCGGGGCGAAGCGCTCGGCGCGGTAATGGATGACCCCGGAGAGAGCGGCATACTGCTTGACGAACCGGACGGTGACATCGGGTGCGGCGGTGACATCGGACGCGGCGGCGGACGTGGCCGCAACGGCACCCGGCTCGCATGTCACCATCGCCCGTGCAAGTTCCGGGGCGAGGCCGAGTCCGTTGACGAGGCGCTCGAAGGGAACGCCGGAGTTTGAGAAAGCCGCCGCGATCGTGCCGCTGACCCCCAGGACGAAGTCCACGAAGCGGACCGAGTCCGCCACTCTGGAGCGCAGCACGACGGGATGGCTCCGTCCCGGCGCCGGGGTGGCCACGGCGACGTCCTGCTGGCCGGTGCAGCGGGCCAGGACTATCTGGAATGCGGCCACCGCGATGTCGAGTAACGAGACACCGTGCCGTCCGCACAATTCCATCAGGCGGCCGGTCATCTCCCCCGGTACATCGAATTCATGGGAGTCGACGCGGCCCGATACACCATCAGGTGCACCCGACTTGTCGCCAGGCAGCTCAGGCGCCGATACGCCGTCGAGCTGACTCTCCCAGTATCGAAATTGCTCATCCGAGATGGATTCCGATACCGCATGCCCATCCGGCGGCAGCTCATCACCCAAGTATGAGTCGCGGGACACGATGACCCCAATCTTTCACGTGCACAGTTCACCGGCGCACGCCGAAGGGGTGCGCTTCCGGATGAAAGTAAGTCAGCTAGGCAGAGATTGCATCGAGCGATTGACATCGCCCATCTTCGGGTGCGCAAAGATCCAGTCGGCGAGCCACGCGGCCGTCCACTTGAATTCGATCGAGATCTCCGGTGATCGGATTCTGCAGAAAACGCCCCGCATGCGTCCATTCACCTGAGTCGAGATCTTGCTGAAAGAATGTCAGGCCATCGTGGAACGACAACCGCGCAACTGCTTCACCGTCGACGGAGAGATAGAATCTCCCGTCTTGCCGTGCACCTATCGCGTACTCCACATCACCGTTGTGGTAGCTGCCCACACAGCCGGACGGCGACGCCGTCGGCTCCCCCAGTGTCAGCCTGCTTGAGTGATTCCTGATGGGTATTCCTACCCGGTCCAGCTCGACGACCAGATCCTGCCACATACCGAGGCCGATACTCGCGTTACTCGTGAACGCGATGACGCAACCGCTGCCGGGATCGACCCGGAAGTAGCACGCCGTACCGTCAGAGTTGCCGTCGTGGCCCACCCAGGCGGTATCTGCCCAGGCGGTATCTGCACTGCGGAACAGCGCCAGGCCCAGTCCCCATCCGTCGGCCAGCCCGAACGGTTCGGCGCCAGTGACCGTCTGACGCATCTGCGCCGCGTACGCAGCAGGCAGAAGTGCGTGGGCAGTGCCTGCACAGTGCATGAGCCCCAGGTGGACAAGATCGACGGCACTCACGGCGAGCGCACCGGCCGGCGCCTTGGCCGGCATCAAGGACTGCTGAACGGGGCGGGTCCGGCCCACCATCGCGTTAACCGAGTGACCGGTCGCGAGCGGGCGACCTGACGTAGCCCGATCCGCCCCGGAAATGAAGGCGGGCTCGATCCCCAGCGGGCGCAGCAGGAGTGCTTCCACGGCCTCCGACCAACTCATTCCCGTGATCACTTCGATCAGGCGGCCGGACAGGACGTAGCCGATGTTCGAGTACGAGAAAGCCGCACCGGGCGAGAGCACCAGGTTCTGACTGCGGCAATGGTCCAGCACATAGCGGCGGATCGAGACCGACGACAGGTCCTCCGAAGGAGCATCCGAGGCGAACCCACTGGTATGGCTCAGTACCTGACGCAGGGTGAGCCGGGCAACCTGGTCGTCCAGTTCGATCACATGGTCACCCAGCGGAGCATCCAGTTCGAGATCCCCGTCCGCGACCAGGATCATCGCTACCGTCGCGGTAAAGGTCTTGCTGATCGATCCGACGGGGAATGCAGTGTCTCTGGTCACCCGGTTCCCTGCTTCGTACTGCAGCTCACCGACTTCGATCGCCACCGTCTCGCCGTTCCGGTGGATCGCCAGCTGTGCCCCGGGGACTCTATATTTCCGCGCCAGTGAGGACAGGATCTCCGACAAGCCCTGACGGTCGAACGCGAGGTCCACCTTAGTGGCCGTCGCGCTCCCCACGTGCAACGGGTTTGATAATTCTGGAATAGCCGTCCTGTTGTCCGGGCGCACCAACGCGCAATCCTCCGAGCCACGTGCCAATCCCCGACCACCCCGACGTTATTGGAACGCCGAGGAAGCGTAGCGGCCAGCTGGTGTGACCCACAGACCGCCGTGCCGTGTCGTCGAGCAGTCAACGCCGTCGAGCAGTCAAACGCTGTGGGATGCCAGTCCTGGTCTCTCCACATATACAGACGTTGCGGACCGGCGGCGTCCGTCGCTCGGATCGCAGACTTTTTCCCCACCGTCACCTCGTGGTTACACCGCCTCAACGGCCGACACCACCTTACCTGCGGAAGTCGGTCAGCTGACCGCGAAGAAACTCAGGATGAGCTCGTTGACCTCCGCGGGCCGCTCGAGGTAGCCGTAGTGACCGCAACCCTCGACTTCCACGTATCGCGCACCCGGGATCGCCTCGGCCACCTCGCGTGCCAGGTACGGCGGGACCATGAGGTCGTCGGCGAAGCCGATCACCAGACTCGGCACCGTGATCCCGCGGTAGTCGGCGAGCCGGTCAGGAAAGTCGGACAGCTCCAGCTGAGCTCGCGTGCCTGCGCCGATACCGGACCCGGAGAACTCGAACACCGCGAGCCAGTCCTCGATCATCGCGCGCTCGTTGAGCGTCCTCGGTGAGAGGTTGTGCAGTGCGGTGATCGCCGCGTGGTACGGCGGCGGCAGTTCGATCCCCGCGTCGTACAGCGCGCGCTCCCCCGCCGTCAGCATCGACTGCACGGGTTCAGACCGCCCGTGCGCGGCCATCATCACCGCCTGCGTCACCAGATCAGGACGGGCCAGGGCCAACTCCTGCACCACCCGGGAACCCAGCGATGTCCCGACCACCCGCGTGGGGCCGCCACCCAGGTGCTCGATCAACGCCGCCGTGTCGGCCACCAGGTCGTGGATGGTCATGCCGCCTGCGCACTCGTCCGAGGGCGGGATGCCCCGGTTGTCGACTGTGGCCACCCGGTAGCCGGCCGACACCAGCGCCGGGACCTGATGCAGCTGCCACACCCGGCCGGTGCCGCCCGTCCCCATCACGAGCAGCACCAGTTCGCCCGAGCCCGCCACCTGGTAACTCAGCCGGATCCCGTTGAGCTCGACGACCGGCATGCTCCTCCTTCGTCTGACCCTTCGTCTGACCCAGCCTGCGACTCAGGCCGTCTCTGGGCGGCTACCAAGCCGGTCTCGTATCCCACGATCACAAGTTGTGCCCGGTCCCTGGCGTGGAGTTTGCCGAGCAGCCTGCCGATGTGTGTCTTGACGGTGCCCCGGCTCAGGTGCAGATGGTGCTCGATCTCAGTGTTGGACAGCCCCCGCGCGATGAGCGTGAGCACGTCGAGCTCCCGATCGGTCACCCCCTCCAGGGTCCGGGCCGGGCGCCTGGTCGGTTCCGGCCGGCGGGCGAACTCGGCGATCAGCCGGCCGGTCACGGCCGGTGAGAGTAACGCGTCGCCTGCGGCGACCACTCGCACCGCGGCCAACAGCTGGGCCGGAGGGGTGTCCTTGAGCAGGAAACCGCTGGCCCCGGCCCGCAACGCCGAATACACGTACTCGTCCAGATCGAACGTGGTGAGCACCATGACCCGCACGCCGCGCTCTTGTGCGGTGATCCTTCTGGTGGCCTCGATGCCGTCCATGTCCGGCATGCGCACATCCATCAGCACCACATCGGGACCGTGTTCGCGGACCAGATCGACCGCCTCGATGCCGGTGGCCGCCTCGCCGACGACGGCGAGATCCGGCTCGGTCTCCAGCAGCACCCGCAGGCTGCCGCGCAGCAGCGCCTGGTCGTCGGCGATCAGCACCCTGACCTGCGCGTCAGTCATGCCGACCCGGGGCACGGTAGGGCAGCCGGGCCTGCACGGCGAACCCGCCGTCCCGCCGCCGACCCGCTACCAGGGTCCCCTCGTGCAGCGCGGCTCGCTCGCGCATCCCGATCAGGCCGTGTCCTGGCTCGTCGACCTGACGACTCGCCGCACCGTCGTCGATCACATCGAGGCACAACTCACCGGAATCGGCGGCGATGCGGACCGTGCAGCGGGCAGGGGCGGCATGTTTGATCACGTTGGTCAATGCTTCCTGCACGATCCGGTACGCGGACAGCTGCACCGCCGTGGGCAGTGTCGGTAGGTCCCGGCAGTGTAGTTCGACGTCGACACCCGCGAGCCGAGCGTTCTCGACCAGTGTCGGCACGGCGTCCAGGCCTGGGCTGGGTGCCAGATCGGCTTTCCCCGCGGACCGCAACGCGCCGAGTACCCGGCTCATGTCGGTGAGTGCGCCACGGCCGACGGACTCGATGACGCCGAGCGCCTCCCGGCCCTCCTCCGGACGTGTGGGATACACGTGGTTGGCCACGGCAGCCTTCATCACGATCACCCCCATGCTGTGCGCCACCACGTCGTGCATCTCCCTGGCGATCCGTAGCCGCTCGTCGGCGACAGCCTGCTGTGCCCGGTGCTCGGCGATCTGAAGGGCGTGCTGGCGGCGCGCGCGCACAGCGCGGCCCAGCGCCCACCCAGCTCCGATGCTGACCCAGCAGAAGCCCAGCGTGGAGAGCAGATCCGCCTCTAACACGTCAGCATCCGGTGCGGCGACGAGGTGCAGAGCAGGCACCAGCACGGCGGGCACCGTGGCCGCCGCGACGCCCAGCGCCGCCGCGGTCACGGCGATGACCGAGCGCCGCAGCGTCACGGACACCGCGACAGGGTAGAGCGCTATCGCGACGGCAGGCACCGTGGCCGCGCCCGGCATGCCCAGCACCGTCCCGAGCATCGCCGACGCGAGGACGACGCCGAGGACCGGAAGAGGCCACCGCCTGCGGAAGGCGAGCGGAACAGTGATCGCCAGCGCGATCAGCCACCCGCCGGCCGCGGCCGGGTCGGAGAACCCGATCCCGGTACCGACGGTGGCGTAGACCGCGAGTACGGCCAGCGCCGTCACCGTCAGCGTGTCGAGTGCGACGACCGTCCAGCCGCGCAGTCGCCGCCTGGGCGGCCACGCCGCGGGATCGGCCCCAGCTGAGTCCAGCACGCG
Source organism: Pseudonocardiaceae bacterium (assembly GCA_036494005.1). Lineage (GTDB taxonomy): Bacteria > Actinomycetota > Actinomycetes > Mycobacteriales > Pseudonocardiaceae. The sequence continues at coordinate 29,197 of DASXOV010000037.1, read as the reverse complement.
AGAACGGTAGCGGCGCACAGCGGTCACCGTGTCGGACCTGGGTCCGATCCGGAATCGCGGACCCTGCTCCGATGCGCGCGTGTACGGCGCGCGGCACCGTACCCGGCATGATCGAGATGAGTGATGTGTTCGTACGCTCCCCCCGCCGCGGCGGCCTCGCCCGGGCGCTGGCCGAGGAGGGTGCCTGCGTGCTGGCCGAGCCGGACGGTGGACTGTCGGTCACCGGCCTGGCCGCATGGAGGATCGCGGCGACCGCTGCAGCACGCCATATCCCCCTCCAGGAGCTGACGCCGCGTCCCGCGTAGCACGCCCGGAATTCACCGGGACGCGGAGCGTGCCCCGACGTCTGGACGAACCCGGCACGTAACGTCGCAGCGCGAATGGCCGATCTACCCCTGGCTAGAAGCCTTGCCTTGTTACTTGTTACGAAGCTACGGAACGTGCAGGCGGTGTGAGCGGATGGACGATGGCCGCGCAGGCCAAGGGCATGAGTCCGGGGAATCACCGGCGGGTGTCTCGCCGACGCGGTGGGCGCAGATCTGGGCCCGCCGCAACCTGTTGCTGAGAGTGGCACGGCGCAACGGCGCCGGTCCCGAGGACGCAGAGGACGTCGTGCAGCAGGCCATGCTCCGGGCCGGGGAACACTCCGAGATCGCCGACGAGCAACTGCAGGCGTGGCTGATCACCGTGACGACCCGGCTGTGCGTGGACGGGCATCGGCGCCGGGCCAGCGAGACCCGGCGCTGGCAACGGGTGTCGCACCGAGCGGCGGTGGCGCAGCCCGGTCAACGTCCCGAGGACGAGGTGTGCGATCGGGCCGAGGCCGCTTGGGTGGCTTCCCAGGCCACCGGGCAGCTACCCCCGCGCCAAGCCGAGGCGCTGCGACTGATCGCCGAGGGCTGCGACATCGGGCAGGTGGCCACCGAACTCGGTGTGCACCATCGCGCCGCCGAGTCGCTGCTGGCGCGGGCCCGCCGAACATTGCGAGCCGTACTGACGGCGAGCCTCGGCGTCCTGATCCCGATGTGGCGGACGCCCGGCGTGCTGTCGGGTCAGCCCGTGGCGGTCGCGCTCGCCTGCGCTGCTGTCGCGGTAGCGGTAGCGGTGACGCCCGCCGTGCTGGTCACGCCCGCACCCGGTGAGCCGGACATCCCCGCCCGGCAATCGGCACAGCCGGCACCGAGCGCACGGCCCTCCGCCCCCCCGGTGTCCGCTCCTGCTCGCACCCCGCAGGATGGCGCCGGCCCACCGGGCCTGCTGCTCACCTCAGCGCTGCTGTCTCCGCCGCTGCTGGCGTCTGTCGCACCGGGGCTGTCCCCGCCCGCCCCGTTGTCCGCGCCTGTTGCACCGACGCTGTCTGCACCGACGCTGTCCCCGATCACCCCGCCACCGGTGTCTCCGCTGGATCCGCTGGCGCCCCCACCGCCCACACCGCCCACACCGGAACTTGCGCGGACCAGCACGCTCATCCCGGAGCTGCCGGTCCCCGGTAGGTGACAACGCGATCAATCCTGCCCCTAATGATCGTTTGCCGGACACAGCACTTCCCCCCTCGTCGGTTACGGAGAGCATTCATCAACACTCGATCGAGATATTGACACTTCCCTCGATCCGGCATCAGTGTTCATCCCTTGTTCAGTGACGAACCGGCCGATCCTGGCGGCACCACCTCCCCACCGGACGGCACCTCTTCCGCGCGATGGGAACAGATCTGGGCCCACCGGACACTGCTGTTGCGGGTGGCACGCCGCCATGGCGCCGACGCCAACGATGCCGAGGACACCGCGCAGGAGGCGATGCTCCGGGCCGCTCTACACCCCGACATCGCCGACGACCGGCTTCAGGCCTGGCTGATCGCGGTAACCACGCGGCTGTGCATGGACCGGCACCGGCGCCGAGCCAGCGAGGCGAGGCGCTGGCAGCGGTTGTCCGGCCAGGCACCGATCCCGCAGCCCGGGCAACTCCCTGAGGAGCAGGTGTGCGAGCGGGCCGAAGCGGCCTGGGCCGCCGCCCGGGCCGCCGAACTCCTTCCCCCGCGCCAAGCCCAGGCCCTCCGGCTGAGCGCGGCGGGTTGTGATGTGCGCCAGGTGGCCGGCGAACTGGGTGTGCCCTATCGCGCGGCGGAATCCCTGCTGGCGCGAGCTCGCCGGACTCTGCGCGCCGCGCTCACCGCCGGTGCGGGTGCAGTGGTCTGGGTCTGGCGGGCACCGGCCACAGCGGGTAGTCCCATGTCACTCGCCCTCGCGTCCGCTGCCACCGTGGCGGCGGTCGCAGTGGCAACGGCACCGCTCATACTGTCGCCGCACGAACTGCCTGGTGACTTCTGGACTCCGGTACCCGAACGATCTCACCATCAGCCCCTGCCGTCGTCGGTCCCCTCGTACTCACCGTTCTCGACCACAATGGCCCCCGCACCCGGTGAAACGACCGGCCTCACCCCACCGGCTCCATCGGCCTCCGGCCAACCCGGCCCTGTGTCGGCAACGCCGCAGCCCAGCCAGGCGAGTGACTCCCCAGCTACGTCGTCGACGAACGTCCCGCCCGGCGCACCCCCAACGGGATCCGGTGCCGGCGGGGGCCTCACCCCACCGGCGCTACCGCCGAAACCGGCGCTGCCAACGCTGGTACCCCCGCCACCGGCACCCCGGATACCGACACCACCACCATCGCTACCGCCCCCGCCACCCACCCACCGAATACCAGCACCCCCACCGCCTCCCCAGATACCGACACCGACGCACCCGGTACCCATACCGACACCGCCGGCAATACCGGCACAACCGTCAGAACTCAGCCCCTCGCCGCTCCGATCGTCTTCAAAGGGCGGCATCATGGCAAGGCTGACGTTGCCGGTGACGCACATTCCGACAGCGCCGACCCCCGGCCCTCCGCGCTCCCGGTGAGCCTGCCGGACAAGCGCCCTCAGCCAATCCACTATCAGGTCCGGGAACGCCCACATCAAACATCAACCCGTATCAGCACTATGGCCCGGCGTTGTGGTGCACTGATCGGCCCGCTGATGCCGTTCCTCAGTCAAGGGACCCTCGCTAGTGGCATGCCACTCGACGGTGCTACCAGGTGTGTCCTGGGCTGCTCGAACGAGATCCACGCCAGCGATTTGCCACGGACCTGCCGGCGGATAGTTCGACTGGCTACTTGTCTGGAACACCATCCCGTCGCCGGACACATAGCGTGTAGGAGGATCTCCGTATCGTCCTGAATCGTGCCTCGTCGGCGTGCAGAACGGGTCGCCCCATGGAAGTAGTGTGATGACCAAGAGTGATCACACAGCCCTGAGTTCCGTGGCGGGCTCATCCCTCGAAAGGGTGGTGACAGAGTGGTCACGCTCCGGTACTTTTTGTCAGCGTGAGACACGGGGCATGTCTCGCTCATCTCGATTTTCCTGTTTCTACGCCAGGGCGCGCCATACGGATGGACGTGATTTCGCATGGACGGTCCAGGAGTTTCCTTGCATCGGCTTGTCTATATCGTCCTTAGTGGTCACTGCTGCTGGCCTCGTCGGGTAGCCGACTGAATCCCTCGAACGCCCGCGCCACCGCGCACCACTTGGGATCAACAGCCGCCGCGTCGGTCATTCATTGCACCTGACGGTCACTAACTTCTCACAGGGCGCTACGCCAGCACCGACTTAACCCTGCATTGTGACAGGGAAATCACACACCACCCACGGCACCGCGGTGGTTCCCTGGAACCGCGGATCGCACCCCCGGCAGTGCCACCATTCAGGAACTGACAAGACGGCCTGACTCGGCGCCCCACGATCAGACCGTTATGACCGAACCCGGATGGACACCCGATACCCCTAGTCAAAGTATCCCACGGCACCAGCGAAACAGATCCCGCATGAGCGGTGATGTCCGACGACTTCGCCGTTGTAATTCATACGGTCGACCGTATCGCATCCCACCGCTTCCAGGAGTGACGTCATGAGTCTGCAACGCGCCATCACCGAAAGCCAAGATTTGCAGGTGTCCCCCGTGTTCGCGCACCGGATCGACGAAAAGGTGATTCCCAAAGGCCGGTTGCCTGAGTCTCCCATGTCCGCCGGCGAGGCGGCCAGCATCATCAAGTCTCGATTGTTGCTGGACGGCCGAGCAGCGCTCAACCTGGCCACTTTCTGCACCACGATCGCCGAACCTGAACTTGAGCAGATCTACGCCGACACCGCGTCGATCAATTTGATGAACCGTGAAGAATATCCGGCCAGCTCGGAGATCGAGCAGGAATGCATCAACGCGATCGCGGGGCTCTGGCACGAGGACGATGGGAGCTTCATCGGCTGCTCGACCAGTGGCAGCTCGGAGGCCGCGATGCTCGCCGGACTGGCCATGCTGCGCTCCTGGCAGGAGGCACGCCGCGCCGAGGGACTGGACACCGCGACACCGAACCTGGTGTTCGGCACGCACGTTCACGTCTGCTGGCCGAAGTTCTGCAACTTCTGGGGCGTCGACGCACGTATGGTGCCGCTCGCCGAGGGCAGGACCACGCTCGATCCCGAGCTGGCCGCAGCGGCGGTCGATCGAGACACGATCGGGGTGGTTGGCGTCCTCGGCAGCACCCAGGACGGCCGCTACGACCCGATCGAGGACATCGCCGTCGCGTTGGACCAGGTCGCGGCCGACGGTGGCCCCGATGTGCCGTTACACGTCGACGCCGCCAGCGGTGGGTTCATTGCACCGTTTCTGGATGTCAGCACCCGGTGGGACTTCATGATCGCGCGGGTGGTGTCAATCAACGCCTCCGGTCATAAATTCGGCCTGGTCTACCCCGGCGCGGGTTGGTGTCTGTGGCGCGATCCGCATTACCTACCCACATCACTGATCTTCGACTGCAATGTACTCGGTGGGCACCATCCCACCTTCACACTTAATTTCTCCCGTCCGGCATCGGGGGTTATCGCTCAGTACTACCAGTTCCTCCGCAACGGCATGGTCGGTTACCGGTTGATCGCCAGTCGGTGCCAGGAGGTGGCCCGATACGTGGCCGCCGGAATACGGGATCTCGGCCCGTACGAGATCATCGGAGACGGTGAGGACCTGCCGGTGGTGGCTTTCTGTCTACGTGATCCGGAGGATGCGGGATTTACCGTCTACCACCTCTCCGAAACATTCAAGACCGACGGGTGGCACGTGCCCGCATACAGCCTGCCGCCGAATCTGGAACACATCGATGTGATCCGGGTGGTCTGCCGGCAGGGTTTTACCATCGATCTGGCTGCCCGGTTCCTGGCCAGCCTTGCCCGGCACACCACCCGGTTGACGACGCATCCGTTCCCGCTGCCCAAGGTCGAGACCGCCCTGACCTTCGCCGACTGACCAACGCCGACCGAGATCACCCGGGACGAGGATGTGCTCCCGTCCTGACACAGCTCGCCCAGGGTCGGATCCAGGCGGGGTGGCTGGCCGAGTGGACCCTGATGGCGTTGCTGGCTCACCCGGATCAGTCCGACGAGGTGCGGGACAACCGCTGGCTGGTGGGTGCGGCGATCTACCAGGGACTGCGGTGGAACAGCCCCGGGCGGCGCTGTTACCCGGCGGGCGACCCGTGGTGGGCCTGGTACGGCAGTACGGGCATTTCGACACCGCCGAGGACGCGGTACAGGAGGCATTGCTCGCGGCCGCCGTGCAGTGGCCGCACGATGGCGTTCCGGACGATCCGCGAGGGTGGCTGATCACGGTCGCCGCACGCCGGCTGACCGTTCTGCTGCGCGCCAAGCAGGCTCGTCAGCACCGTGACACGGCGGCCCGGTGGGTTCTGCCTGACCACTGGCCGGCGCCCGCCGCCGATCGGCCGGCGTCGGAGCCCGACGACACGCTCATCCTGCTGTTCATGTGCTGCCACCCGGCGCTGTCGCCTGCCTCGCAGATCGCGCTGACCCTGCGTGCGGTCGGCGGATTGACCACCGCGGAGATCGCCCGGGCGTTTCTCGTGCCGGAGGCGACCATGACCTGACGGACCAGCCGGGCCAAGCAGTGCATCCAGGACAGCGGCATTCCCTTCGGCATGCCCCCGGGCCCGGCGCGCGCCGCACGGCTCGGCGTGGTGCTCCATATGCTCTACCTGATCTTCAACGAGGGTTACGCAGCACGTCAGGTCCGAACGTGCTGCACGCTGTATCACAGATTACGAGAAACGAGTGACGTGTCACGACCGATAACAGGGATAGGCGAGCTATTTGCGTGAGCCCGCTGTCACCGGAATCTGGCATTAAGAGTTGGGCACTGCGCGAGCCGTCCGGGCATCGCGTAGAGAGGGGCTCAGGATGACCACCCAGACGTTCAGCACGTGTCCGGCCTGCGGCGAGATTGCCGAGATTCGCGACCACTTCGTGCTGTCCAGCACGGACGGGCCGATCGAGCACATGCGGATGATGTGCGTGCGCCGGCACCATTTCGCACTGGCGATAGCCGGCCTCGATCGGACGTCGACCGTGAGCGTGCCGGCCGTGGACGCACCTCCGGTCGTCGGGAATGCGTGCTGAACACGAGTAGGTTCGACCCCGCCGGTCGACGTCAGTCGGATCGATGGTCCGGTTCGCGACTGACGCGACCCGGAATGAGCGCGTCGGCGAGTGGGGCGCGGGGGCGATTGGCCACGTTGACGCCGTAGTAGTAGGTGAGGGTGCCGCCCAGATAGCCGCCGAGGACGAGGAGCGCCTGCGAGATGACGCCGAGGATCAGCGCGACCGTGATGATCTTTCCGTCGGAATAGCCGGGTAACTGCAGGCGCCACGTTCCGACGAACAGGCCGGTGGCGGTGGCCATGACGGTGAGGTGATACCAGCCGAGGGTGCGAGCGGGCGCCTCGGCGGGGACCCTGAACAGGTCTACCAGGCCGGTGATGATGGTGGGGATGGCAGCGAGGAGGCCGACCGCGATGGCCAGTACCGAACCGGTGGCCATTGCCGCTTCCTTGAAGCCGAACGCGCCCGCCACGAGCATCGCGACTCCGGCGGTGTAGGCACCGATCCCTATGTCGGTGAAAGGTGGGTACAGCGGCTTGGACGTCATCGGAGGGCTCCCTCCATCGGATGGAGAATGCGCAGTGCAGGTGGACCACCACTGATCGTCCGGGGCCACACATGGTTCATGTAGTTCGGGCATGACAGCCATGCGAAGTGGGGCTGTCCGGGCGGATCTTCGGCTTCAACTCGTGGAGCATCCTGGCCCCGCAGGCGCTGATGGGAGTCGCCGCCGTCGCGCTGCTGTGGGCCACGGTCCGCCGAATCTCAGGCCCGGGCGCCGGGCTGCTCGCGGGCACGGTGCTGCTCGCGGTGGCGCTGTGGCCCGCGTCGTCGCGGCCCTATATCGGCGGCTCCACCGACAACAGCCCGCTGGAGTTGGCATTCGGCTACAACGGGCTGGGCCGGATCTTCGGCCAGGGCAGGTCCGGCGGCGGGCCCGGCGCCGGTGACCTGCCCCAGGGCATGGTGCGTGGCATGGGCGGCATGTTCGGTGGTGACCCGGGATTGACCCGGCTGTTCACCGGGAGCTTCGGCACCCAGATCGCCTGGCTGTCGCCCGCGGCGCTGCTGCTGCTGGTCGTCGGGTACTGGCTGACCCGCCGCGCCCCGCGCACCGACCTGGCGCGGGCGGGCCTGCTGCTGTGGGGCGGCTGGGTCACCGCCCTGGCTCCGGGAATCGGCGCTGTCCTCGCCATCGGCGGCCGTGAGATCTGGCGGGTCCGCGACGCCTGGCTCGGCCGGATCATCCTCACCGTCGCGGTAACGGAGGAGTGCTGATGACGCAGGCCCAATGGGCAGGCAGTAGTGGAGACCTACAGCGAAAGCCAGTCCGACCGCGCGGTGCTCGCGTTCCGTGGCCCGGAAGGAGAGACCGCCACCGTGATGGTCATGACTCGCAAGTGGCGCGGTTGATTGAAGCCCTCAGCGCGGCGTCCCGGAGCCAGCGGTGAGTGATTGCCATCAATCCCCGATGTCGCTGACTGTCCGCGCGACGGCGGGGTGCTACCCGGCCACCGGCCGGTACACAGTGTCCACCCGCTGCCCTTCGCAGTCTTTGACGGTGGTGAGCCGGTGGCTGAACTGATCGTCAGGTTTCGCCGGCGCCACACGCAGACCGATAACGCACTCCTGGAACCCGGTGAAGTCGATACTCACGACGATCCAGGTCACGGTGAGGGTGAATCCGTTGTCTGAGGATTGGCTGACGGCGACGCAGTCATTCCAGCTCCGATTGGCCGCACAGGGGGTCGGGTCAATTCTGGCTGGTGCGAGGGTCGCCGGTGCGAGGGTGGTCGCCGCCGGCTTCGTGGTGGTCTCGGCCGGTCCCTGGGTGGCCTTGGCCGGTTCGCCTGCGCTGTCGCATCCGGAGAGCGGGCCGAACCCATTCGGATCGCACGTGATGCCACCGCTGCCAGATCCTCCTGCACCGCCGGCAGTGCTCGCCGGCTCGCATCCGGTGAGCACGAAGGTGGCCGCCGCCAGTGCCCCCGCGAACAGGGCATACTTGTTTGCTTTCAACGCTCGCCCCCTGAGCCCACGCGTCTTGGTCGCGTCCCGCCAGGTCAAGGATGCGGTGCACGGCCAGATGGCGTCAAGGGATCACCTCGGGCCGCGTTTCCGAACCAGTACGGGACATGCGTGTCGAACTCAGCTGCCTCACCGCTGAGCAGCACAAGGTCGTGTCGCCCAGGACGAGTCGCAGGCGTCCACTCAGCACGTACAACCATTCGTAACCCTCGTGGCTCTGCAGATCCGGTTCCCGATTCCGAGATCCGGGCCGGAGGATCAACTTGTCGGCCTGCAGCGGGCCGGGGTGGCGGGTCAGCGGCAAGGTGACCCCGTGCCACGAGTGGGAGGTCCTGGTCAGCGAGGCCCGAGCCCGTCCCACCCTCGACCCGCCGGGCCAGCCCGCCACCGTCCACGACACAGTGCTCAAAGCGCGACGGACACAATGAACAGGGGGCGTGCCAGCCGTAGTAATCACGCCGGGGACTGGTGCGTGCGCGAAATTTCCTGCCAGGTAGCTTGTTGCGCGGCAAGGGCAGGATCGCGAAGTCGGTGAAGGAGATGGGACGAATGACGCAGCCCAAGCTGGCCGACCTGCTGGCCGGCAGTATGACCAAACCGTCGGCGGCGAGGGTGTATGACTACCTGATCGGCGGTGGGCATTGCTTCGCGGTCGACCGTGAATTCGCTGAGACGAAGTTGAAACCACTGTTGCCCCGCATCGGGGACTACGCGATGGAAAATCGCCAGTGGCTGGCTCGGGTGGTGCGCCGGGCCGTGAGAAACGGATACCGCCAGTTCGTCGACATCGGTTCGGGTCTGCCCAGTACCGGAAACGTCCATGAGATCGCCGACGAGTGCCGGCCGGCCAAGGACGCGCGAGTGGTTTACCTCGACAACGAGCCTGTCGCGCATGCATATGGTCAAGTCATCCTCGAGGAGAACGGGGATCCAGAACGTCACGTCGCACTACAGGCCGATCTGCTGGACTCACACGGTCTGTGGCAGTCGGTCCAGAATACGGGTTTGATCGATCTGGACGAACCGGTGGTGCTGCTGATGGCAGCGGTCCTGCACTTCATCAAGGACAAGCAGGATCCGGACAGACATCTACAATACTACCGCGACCAGTTGCCTGCGCAGAGTATCCTGGCACTGTCTTCGATGACCAACGAGAACCCCACGAGCGAGGACGAGGCCCAGTCACTACAGCGCTTGGTCGCATTCTACGAAGAGACCACCAATCCGGGCCAATTGCGGAACCACGACGAGTTAATCCGCTTCTTCGGCGATTGGCCACTGCTCGACCCCGGGTTGGTGTACGTTCCCGAATGGCATCCGGACGGCGCTACCGAGTTCCCGGGCAATCCGTCCGCTTCGCGCATCCTCGGCGGCGTCGCTCAGAAACCACAGCACTGAACACCGACCAGGCAAGAGTGCCGCGGTTGTCGCCAGCGCGGGATCGAGTGTGGCCGACCTTACTCTTTCCAAGCTCGGCCACACTGCCACGACCACCGAGGTTCTCGACATGCTCGACAACCCGCTGATCCGGAAAAGTCCTGGGGCTTTAGACGTTCTTGTGGGCAGCGTCTGTGGTGGGGCCTGTGGGTAGGTAGGGTTTGAGCAGGATGCCCAGTTGCAAGGTCAGCATGCGCATCCAGGCGGTACCGATCTGTGCGGCTGCGGGCGGTTCGGGTGTATAGCCGAAGAGATAGCCGCCGTTGTGGTCGGGGGCGATGGTGTTCAAAGCGGTCATGACCCGCATCTGGACCCATCCCATGAGAGCGATGGTCAGCTGGGGTGGGATGACGACGTGCGGGGACCGTCCGCCGCCCTTAACGTGCGCGTCGGCAACTCGGGACATGTAGGCATGGAACTTGCCGTCCTTGGATTTGATGGTGCTTCGGGCCCACCATCCTTTGAGAGTCTGTTTGCGCATCGCCAGGTGCGTGGCGTCTTGGAAGTATCCGGCCGATTCCGGGCGGGACAGGAGGTAGTCGTAGGCGACCGCCACGACTCCGCCTCCAGCCGGTTCCAGCAGAAGGCCGGTCTTGTCCAGGATCCGTTCCTGTTGGGCGCCGAAGCCGGCGAGCCGGGCGTAAAGGTGGAACTCGGCGGACTGGTGTTCGCCGAGGGGGGCGTCCGGGGCAGCCAGGTACGGCTCGAGGACGATTCCGAGTTGCAGCATGAACTGGTTCATCCACGCAGCGCCTGCCGCCGAGATCGTGACGCTGTCGCAGGTCTGGCCCAGCGCATTGAGAATCTTTCCCTGCACCCAGGCGATGATGGCCACGATCATCTGGGGTGAAAGCGGGACCTGCACGCCGGGGAAGGTCGCTGTGTGGTTCGGAAGGTGAGTGATACTTCGCAGAAAGGTGGCCAGGTCGCCGTCGAAGGGGCCAGCGGCCGTACGGTCCAGCCAGTCCTTGATCTGTGACTGTTTGATCAGCTCGTCGGACCCGTTCAGCAGTGTCGCGGACTCGGGCTGGGTCATCAGGTATTCGGTGATGCCGACAGCAATCTCCTCGGTCAGTGGCGCGAGGTCGATCCCGGTTTCCTGGACTGCCACCGCCTCGTATGACCGGAATCCGGCGAAATCGGCGAGCGGCGCGAAGTCAGGTGTCACCAATCTTCCGTAATCCTCGGTGTGCTGGGCTTCCTGGGTCTCGTTGTTGATCGTCATGCGAGCTCCCTCCTGTAGACCTCCTACCCCGGCTTCGCCGCCGTGGTGGGGATCATCCGTGACGCGAATATCCTGCGCCGCCATCAGCTGTCAGGTACTACCCCACAGGCGAAAACTGACTCTCCCCTCGGTGGGCTCATCGCGGGAACGCAACCCCACGCACAATTTCCACTCTGACGGGGTTCGATTTCCCCCTGTTTACCACGCAGTTATGAAACGTGACGAGTTGCCACTGCGGGTTAAGTACCAGTTACAGGAAGCTGTCATCCATTTTCCGGGACAGTGAGACTCTGCTCGAAACCCTGCACAACACTGACGAGAAGCACCGATGGTGGATTTGTCCGAACCGGGGCTCCGATCGAACCCGCATCGTCGCCGTAGTGTCCAGGTGAGGTCCCACGGCATCGACCCCGCGCGACCCTGCGATGCCAGAGCGCACGAGCGTCATCGGTGACTATGAGCTGTACCGCCGCGGTGGGTCGACACAACAGTGCCGTCCGAGAGCCCGGGTACTGCCGGTACAGGCCCCATGGGGCCTGTACCGGCACTCAGGCTGTCAGGAGCAGAACAGCCCCAGTAAGCACTTTTTGAAGGTCACCTTGTCGATCACCGGTCCGTAGCCGCCAGGCGTCGTGGTACTCCTGAACTCCACCTTGACGTCAGGGCCGGACGACGTGAACGAGACTGTCTCCATCTGGTACCCCATGTTGGATCTCGCCTTTCCCATGGTACTGAAGGAAAAGTCGTTAACAGGAGTGCCGTTCACCAGGACCTGCCCCGTCTTCACCGTCGGACCGCTGTCGGGATTTCCGGCCAGACAGTAGGTGAGGACGTAGGTGAACAACGGCAGCGGGAACGAGGCGGTGTCGAAGCTGCGGGCCACGGCGCCGGGACCGTTACCGTCGAGATCGACGGACTGGACACCGTCTGCAGCCTGCCAGAAGCCTGCTCCGATGAGGTCGACGTTGTTTCGTGTGACCGTCCATGGCCCGATCGTCTGGCCGGCGGAAGGCCGGAGGAACGTGCCCGGGGTAACCACGGGCGTCTCGAAAGTATCGCCAGGCGTCGTGTGACAGTACTGCGGATCACTGTGCGTACCAGCGGTCGCCGTCGTTGCCGCATGCGACATGGGCGCCGCCAGGACGCCCAAGCCGGTGAGGGCACCTACCATCCCCATCCCGAGGAGAAGCCGAGGTAACGAAAGTCTCATTCTGCCCATGAAAGATCACGTCCATCTGTCTGCGCGCCTTGACGTAAGAGTGCGAAAAGCCAAGATGGTCGAGATAAGCGAGACATGCCCCTTGTCCCGCAGAACCGTACCTCAGCGTGACCATGACGTCACACCTGCCCGGACTCGTCGGGGCCGCAGTCGTCTAGACCACCGGTGTGTTCCAGTCGAGCTGGAGGGTGACGATCTCGTCCGGAGTCCCCGGTGTTCGGGACGGCGCCGGGGGTTGCCGCGCAGGGCCTGGGTGCTGGTGGTTCGGCGTGCTCATCCGGGCGCTTGTGGTGATGTTGGCCTCCACCCGGTCGCGACGGATCCGCTCGTACGTCGAGAACACGCGGCCATGGTCTGGTCGAGAACCCAGCGACTTGTGATGACCCAGTGTCGTGCGATCACGCAGCGCCTTGGCCAGTACGATCGTGTCTTCCAGAGCCATCGATGCACCCTGGCCGGTGGCGGGGGAAGCCGCATGCGCAGCATCGCCGACGATGATCATACCGTCGCGATGCCACCTGCCGACAGTGGGTAGGTCGTAGGCGTTGGTGACCAGGATTTGGTGAGCGGCCTGCACGATGGCGGCGGTCGGCGCCAGTTCCTGCCGCAACAGGGTGGCGAGTTCGTCCTTCCACCTGTCTGTGCAGCCCGTCGCGAGTTCGTGCCGGTCGAGTTCATCCTCGGTGACCCGGGCGAACCACCAGATGTCGTGCTGCGCAGTGACGATGTAGCCGAATGCTGCGGCGCCCCGGACGACCTGGAAGCAGTCGGGTGCGCTGCCGAGTCCGATATCGGCCGAGTAGCCGTAGAAGACCCGCTGACCGACATAGCGCGGTGCGGCGGCGGTGGGATCGATCAGGGTGCGGACCGTGGAGTTGAGGCCGTCGGCGCCGATCAGCAGGTCACCGCGGGCGCGCGTGCCGTCATCGAAGAATGCGGTGAGGCCTCCCTCGTGCTGACCGGCACTGATCAGCCGCTTGCCCCACTGAATCGAGATCCCCCGGCGTTGGACTTCCTGCTGCAGTGCTCCGCACAGGCGCGCACGGGTGAGATATCGGTATCCGGTGGCAGGGTCACCATCGCCCAACGGAACGGTCTTCAGTTCGGCGCCGTCACCATCGCAGACCCGCATGGTGGTCAACGGCGCGCCCACCTCGGCGACCACGGTGTCGGCCTCGATCTGGTGCAGGGCACGCATCCCGTTGGCGGCCAACGTGAGAAACGCACCGCCGTCCCGGCTGCTCACCGGATGGGCCTCGTAGACCGTGGCGTCGATGCCGGCCTTATGCAGGGCGAGCGCCGTAGCAGTACCGGCGATTCCGCCTCCGATGATCAGAACCTTTGTCATGCCCTCCCCCACGGTCATATGCTTGCCACAACGCACTGTAGGGTTTCGGGACGTCCGGGGCTGCCCGACAGGCCACCGGGCCGGCTCGACGGTCAGGAATTCTGTATAAGCCTCCAGGAATCGAGACAAAGAACGCCCACGGCTGGAAATCCGCATCGACCGGTTCTCCGACCACGATCGTGCGATCTGCGGCACCATGGCGACTCGTGCGCTCCCACCGCAGTCTCAGCCTCCTGGCCGCCGCCTCTGCAACCGTCGCGGTCTGCACCTCAGCGTGCGGCTACCCGCCCGCCCTGCGGCACGACGCGCCGACGGCGGCAGTCCCGGCGGGGCTTGTGACGACGTCGGTGACCGTAAGGGCGGAACTGGCGTCCGCACCGTTCGACACGCCCCGGCGGGTGCTCGTCCCGGCCGGCTGGACCCTGTCGGTGTGGGCCCGCGTGCCGGCGGCGCGGCTCGCCGCATGGACCCCGGACGGGTCCCTGCTGGTCTCCCGCCCTTCGGCCGGACAGGTTGTGCGGCTGGCGCCGAACTCATCCGGCGGCGCTACGACATCGGTACTGCTAGACGGCCTGGACCAGCCGCACGGACTCGCGTTCGACGGCAGCACGCTGTACGTCGCCGAGAGCAACCGGATCAACGCATACCACTACACCGCCGGGACCACTTCGGCGCGGACGACGATGGCCGCGGATCTGCCCGACGCGAAGAGTCCGGAGCTGGGCGGTGCGTACGCCCACGCGTTGAAGAGCGTCGCCGTGGGCAAGGACAAGTCCCTTTACTTCTCGATCGGCTCCACCGGCAACATCTCCGCCGAGGACCGCGACGCGAGCCCGCAGCGGGCCACGATCATGCGGATCCCACCGGGCGGGGGCACGCCGCGGGTGTTCACCCGTGGCGTGCGCAATGGCACCGGGCTGGCGATCGCCCCCGACGGTTCAGTCTGGACGGCGGTGAACAACCGCGACAACATCGAATACCCCTACGATAAGTCCTACTCCGGGGGTTCGGGTTCGTCGCAGGGTGATGTCATCCAGGCCTACGTCGCCGACCACCCGGCCGAGGAGCTTGCCGAGCTGACGGCCGGACGCGATCTGGGGTGGCCGTACTGCAATCCGGAAGCCGACGTCGAGCCCGGTGTGGCCGGCACCGCATACAACTCCCCGACACCGGGCTTCGTTCGTGACATCGAGACCAACGCGGACGGCAGCAAGCTCGACTGTTCGAAGCTGACGCCCATCGAGCAGACATTCGGCGCCCACTCCGCGCCGCTCGGCCTGAGCTTCCTGACATCGCCGGACCTGCCGACGCCCTACACACAGGGTGCACTGGTCGGCATGCACGGGTCCTGGAACCGGACGCCGCCGCGGGCACCCGAGGTCTCGTTCTTCCCATGGGTAGACGGCACGCTCGGTGCACAGCGCACACTCGTCGGCGGCTTCCAGGCCACCGACGGCTCCCGCTGGGGGCGTCCGGTGGCAGCGGTGCAGGGCCCGGACCGCGCGATCTACATCACCGACGACTATGCGGGAGCGGTGTACCGGCTCGCGCCGCCTCCTCCCCCGCCTCGATGATGCTGTCCGCAGGGCGCTCGCGCGGCGAGGCCGTGCGTAGAGTCTTGGCGCTGTGCAGGTCCGGTACGCCGACAAGCCGACAAGGAGATATGGCATGGGAAAGATCACGGCCGTCGCTGAGCGCAGGATTCAAGCGCCAACGGAGGTGGTCCGCACGGTCATCGCCGACTACCGGGAGAGCCGGCCGAAGATCCTCACCGAGCACTACCGTGATTACCAGGTGACCGAGGGTGGTACCGGCGCAGGCACTGCGGTGCGGTGGAAGCTACAGGCCACCTCCAAGCGAGTTCGTGACGTCAACGCCAGTGTGAGTGAGCCGGAACCGGGCACCCTCGTCGAGACCGACGCGAATTCCAGCATGGTCACGACCTGGACGGTTCGTGAGGCGGATGAGGCGACGCTGGTGCGGATCGAGACCAGCTGGGACGGTGCCGGCGGCATCGGCGGATTCTTTGAGCGGACGTTCGCGCCGCTGGGCCTCAGGCGTATTCACGAAGGTGTGCTCGACAAGCTCTCCGGAGTCGTCGCGCAATCCTAGGCACGAGCTGGGTGCCCTGCGTGCCCGCAGGCCGTGGTTCACCACGTTCTCGTAGGTTGGACTCATGGACGATCAGGTCGTCGGCCGGCGCGAGCGCAAGAAGCGGGCCACCCGCGCAGCCCTGAGCGGGGCCGCATGGCGGTTGTCCGTCGAGCGCGGCGTTGCCAACGTGACAGTCGAGCAGATCGCCGAAGAGGCCGATGTGGCCCTGCGGACGTTCTTCAACTACTTCTCCAGCAAGGAGGAGGCGGTGGTCGCGGGCGACGTCGCCACCGCGGAGTCGCTCGTCGAGTCATTCCGCGGCCGTCCCGCCGACGAGTCCGTGCTCGAGGCCCTGCGACATGCGGTGCTGGCCGTCGTGCACGATCGTTATGCCGACCGCGACCGCGTCGAGCAGATGCGGGCCGTGCGACGTACCCCGGCCCTGCTGCCCCATCAACTCGCCGCATTCGTGGCCCAGGAACGGGCGCTGGCCGCGGCGGTGGCCGAGCGGGCGGGAGTCGACCTCGACCGTGAGCTGTATCCGGCGCTGGTGGCAGCGGCCGCGATGGCAGGCCTGCGGGTGGCGGTACAGCGCTGGCTGGCCGAGCCGGAGACCAGCGGACATCAGGTGTCGCTGGCCGAGCTGGCCGAAGGCGTGATCACGCAACTCGCGGCAGGCCTGGAAACACCTCTGCGGGCTATGACGCCGAGCTGACCGAGATCGCCCCCGAGGGACAGAGCTCGACCGCCTCGCGGACCGCTTCGCCGTGCTCGGCACCGGGTTCCACGTCGAGCACGATCACCGTGTCGTCGTCGTCACTCTGGTCGAACACCGCAGGTGCTCGCAGCGCACACTGCCCGGCGCCGATGCAGATCGTCGTGTCCGCGTGGACCGTCATCCCCGACCCTCCGCCACTACTGAACCTCCGCCACTACTGAACCTCCGCAGCGTCCCAGGCGATGGGCAAGGAATGGACACCGTAGACGACCATGTTGCTGCGCAACGGGACGTCCTCCGGTGCGACCGTGAGGCGCAACCCCGGCAGCCTGCGCAGCAACTCGGTGAACCCGACCGTCATCTCGACCCGGGCCAGCTGCTGGCCGAGGCACTGATGCACGCCGTGGCCGAAGGCAAGGTGCGGGCCGCGCGGACGGGAGAGGTCGAGTGACGCCGGGTCCTCCCAGTGACCGGGATCGCGGTTGGTCACCGGCAGCGAGATCATGACCGTTGCCTCCGCGGGGATCTGCTCTCCGCCGAGCTCCACCGGCTCGTGCGTCAGACGCGCGAGACCGACGTGCACGATCGACAGGTACCGCAGCAGTTCCTCGACCGCCCCGTCAATCAACGAAGGGTCCGCGCGCAGGGCTTCGAGCTGCTCGGGGTGCTCCAGCAGGGCGAACAGGCCGAGACCGAACATGTTCGCTGTGGTCTCGTGGCCTGCGATCAGCAACAGCAGCGCGATGCCGACCAGTTCGTCGTCGTCCAGGACGGGATCCGCGTCACCGTGGATGAGCCCGGAGAGCAGATCGTCGGCGGGGCGCTCGCGCTTCTCGGTGACCAGGCGTTGCATGAACGCACGCATCTCGTCGCGAACCCGCAGCAGCTCGTCGAACGGCGTGTCGAGGCGCAGTATCGCCCCGGTCCGTTCCTGGAACTCGCCGCGGTCGGCGTAGGGGACGCCCAGGAGCTCGCAGATCACCAAGGACGGCACCGGCAGGGCGAACGCGTTCACCAGGTCGGCCGAGGTTCCCGCCGCGACCATCGCGTCGATGTGCTCGGTCACGATCTCGGAGATGCGGGGTACGAGCCGGCGCATGCGCCGCACGGTGAACTGGCCGGTGAGCAGTTTCCGGTAGTGGGTGTGCTCCGGAGGATCCATGGTGATGAACGAGCCCGCGCGGGCACGTTTGTCGAGCAGCCTCTCGCGCACGTCGTCCGGTATGTCGCGCGACAGCGCACCGCGGCCGAACCGGTCGGCGCTGAACCGTGGGTCCGTCAGCACCGTCCGCGTCTCGTCGTAGCCGGTGACCATCCAGACCGTGATCCCGTTGAGCATCGTCATCGGGCGCACCGGCGCCTGCTCCCGCATCCGTTCGAGAGCTGCGGGCGGGTCGAACGGGCAGCGGCCCCGGTCGAGCAGGTCAGGTGGGAGCGGCAACCGCATCGTCGTCTCGTCCCGCGTCGCAGCGGCGGAGGAACCATCAGCGGTGGTGGTCCAGCGGGTCATCAGCGCTCCTGATCACAAACCCCGAGGTGTCTTGCCGACCCGGTCGGTACGGGTCGCGGTCGTGGTGGGCCACTTCCGACAGTACCTCGACCTGCATGCCGCGCAACCAAATACATCGCGCAAATTTGCACAACGTGCATCTATTGGTCCACGGGTGGCACCTGGATCCCGCAACGTCAGCTGTCACCGGCTGCGACCATCACCCGGCCCCGGGCGCATCTACGTATGCCACTCAGCGACGCGGATCAGAAACCGTCGTCCGGTTCGTTGCACAAGGCCGTTTGACCCCGAGCCATTAACTTTTGACCCAGGCTGGAAAACCTTTGACCCAGGCGATTCAGCTTTTGACCTCCGAGTGTTCACGTTTGACCTATTGTCGCCCACAATTCCATTGATCGACGCTTACGGAATCCACTTCGCGACCCGGCGAATCAAGATCGGTTGGTATTCCGTGATTATAACTGCAATGAATCTGGCCTCAGCTGCGCGGCCACAGTTGACTATGGCGAAGATGAATCCCGGGCAGCAGGTGCAGGAAATTTTCACCGGAACCCTGGCTGGAGGTGGGCACCGTGTCCTACGGGACGGGTGAATTCGCGTCTGTGCTGGACAACGCCGATGAACACCAGTGGCGGGACCAGGGCGACAGGTTGCGCGCGCTGCGCTCGTCGCCGCACCTGGGCCGGCTGCCCAGCCCGGTACTGCTGCGACTGGCCGACCGGCTCATACCGGTCACGTCCACGGCGGACCCAATCGACGAGTCGGACGGCGCGACCCGCGTCGCAACCGACGGCAAGGCATGGGTGCTGCCCGCTCAGGAAACGCGCGCTGCACTGGCCACTGATTCCACCATGCTCGCCGATACACCCAGCCAAGGAATGCGGGTCGATGCCCGGGGAGCCGCCCAGACGGCAGGTGGCGGCCACTTGATCCTACGGCCGGCGTCTCTGGCCATTCGGCCCGGCGAATTGGTGGCGATCATCGGACCCAGCGGCGCAGGCAAGACCACGCTGCTGAACGCACTATCCGGGCTGAGCGCGCCGTCGGCCGGAGTCGTCCTGCATGACGGGCGTGACATTCGCCGGCGGGTGGATGTCGCGCGGCAGGTCGGCTATGTGCCACAGGACGACATCATCCATCGCGAGTTGCCGTTGCAACGCACCTTGCGATTCGCGGCGCGGCTTCGGCTGTCGTCCGGCACCGATGCGGCCGAGGTGCACAGCAGGGTCGCACACGTGATGTCGGCACTCGGGCTGGCCGGCAGAGCTGGGGTGCGGATCAGCGCGCTCAGCGGCGGAGAGCGCAAACGCGCCAGCATCGCCGTCGAGCTGCTGACCCGGCCTGCCGCGCTGTTCCTCGATGAGCCGACGTCCGGGCTGGACCCGGCCACCGGACGGGAGCTGGTCCGGTTGCTCGGCAGACTCGCCGCTGATGGCAGCACCGTCGTGTTCGCCACCCACAACCCGGCCGACATCGCCGGGTGCGACACCGTGGTCGTACTGGCACCGGGCGGTCATCTCGCGTTCGCCGGGCCACCGGCCCGCGCCACGGCGCACTTTCAGGTGGACACGGTCGACGAGATCTACCAACGGCTGGCGGACGAGCCGGATCCGGCGATCTGGCCGGTCCGGCTACCGGCCACCGCACCCGCCACCGCGGAGCAGCCCAGCGGACAGCCCAGCGCCGAGCAGCCCGCCGGCATCGGCGGGATCGCCCAATGGCTGCTGCTGACCCACCGCAGTGTGGAGGTACTCGCACGCAGCCGGTTGACTCTGGCCATCCTGCTCGGCTCGCCAGTGATGATCATGTTGATGTTCCTGATGCTGTTCCGCGGCGGGGCATTCGATGTCCGGCATCCCAGCCCGAACACGACTGTGATGATCCTGTTCTGGATCGCGTTCGGCGGGTTCTTCTTCGGCCTCACGTATGGGCTTCCGCAGATCTGTGAGGAATTCCCCGTCGTTCGCCGGGAACGACTTGCCGGGCTTCGGCTCGCTCCGTACACCTTGGCCAAGCTCGCGGCGTTGCTGCCGTTGCTGATCGTGGTGGACGCGCTGCTGCTGGGCGTCCTTCGGGTCACCGACCGGCTGCCCGCGGTGGGTCTCGCCGATCTGGGCGCGTTGTTCGTCACGCTGCTCTTGGCGTCCGCCAGTGCGTTGACCCTCGGCCTGCTGGGCTCCGCCGCGGTGAGAACGACTGCCCAGGCCACGCTGATGTTGCCAATGCTCTGCTTCCCGCAGGTGCTCTTCGTCGGCGCGTTCCTGCCTGTTCCGGTCATGGCCGCCGCCGGACGGTGGCTGAGCTACGCGATGTCCAACCGCTGGGCGTTCGAGGCACTCGGGCACTCGGCCGGGCTCGAACGCTTGTGGCGAGATGGCGGATCCCCGCTCGGGCCTCCGCTGCTGGCGTCCTACGGGGACAGCTTCGCGCACCCGGCATGGGGTGACTGGGTCGTCCTGTCGGGCTTCACCGCGATTTTCCTGATCGCCACTCTCGTGGTGCTGTCGGTCAAGACCGGCCGGCGGGCCGGGCCCGGGGGGTGGCGGTGATGGCGCGGGCGGCAGGCTCCACCGGACGGATGATCGACGCGCCGCCGGAATTCCTCGCCCGGTACCCGGAGTACGCGACCACGACCCGGCTGGACCGGCTGCGCGAGACCGAGTACGCCTATCTGGACGAGTTCAACCACCACTATCTGGACTACACCGGCTCGGGCTTGGCCGCCATATCCCAGTACCGGGCGCATTATGACCGGCTGACCCATGGCTGCTTCAGCAATCCGCACTCGGAGAATCCGACATCCCAAGCCGCGACCGAACTGGTGGACCGCGCGCGCCGCAAGGTCCTCTCGTACCTGAACGCCTCACCCGAGGAGTACACGGCGATCTTCACCCCGAACGCCACCGGAGCGTGCCGGCTGGTCGGTGAGGGATACCCGTTCGGCAGGCGCAGCCGGCTGGTGCTGACCTTCGACAACCACAACTCGGTCAACGGGATACGCGAGTTCGCCAGGGCGAAGCGGGCCGCAACGACCTACATTCCGCTGTCCGGCCCCGAACTTCGGATCAGTGACGCGGCCGTGGAGGCGACGCTCGGCCGGCCGGTCACCGCCCGCAGACGGCGCGGACTGTTCGGGTACCCCGCGCAGAGCAACTTCAGCGGCGTTCAGCATCCACTTGACTGGGTGGAGTCGGCACAGCGCCGTGGCTACGACGTATTCCTCGACGCGGCCGCCTACCTGCCCACCAACCGGCTCGACCTGAGCGAAGTGCACCCGGATTTCGTCTCGGTCAGCTGGTACAAGCTCTTCGGCTATCCCACCGGAGTGGGCTGCTTGATCGCTCGCCGGGACGCGCTGGCCAGGTTGCGCCGGCCGTGGTTCTCCGGCGGCACCATTCAGGCGGTCACGGTTCAGGGTGACTGGCATTCGATGGCACCCGACGAATCCGCCTTCGAGGATGGCACCCTGAACTTCCTGGCCATCCCCGATGTGGAGTTCGGGCTGTCCTGGATCGATGACGTCGGCGTCGAGATCATCGGACGACGGGTGCGCGCCCTGTCCGGCTGGTTGCTGGAGCAGCTCGGCTCGCTGCGCCATGCCAATGGCGCCCCCATGACCAGGGTCTACGGCCCGATGAACACGCAGGCCAGGGGCGGCACCGTCGCCTTCAACTTCCTGGACCCGGATGGAGCCGTCATCGACGAGAGGCTGGTCGCCCGGGAGTCGACCGCCGCCGGTTTGTCGTTGCGCACGGGCTGTTTCTGCAATCCCGGCGCGGGAGAGGCGGCGTTCGGAGTTACCCGAGCCGCGGTGCGCGGCAACCTGCGCAGGCGCACGCTGACCGTCGACCAGTACATAGCGGCCCTGGGGCTGCCCAGTGGCGGAGCCGTCCGGGTGTCCTTCGGCGTCATGTCCACCATCCACGACGTCGAGCGACTTCTTGAGTTCGCGCTGATTTACCGCAACCGCCCCGCCCGCCGAACCGGACTCGAACCACGGCTGCGCTGCTGAGCGCAGGCACCCGTCAACCCGTCAAGGCCCCGGGGGTACGGAACCCGGTCGGCGGTGCCGGTGTGGTGACCTTCTCCTACTCCTCGTCCAGCGCGGCGAGGGCGCGCAACACCGTCTCTCGCGGAATCCTCTCCTGCACGATCAACCGGCCGTGGGAGGCGCGGACCGCTGCTGCGAAACGGCCGGCTCAAGTGTTCTCCCAGACGATCACCATCGCGGAGGAGCCGGGCTCCAACCCACCGGCGATCTCGGTGAGGTCCCCGTCACTGAGCAGGTCGAATTCGGCGTTGTCGAGCTGCTCGAACCGATCGGCGACCTCCGCGTCCCCGACCTCGACGAACGAGGTCGCCCCGTCTGCCTCCTTGCGGACGAAGGCCGCATCGATGACCCGCACCGTGCCGCTGTCGTGCAGATCGGCCAGTGCCGGAGCCACCTCCCCGTTCAGCTTGCTCCCCTCGAAGAGGATCACCGCGACATCGACCGGCCCGATCGACTTCGCCTCAAGGGCTGCCGACATGGCACTGACCTCCATCGAAAGAGGATCTGCAGGGCTGGAGGATCTGCAGGGCTGTGGCCCGAGGGTCAGCGCCAGGTCGGTCACCGGGCATCGCCCGCCACGGGTGAGCTGACCGGTCAGCGGACGAGGGCGATCACCGTGCCGGCCTGCGAAGGAGTTGTCGACTGCAGTCCGGGTTTCCGGCCTCGCGGTCGTGGACGATAGCCGAGGTGCGATCAGATGTGGTCGAGCGCATTCTCGGTTGCGATCGACCATAGGCTGAGGGCGTGCACGAGGCTGTTGTGGTGACCGATCTGGTCAAGTCTTATCGCCGGAGTCTTCCCAACGCGGTGGACGCGCTGAGTTTCACTGTTGACCCCGGAGAGGTGTTCGGGTTACTCGGACCCAACGGTGCGGGCAAGACGACCACGGTCGGCGTGCTCTCCACCCGGGTGCTGCCGACGTCGGGTAAGGCACTGATCCACGGGGTCGACGTGGTCAGGGCACCCGGCCCGGCCCGCCAACTGCTGGCTGTCGTGCCGCAGCGCAACAACCTCGATCGGTCGCTGTCGATCCGCCAGAATCTGCTCTTCCATGCGCTCTACCACGGCGTCGGGCGGGCCGAGCGACAACGCCGGGCCGACGAGATTCTGGATCGGATGGGCCTGACCGACCGAGCGAACGAGCGGCTGGACTTCGTTTCCGGCGGGCAGGCGCAGCGCGTGATGATCGCACGGGCACTCATGCACACGCCGAAGGTGCTGTTCCTCGACGAACCCTCCACCGGTCTGGATCCGCAGGCCAGGCTGTTCGTCCACGAACGGATCACCGAACTGCGCCGGGAAGGCGTGACCGTCGTGCTCACCACCCACGACATGGACGAGGCGGCGAAACTGTGCGACCGGGTCGGCATCGTCGACCACGGCAAGCTCCTGGCATTGGACACCCCTGCCGCCCTGACCCGCTCGCTGCTCAGCAGCACCGCGCTCACGGTCACCGTGAGCATCGACGGCCACCATCCCGAGCGTCTCAGCGACGCGCTGTCCGCGGTGGACCAGGTGGAGCGGGTGGAACGCATCACCAAACAGGCAGTGACGCCGGCGATGCCTGGCATACCGGGTATGCCGGGCGGAACACCTGCACCTGCCGCGGTGGACGGCAACGGGACGGCGCAGTTCCGCCTCTACACCACTGGAGAGCCCTCAGGGGTGCTGGCCACGTTGCTGAAAACGCTGACCGGGATCGGCTGCGACCTGCAGGACGTGTCCATCGGCACACCCAGTCTCGAGGACGTCTTCATCCACCTCACCGGACGGGAGCTGAGATGACTGTCGCGGTCAACACCGAACCGGCTGGTAGCAGCGCCGGAGTCGCCCTGCGCACGTTCCTCGCCGTGCTGTGGCGGGACATCTTCGTCACGGGGCGCGAACTGGGACCGTTCCTCGCCCAGGTCGTCATCCAGCCGTTCTTCATGCTGTTCATCTTCGGCACGGTGCTGACCGGAATCGGTTACGTGCAGGACAGTTATGTGCAGATCCTGCTGCCGGGCATCGTCGCGCTGAACGGATTTCTCGGCGCGCTGCAGAACACCACCATGCCGCTGATCCTGGATTTCTCGTGGACGCGCGAGATCGAGGACCGTCTGCTGGCACCCATGCCGATCACGCTGGTCGCCGTGGAGAAGATGGTGTTCGGCGCGCTACGCGGCATCGTCGCGGCGTTGCTGATGGTGCCGGTCGGTTTCGTGATCCTGCAGGGGATCCACTGGCCCGCCGAAGCCTGGCCGGGGGTGATCGGCCTCATCGCGCTGGGCTCACTGGCGGGCGCCGCGGTCGGCCTGACCATCGGCACCCTGGTCCCGGCGCGCCGGATCCAGATCATGTTCGCGGTCATCCTCGTGCCGCTGATGTTCACCGGCTCGACCCAGTTCCCCTGGCACGGCCTGAGCCATCTGCGGTGGTTCCAGGTGATATGCGCACTCAACCCGCTGACCTACGTCAGCGAAGGCATGCGCTCCCTGTTGTTGCCCGGCACCAACTCGATTCCGCTGACGATCGACCTGCCGGTACTCGTACTGTCCTGCACCATCTTCGGCGCCATCGGTATCAAGGGCTTCCTGCGCCGCGCCATCGACTGACCGCAGGCACAGGCCCCGGCGTTACTTGCCGGGCTCCCGAAAAATCACCGGTGCGGGAGAGGCTGGGCGCTGGTTACTGACATCGGCGACACCCACGGGCTCATTCTCGTCCACCGGTCTCGGGTCGCGAACTGGTGGGCGGGAGTGCGATGGGGCAGGGCGCGACGACGCCAAGGCGCTGCGCGCCTGAGCAATCCACACCCGCCACATGGCGGCATCACGGTACTCGGCGCTTTGGCGTTCCAGCGCGGAGAGAATGCCCCGGACCCGAGCGGCCAGCACCGGATGCTCCCGCACCACATTCCAGCATCGGTGAGCATGACTGTCGTGGCTGCGCACGAGTTGGTGAACCTCCTCCACCACAACCTGGTGCGACAAGGTCAGCCACCGCTCGACCACATCACGCTGCGACATCCACCATCCCGTTCTCGATCGTTGTGCTTCGGAGGCGCCTTGTACAGCTGATCAACCGGGGCGCCACCGGCGCAACAATACTCACCAGTAGGAACCAGCGCGCCACTGGCACCGCCAGTGCGGCCGCGAAACCGGACCACCGGCGCAATCGTTACCAGAGATTGGCAGCTCCGCCGCCACAAACCGCCACCCGGTTACCGAAGGTGGTGTCGACGGACGGTCACAATTCCCGGTGGGCGGGGCCCTCACCAGTCTGCCACAGCACGTTGGCACGGTTCGTGCTCACCAGGATGTCGCAGTACACGCTGTCCCAGTACACTCAGCCCCAGTACACTCAGCGCACCCGAGTGAGGCCGTCCACCAGGGGCCGGTAGCAGCTGGCGACCAGGGCCGGCGGAAGGTTGCGCCAGCGACCCACCAGTCGGCGCACGTGCGACGAGCCGTTCCCGATCACGAGTCACACCTCGAGATCACTCGCATCCAGGTTGCGGGATTCCTCCGGCAACGACGTGACCGGGGCCGACTCGACGTTGTCGAACTCGCGCAGACGTGCCTGGTAGTCGCCGGTCGCCGCCCCTTCCGCTGGCTTCTCAAGGGTGTTGGCGCTACCTTCGATGATCGAAGAGGTGGAATCGAGTTCAGTGTCCTGCCCGGTACCTTCTGGCTGAGTCATCTGTGTCTCCTTTTGGTTCTCGAGAAGTTCCCAATACGCTTGCTCTATACCACCCCTGGTCGATCATCAAACATGAGATACTCATTCGTGTGACCCGCCCCGCTCTAGGGACGGCCTGATCACCCTAAGAATTCGGTGAATCAGGCACACGGGTACGCGAAATCTCAAGAATTCGACCCAATGATCCGCAATATTGTGGTCCTACAGATTCGGTGATCCTACAAACGTCACTCCGCGTACAGATCACGGCGTCCTGATCTGTACGTCAGTGGCGTGGCCAGGGTCATCGAGCCGATCTCGCCCTGCCAAGAGCCGCGCCGGTGGCACTGTCGTCGGGCGCGGGCCTTCGGACCCCAGCAGCGGCGACGTCCTGCCCTGCCGAGCCGGCTTCGATCCGAGCAGGCTGAACTGGTTGGACCGGGGAAGTTGACGCTTCGATGACCGGGCATGTCGGTGACGAGGTCGCGATCATGCCGCGGACGCGAGATGGAGCGAGATCATGAGCACCAGGTTCGGCATCACCGTCGGAGTCGACGGGTCCGCGTCCGCGCTACGCGCGGTGCGCTGGGCCGCCCGCGAAGCGGCGACGCGGGGCGTCGGGCTGCGGATCGTGCTCGCCTCACCGCACTACCCGGAACTCGGCGGCCTGGGTCAGCTACCCGCCGGGACCACCCAGCGGGAGTGGCCGTTGGCGGCGCGAAGGGCCAGTACCGTGGCCAACCGTGCCCGTCGACTGGCACAGACGGTCGAACCCGGCATCTTCGTGGCGACATCGGTGATCACTGGGCCACGATCCCGGACACTGATCGAATGCTCCGGTGAGGCGGCGCTGCTCGTCATCGCGGCCCGTGGCCTGGATGGTTTCGCGGGGCTGCACCTCGGTTCGGTAGCGGGCACCGTGAGCACCTACGCCCGTTGCCCCGTCGTCGTGGTGCGCAGGCGGCCCGTCCCCGAAGGAACCGGGCAGCCGGCGCCGGTCGTGGTCGGGGTCGACGGCTCGCCCACCAACCAACTGGCGATCGGCTTCGCGTTCGCCTTCGCCGACCGCAGGAACCTGCCGCTGGTCGCGGTGCACTCCTGGCGGGAGCCCAGCTGGCATGCACTGCACAAGACGATCTCGGAGGCTTCGAATCAGAGTGCGCTCGCCGATGACGCGGAGCGGGTGCTGGCCGAGGCACTCGCAGGCTGGTCCGAGCATTACCCGGACGTGCACATCAGCCGGGTGATTCGAAGGGACCGGGCGATTGACGCCTTGCTGAGCTACTCGCCACGGGCCGAACTGGTGGTCGTCGGTTCTGGTGGGCGGGGCGGGTTCACCGGGATGCTGCTCGGCTCCACCAGCCAGACGATGGTGCGCTACGGCAGCGGACCCGTGGCGGTGGTGCACCCCGGTGTCGAACCGGCAGACGCGGCGAACGGGCAGAAGGCGGTACGGGCCCGCGGCTGACGACGACTCACGGGGATCGCGTGATGTGCCCGTCGGCCGGGGGCGTCGAGGCGGACTGGAAGAGCGCGATGAAGTACTCCATCGCAGCGTCGACGCCCTCGCGGTCTCCGGTGGCCAGCAGGTCCAGCAGCAGCCCCCGGGTGACAGCGACCCCGAGCCGGGCGTTGGCGAGCGCCACCGCAGGAGCCATGCCCTGACGGCGGCCCCATTCCGCCAACGGCGCCAGCCAGTGATCGACGATTCCCGCCAGCAACGGGGCGGCGCTGGGGTCGCCCTGCAGTGCCCGGCCGTACAACTCGAAGAACAGCCGTTCGTAGGGCCACATCGCGGGATCGGCGATGCTTCGCCAGAAACACCGGCCGATCTCGTCCGGAGGGGCGTTGGTGTCGAGTTCGAGTTCGGCGAACAACTCGCGCTGGCGTTGCTCCACCGCGCGCACGACCTCGACGAGCAGCCCGTCCTTGGAGCCGAAGTGGTAGATGAGCATCCGGTGGCTCGTGCCGACGGCGGCGGCCAGTTGTCGCAGGCTCACGTCACCGACGCCGTGGGTGGCCAGGTAGTCGATGACGCCGGCGAGCAGCCGCTGCTTGGCGGCGGTCACAGTGGACGGAGGCAGCTCTCGCTCCAGTTCTATCCGTCGCTGAAGGTTCGGTTGCCACTGAGGTGAACCGAATGGTACATGTACCACATGGTTCACTGAGGGAGGCACCGTGCGCCGCAAGAGCTTTGACATCAGGGTCCACACCCCTGCCGATATCACCACCGTCTATGCGCTACTGTGCGACGGCGCGACCTGGCCGACGTGGTCGCCGATCGAGTCCTTCGAATTGGAGCGGGCCGGAGATCAGGCCCCCGAGGGGCGCGGCGCGATCCGGATCTTCCGCAAGGGGCGAGTGGCCGGGCGCGACGAGATCGTTGAGCTGGTTCCCGATCGTCGCTTCAGCTACCGGCATCTGTCCGGGCTGCCGGTCCGGGACTACCGCGGCGACATCGACCTCGAACCGGACCTCGGCGGCACCGGGATCCGGTGGCGGGTGTCCTTCCTGCCTAAGGTGCCCGGCACCGGCTGGCTGTGGCGCTGGGGGGTCAAGCGGATGATCAGTCAGGCCGCGGCCGGACTGGCCGCCCACGCGGCCACGCTCCCCGGGCGCACCAGCCCCGCCGCCACCGCCGACCTCAACGAAGAACCCGTGTGAGACATCCCGCTCGGAGATCAGGCCTGCTGGGCATCCCAGGTCCTCCCCACGGTGGTGCCGGTCCCCGGTGGCCACCGGGGGGTCACTGGATGACTCGGGTCCGGAAGGCGCTGAGCGCGTTGGGGCTCACGACTTGAGCACGACGTCGGGGTCCCCGAATTCAGCGCCATAGAAGGTGCGCAGGTAAGCCAGCGCGGCACGCTGGCTCTGCTCGTACTGACCTTCGGTCATGGGCTCGTAGACGCACGTCGCCTCCGGAACCACCGTGATGTCCAGACCGCGCCGGAAGGCATCGTAAGCGGTATGGCGGCAACAGCAGTCGGTATGCTGACCGACGATCACGACTCGCCCGATGTCGCGCACCCGGCAGGTGGAGTCCAGATCGGTGTCGGTGAACGCGGAGTAGTACCGCTTCGGCACGACGATATCGCCCTGGTGCGGGCGAAGTTCCGGGATCACCTGCGCGCCGGGAGAGCCGGCCAGCGCGTGCTCCCCAAAGATCTTGAACTCGAAGTCACCTGGTTGATGGGCGTCGTTCGCGTAGATCACCACCCAGTCCTCGCGCAGGCGAGCCTCCTGCGCGAGCGCGGCGATCGGTTCGACGATCGGCCGGGCGGCCGGGTTGGCCAACGTTCCTTCGACGAAGTCCTCAAGCATGTCCAAGATGATCAGCCCGGTCTTCACCTCATCCTCCCGTCCCGGTCAGGGATCCCGCTCGGTTTCGCATCACCACAGAACCACACTCGGCCGGCCACGTCG
>DASXOV010000036.1:0-3108 GCA_036494005.1 Pseudonocardiaceae bacterium | reverse complement strand
GATATGGGTGCCTTCGCCGAGATGTTCCCCGGCCGCAAGCCCGAGCAGCAGGCCCGGGACGAGCAACCGGACGGACAGGACCCGCCGTTCCGGTTCCTCGACGGTCCGCTCGATCTTGCGTCCGGTGTGGTCCACATCCAGCGACGTCGCGACGCTCGCCCCGGCGGCCCCGGCGAGGCGCCGCCGGGGCCGTCGGATGTGGACCAGCCGGACCCGGCCGAGCGCGACTGACCGGTCCAGGCTTCGGTCAGGCTGGCTGATCGGGCAGGGCTGGCGAATCGGGCAGGGCCGTGTTGCGCGGCGCCGTGAACGGCTCCTTGTTGCGCGGCATTCCCGATCGGCGCTCCCCGCCGACCTCGAAGTCCTCGAAGTCCATCGGCAGACCGGCCGCGACGAGCACCTGAGGACGGTCCATCAGCTGCAGGTGCAGATGCGGCTCGGTGGAATTTCCGGAGTTGCCGCAGTCCGCGATGTGCTGGCCCGCCCGGACGGCGTCCCCCGCGCCGACCCGGGCGGAGTGCTGACGCAGGTGCGCCAGTGCCGCGTACACCCCGTCGCCGAGGTCGAGCACGATGTGGTTGCCGAGGATTCGCCCTGGCCCGGACAGCTCCCGGAGCACGCCCTCGACGAGCACGTACCCGATTCCCAGCCAGGAGTTGCGGCTGCGATGGTCGCGGGCCCGGTCGCGGACCCGCACCACCACCCCGTCGGCGGGGGCCAGCACCGGCTGTCCGAACGCGGGGAAATCCGACGGCGGCCGGAAGCCCAGCCCTGAGCCGAAGGCCGGGCGGGGGCGCTCCAGCGGGTCGTACACCAGGTCCACCGCGTAGGTCTGCCCGTAGGCGTGCACGCCGTGGCTGGGCACCCGGTTGGCCGGGCTGTTCAGCGCCACCCACCGCCCGAGCACCGGCAACCGCAGCCGCATCGGGTTCGCGCGCACGGTCCCGATCAGAAAGCAGCAGACCAGTCCGGCGAAGATCACGGCGGAGCCTGCCGTCGACAGTGACCCGGCCCCGTCCCAGAACCTCCCGGCCAGGGCGAGCAGTGCTCCCAGCACCACAAGTGGTATTCGCACGCGAGCGATCAACCGTGCCATGGTGTCCTTCCAGAAGAGCATCACGACGTCCCTGCCGCGATGACGACCAGTAACGCGATGACCCGCCCGGCCGGCACCTCGTAGCGGCCGCGCCCGGTCGAGCGCAGCCAGCCGACGGAAACCAGTTGCCGCAGGTGGTGGTAGAGCTGCCCGCTGGTGCCCAGCCCTTCGGTCTCGGCCAGCTCCGCGGCGCTGGTCGTCCCGCCGAGTACCGCCCTGAGCAGGGCGAGCCGTACCGGGTGCCCGAGTGCCCCCAGGTTGTCGGCGGCGCCGGCCCAGTCGCCGTCCAGGAGCTGCCCGGCATCGAACCCCTCCTGCCAGTCGTACTGGCGCGGTCCGGGCAACGTCACTGAGCCGGTGAACAGCACCGCCCCGGGCTCGCCGGCCTGCGCCTTCAGTGCGTCGAGCGCCCAGAGCGAGCCGGTGCCAGGCGTCTGGTCAGGTGCTGGTGTCTGGTCAGGTGCTGGTGTCTGGTCAGATGTCGGCGCCTGGTCGGGCAGCCGGGCGGACTCCAGCGCGGCCACCCGTTCCTCGAGGCGGGCCAGCCGGTTGGCGATCTCCACAACAACGATACTACGTTATTACGTATTTTCGTGCGAGGTGTTCAGCGTTGTGCGATGCCGCGACAACCATCAGCTCCTGATCATGGGTGTGGGGCAGCCGGCGCGACCACTGTCAGGCCGGAGTCGGTGGCCCCGGCGGACAGTCGACGGTCGTACGTGACGAGTTCCACCTTCGACGGATCCCACTCGGCGGCGGACACGAGATGGATGGCGTCCAACGTCATGATCATCGGTGCGGTGAGCGCACCTGCGTCATCGAGGATGTCGGAGTCCACGGCGAGCTGTGCCACCGCGGCGAGCACCTCGGTAGCCTCGGTCAGCTCTTCGGCGAGTGCGGCCGCGTCGATCAGCTCGCCGGTGTCCCGGTGATTGTTGCGCCGGATGGCCCGCAGAACCTCGGTGCGGGACAGTTCCGATGTCACCATCAGCTCGTCGCCCCGCTCGTCGAGCCACTGCTGAAGCGCGGCCGACCCGTCCTCGGTCCGGATGAGTTTCAGCAGCGTGCAGGAGTCGAGGTAGATCATCGATCTGCTTCGTGTCGCAGCTGTTCCAGCGTCCTACTCAGCGGTGGTGTGTCGGTCCGGCGCGGCAGCGGCTGCCTGCCGGCGAGGCCACGGGATCGGCCCCGTCGCCCGCAGTCGAAGATCCGGTCCGCTCAGCTGTCGGCGGGTTCGATGCCGTCGGCGATCGCGATCAACTCGTCCGGCGTGACGACGTTGCCCTCGTCCGCGACGACCTGCACGGCCACCCCGGGCCGGAACAGGAAGAACACCCGCTCGGATGTGGCGAATCCGGATGTGGCGAACCCGTGGCAGGAGTTCCGGTCGTAACGCTGCAGCGGCCACTGCTGCGGGTCGTGATCCAGGTAGTCGGCGAGGAAGTCGCGCAACGCGTCCGGGTCGGTGAGCCGCTCGCCGCGCAGCACCGCGGCCGTCAGGTCGACGTGGTAGCCACTCTCGGCGTCCGGTCCGCGCTCCCACACCCGGGTGCGGAAGCTGACGTCGTCCCACTCGTAGTCGACGTCGGACACGATCGGGCCGAGCCTGTCCGGCAGGTGCCGCAGCGTGAAGCCATCGAGCGGGGCGATGGACGGATCAGCGTTCGCGCCAACCGGCTCGGGGCCGGCCGAACACACCGCGGTCGCGGCGACCGTCTCCCCGATGACGACGAGGTAGCGGCGAGCGGTTGCGGTCATGGTCGTCTCCGTTGCGGTTGAGGCATGGGCTGGCGAGGCATGGGCTGGCGAGGTAGGGGCTGGCGAGGTAGGGGCTGGCGAGGTAGGGGCTATTGAGCAACGCGTCCCAGCATGTGGTGATCCGACGACCGCCGTGGCCGACCACCCGCCGGTCTGTGGATAGCGGGGGTGGGTAGCTCTGGTTGTGGTTCGGTGGTGGTGTTATTCCCGGATTCGGGTGAGATCAGGTGGGATGTGCAGGGGATTGCGGCGGG
>DASXOV010000035.1:0-9878 GCA_036494005.1 Pseudonocardiaceae bacterium | reverse complement strand
CGGCGGTATTCGGCGATTCACCGCGGGTTCCGCCTGCATTCGGCAGTTCGGCGCGGACGCGGGTGCCGGTAGCGTTCGGCGGGCCTGCGGTGCCGCCCGGTCCGGCATCGTCCGGTTCGCTGCCGTCCGGTTCGCTGCCGTCCCGTCTGGCGTCGTCCCGTCTGGCGTCGCCTCGTCCGAAGACTTCCGGTCCGCACCTCTCCGGACCGGTGTCGCCTGGGCAGGCGGTGTCCGCGATGATGCCGTGGCCGGCTGTTCCGGACCAGCCACTTCCCGCGCCGGGGGTGACACGGTCAGCGGGACCACGTTCTCGCAAGCGCCGTTCGAGCGCCCGCAGACCGGTGGCTTTCGGAGTCGCGGTTGCGGGCGCTGCCATGTTCGTCGGCTCGGTGGCCAGTAGCGCACTGCCTGGCAGTTCCTCGGGTCACCCCGACAACCCACCGGCCGACGCGATGAATGCGATGGACGTTGTCGGCGCACCAGTCAGTTCCCAGGGCATAGTGACGCTGGGCGCCACCGCGGCGACCCCTCAGGCGGTACCGGTCAGCGTGGTGCACCCGGCCATCCTGCGGGTGGGTGCCGCACCCTCGATCAATCCACCGCCGCTCGGGGCGCGCGCCCGCCCGCTGAACGCCGGGCCGGTCAGTTTCGTGGCGCCTGCTGTCCAGGAGCCGGAGATCTCCAGCCGATCCACCAGGGACGTCCCACCCGCTGCGGACACATCCGGGCAGCCCGCAGGCGGTTCACGTGCGGATGCACCGCGCACGGCTGATCCCGGCGCACCCAGCAACGGCACGCCGCCAACCGGCTCGCCTGACGGCGGTGCACCTCAGGCGGGTTGGCCCGTGGTGCAACCGGACGACGGCAGTGCACCTCAGAATGGCGGGCCCAAGCACCACCGGGTCAAGACCGCGGCGCAGACCGGCGACACCGCGCCGCAGACCTCCGGGCCGACCGGCGGCAGCCGGACTGTGCGCACCACTGACAGCGTTCCCGCCGGCCATGGCACTGCTCAGGGCGGCTCCGCCCATGCGGGCGGGCACCACCGGGGCTGACCGGTTGCTCGAAGATCGGATGAAGCGCCTTACCGAGGAGATGGCAGAACCCGGTAAGGCGCTTCGTGTCGCTACCGGTCTCACCGAGGGCCCTGCGGCATCGGGGGTACAGCACCGCCGAGTGGGGGGTCGGGCCGTGATGCGGGGCTACGATCGGCTGCATGGCGGCGCGGGTCGGAATGCTGACGGCCGGCGTGGTGCTAGCCGGGGGGCGCTCATCGCGAATGGGCACCGCGAAGGCCGCGCTGGAGTGGCACGGCTCCACGTTGTTGCGCCGCACCCTCGGTGTGCTCGGTCGCTCGGTAAACGGTCCGCTGCTGGTGGTCCGCGCGCCGGGGCAGCAGTTACCTGAGATCCCGCCGCGGGTCGCGGTGGTCGAGGATCCCGAGGAGGGGCTGGGGCCGCTGCAGGGCATCGCCGCCGGACTGGCCGCGCTGGCCGACGATGCAGCGGGCACCGGCGCTGAGAACACCGGCGCTGAGAACACCGCTGAGGTGGCGTTCGTCTGCTCCACCGACCTGCCGTTCCTGCATCCCGCGTTCGTCCGCCGGGTACTGGCCGCATTCAGTGATGATGGTGACGGCAGGGACGGCGTCGATGTCGTGCTGCCGGTCGCCCGTGGCTACCCGCAGCCGCTCGCCGCTGCTTACCGGGTCGGCTTAGCGCCCCTGGTGGCCGAACTGGTGGCGGCGGGTGATCTGCGTCCGGCCTTCCTGTTCCGCCACCCCGGCTGCCGTACGGTGCGGCTGGACCACGCCGCGCTGCTCACCGACCCTGCGCTGGCCGCGGTCGACCCGGAGCTGGACTCGCTGGTCAACGTCAACGAACCCGGCGACTACCACACCGCTCGGCACCACCCCGCGCCGGAGATCACCGTGCAGCGGTACGGAACGCTGGCGGCCAACGGGCACCGGGGGCCGCGGGTGGTCCGGGCGGCCACCCTGTCCGGGGCGGCGGCGGCGGTGGGTCTGACCCTGGACCGCCACGTGGTCGCCGCGCTCAACGGGGACCAGATCAGCCGCGACGGGGACGTCCCGCTCACCCGGGGGGACACCGTCGCTTTCCTCGCCGCGGACGCCGGCGGATGAGCGCCGGCGGGTGAGCACCGTGGCGGCGGGTGGGTACGCGGGCCGGGCACTGATCGTGGACGTGACCGACGCGACGAGCCGGCGCTACCCGCTGGGCGAATCGGTGCTGCGGGCCTATCTGGGCGGCGCCGGGCTGGGCGCCTGGTTGCTGTACCGGCTCGCCCCGCCGGGGGTCGCCCCGCTCGCGCCGCGGGCTCCGCTGGCGTTCGTGTTCTCTCCTCTGGTCGGCACGCCGTTGACCACCAGCGCCAAGTTCGCCGTCGTCGCCAAGTCACCGTTGACCGGGATGCTCACCGACGCGCTGGCGTCCAGCCAGTTCGCCATCTCCGGCAAGCTGACCGGGCACGACGCCATCGTGCTCACCGGCAGGGCCGCGCGTCCTTCGGCGCTGCTCGTCGACGGCGGGGGTGCGCGGCTGGTGGACGCGGGTGAGGTCTGGGGCCTGTCCGCCGCCGCCGCCGAGCGGTCCTTGAAGGATCGGCTGGGCCGGGGCTGGCGGATCGCCGCGATCGGGCCCGCCGGGGAGCGCGGGGTGCGCTATGCCACGATCTCCCACGACGGGCGTCATGCCGGCCGGGGCGGGCTGGGCGCGGTGCTCGGTGCGAAGAACATCAAGGCGGTGGCGGTGCGCGCCGCGACGAAGATCGCCCCCGCCGATCCCGACGGGGTGCTGGCCGCGGCCAGGGACCTGCGCGAGCGGTCGTTCGGCCCGGCCACCGCGAAGTACCGTGAGCTGGGCACACTGGCCAATCTCCTGGCGTTCAACGCGATCTCCACCCTGCCCACCCGCAACTTCTCCGGCGCGACGTTCGCCGAGGCACCCAAGCTGGCCGCGGAGCAACTGCACGACCTGCGGGGTGGCACCCGCAGCGGCTGCGCCTCCTGCAGCATCGGTTGCGAGCACATCTATCGCGGCAAAAACGGCACAGCGGCCAGGGTGGAGTACGAGAACGTGTTCGCGCTCGGCCCGATGTGCGGGGTGTCCGACCCGGACGACGTGCTGGCGGCCTCCGCCCGGTGCGACGAGCTGGGCTTGGACACCATCTCGGCGGGCGGCACGATCGCCTGGGCGATGGAGTGCGCCGAGCGCGGGCTGCTCGACGCGCCGTGGCTGCGGTTCGGTGACGGCGATGCGCTGCTGCGGGCGCTGGACGAGATCGGCCGGGTCGAGGGGCTCGGTGCCCTGCTCGCCGAGGGTTCCCGGCGCGCCGCGGTCGTCGTGGGCGGCGGGTCGGAGCAGTACGCGCCGCACGTCAAGGGCATGGAGCTGCCCGGATACGAGCCACGCACGCTGCAGGGCATGGCGCTCGGCCTGGCCGTCAACGCCCGGGGTGCCGACCACAACCGCTCTGGTGCCTACGAGGCCGATCTGTCCGGTGACTACGACCGGCTCGACGGCGGGGACGCGCAGGTCGCGGCGGCGGTCGCGACGGAGGACCGGGCGGCGGTGATGGACTCGATGATCCTGTGCAAGTTCTTGCGCGGGGTGTTCACCGAGCCCTATGAGGAGTGGGCCGGGCTGCTGCGGGTGGTCACCGGATGGGACGTCGACTCGGCCGAGCTGCGGGCGACCGCGCGCCGGATCGTGCTGCTCAAGCGGATGTTCAACCTGCGCGAGGGCTGGGTTCCCGCCGACGACTGGTTGCCGGAGCGGTTGCTGCGCGAGCCGATCGAGCTGGGCTCCGGCCGCAGCGCCGCGCTCACCCCGGAACGGTTGCGCACCATGATCGACAGGTATTACGCCGCCCGCGGGCTGGCTCCCGACGGACGGCCGGGCGAGGGGGAGTTCGCGGGTCTGCTGGTGGGCGGGCTCGCTGGTGAGGGATAGGCCTGGTGAGGGAAAGGACACTGCTGTGACGGTCACCGTCGCCATCGATGGTCGCGAGATCACGGTGCCCGAGGGCACCACGATCTACCAGGCGGCCTGCCGGCTCGGCATCGACATTCCGGTGCTCTGCCACGACGAGCGCTACGACCCGGTCGGGGTCTGCCGGATGTGTGTGGTGGACACCGGCGCGCGGGCCTTCGCCGCGGCCTGCGTCCGGCCCTGCGAGGACGGGATGGCGGTGCACACCGGCACCGAGGAGCTGGAACGCAGCCGGGCGACCCTCACCGAACTGCTGATCGCCGACCAGCCACCGCGGGAGGCCGACCCGAAACAGACCACCACCGGTGACAACCTGCTGCTCGCGCTGGCCGACCGCTACGGCGTCGCCCAGGGCACCACCGGCCGAGCCGGTCAATCAGGCACAGCCCTGCCGCGCGGGTCAGGCCGCGGCGTCGATGTCTCCAACCCGGTCATCGCGGTGGACCACGATGCCTGCATCCTGTGTGACCGCTGCACCCGGGCCTGTGACGACATTCAGGGCAACGACGTGATCGGGCGCTCCGGCAAGGGCTATTCCACCCGGATCGCCTTCGACCTGAATGATCCGATGGGCGCCTCGTCCTGCGTGACCTGCGGCGAATGTGTCGCGGCCTGCCCGACCGGTGCGCTGACCAACAAACCGATCAACGCCGTCCCGATCCGTCCCCGCGACGAGCTGGACGCCGTCGAGACCGTATGCCCGTACTGCGGGGTGGGCTGCGCCCTGACCTACCACGTGGATCGCGAACGCGGAGCGATCGCCTACGCCGAGGGCCGCGACCAGCCCGGATCGCAGGGCCGGCTGTGCGTCAAGGGCCGCTACGGCTGGGACTACGCGGCGTCGCCGCAACGGCTGACCGTCCCGCTGATCCGCCGGGATGGCTCCTATCCCAAGGGGCCGCTCTCCAGCGACGTCAGGGGGGACGTGCCGGGGGGCGACGTCAAGGGCGGGCAGCGGCGCAAGCCGGGTGGCCCGGCGAACTACGACGAGGTGCTGCCGCATTTCCGGGAGGCCACCTGGGACGAGGCGCTCGATCTCGTCGCCCGGCGGCTGACCGAGATCCATGCCGAGGGCGGTCCCGCCTCGATCGCCGGATTCGGCTCGGCGAAGTGCTCCAATGAGGAGGCCTACCTCTTCCAGAAGCTGATCCGTACCCGGTTCCGCACCAACAATGTGGACCACTGCACCCGGCTGTGTCATGCCTCCTCGGTGGCCGCGCTGTTCGAAGGCATCGGTTCCGGTGCGGTGTCCACCACCTACGGCGACGTGGTCAACGCCGACGTCGTGATCATCACCGGTAGCAACGCGACGGCCAACCACCCCGTCGCCGCGTCCTTCTTCAAGCAGGCCCGCCGCGCCGGAACGACGATCATCTACATCGATCCGCGCGCCGACCGGCTGGCTGAGCACGCCGACATCTACTGCCAGCTCAAGCCGGGCACCGACGTGGCCTTCTACAACGGCGTGCTGCACGAGATCATCCGGCTGGGGCTGATCGACCGGGACTACCTCGACCGCCGTACCTCCGGCTTCGACGAGCTGGCCCGCACCGTTGCCGACTACCCGCCGGAGCGGGCCGCGCAGATCACCGGCATCGACGCAGGAACGATCCGCGAGGTGGCCCGGGTCTGGGGCAGCGCGGGCGCCGGGATCATCTTCTGGGGGATGGGGATCTCCCAGCACACCACCGGCACCGACAACGCCCGCTGCCTCATCGCGCTGTGTGCCGTCACCGGCAACGTCGGCAGGCCGGGCACCGGGCTGCACCCGCTTCGCGGGCAGAACAACGTGCAGGGTGCCTCCGACGTCGGGCTGATCCCGATGTTCTACCCGGACTACCAGCAGGCCGACTCCCAGCGGGTGCGGGCCCGGTTCGAGCAGGCCTGGGGGGTCAGCGGGCTGGACCCGCAGAAGGGGCTGACCGTCACCGAGATCATCGGCTCGGTCCTCAAGGGCGGCGTGCGGGGGATGTACATGCTGGGGGAGAACCCGTTCCTATCCGATCCGAACATCAACAAGGTGCGCACGGCATTGTCCGCGCTGGACTTCCTGGTGGTGCAGGACATCTTCCTCACCGAGACCGCCGAGTTCGCCGACGTGGTGCTGCCCGCGTCGTCGTACCTGGAGAAGGACGGCACCTACACCAACACCGACCGCAGAGTGCAGCGCGGCCGTACGGCGCTCGACCCGCCCGGCCAGGCGCGGGTGGACTGGCAGATCGTGCAGGACATCGCCCGGCGGCTCGGTCTGGACTGGAACTACTCCTCGCCGCGCGAGGTCTTCGACGAGCTGGTGAGCGTGATGCCCAACTACGCGAACCTGTCCTACGACAACCTCGGCGGCACCGGCAAGCTCTACCCCAACCCGGACCCCGAGCACTCCGACGGCACCGTGGTGCTCTTCGACGAGCGGTTCAACACCACCGACGGGCTGGCTCACCTGGTGCCCGCCCAGTGGCTGCCCGCCAAGGAGCTGCCGAACGCGGACTACCCGCTGATCCTCAACACCGGCCGGCTGTTGCAGCACTGGCACACCGGCTCGATGACCCGGCGCTCCTACGCGCTGGACACCATCGCGCCGGAAGCGGAGGTCTACGTGCACCCGAAGGACGCCACGGACCGGGGACTCGCGCACGGCGAGCTGGTGCGGGTGCGCTCCCGGCGGGGGGAGATCTCGTTGCGGCTGAAGGTGTCGCACCGGGAGGCGCTGGGCAACTGCTTCATCCCGTTCCATTTCCGGGAGGCCGCGGCCAACGTGCTGACCATCGACGAGATCGACCCCTACGGCAAGATCCCGGAGTTCAAGTTCTGCGCCGTCGAGATCGACCCTCTGGATAGCCAGTGAGTGGGTGCCCGGCAGTGGGTCGATGTCGTCGATCTTGGAGCCGGGGTGTGGGCCACGCTCCTGCCGAGCCCTGGCCACCACGTTGGCGTGCCAGAAACGGTGGCACTCTGAAGCACCCACCCAGGACGGAAGAACAGTCCTTTCGGCACACCGTAACCACCCCTACCGGCCCAGAGTGGTCCATAGTTCCGCGTCACTGATTTTCAACTTCATTGATACAGTAGCCTGACGATCTATCTCTTCGCGCTCGGTGTGCTGTTCACCCGCACCACCGACAATCTCAGCGGGCGGAGCGTGAAGATGCTCGTCACCTCCGGCCGGAGATCAGGTCGGGCCAGCGGTAGCCGGTGACATGCTCCACCTTGATGCTGCGTCCGTCCAGCACTCTTCGACGTCGCTGGTAGGCCAGGTTGTGGCGCGGAATACCAGCGCACTGCCACGATGATCACATTCGGCGGGAACTGCAACCTCGCGAAGCCGGATCTTGAGTCTCCATAACCCCGTGCGGATGTCTGAGATTCCGGACGCCGCGCGGTGGCGCCCTTCTCGTACTGCTATTTACATCAGCCCGTGATCGAGCGTAAGCTCTCTGTAAAATTCTGATTCTGCTGGCCTTCGCCGACCCAAGTAAGCGCCGACCCAAGTAAGCGAGTTACGACCCAATAGTGGAACGGCCGTGTCCTGAGTCGGATCGAGTGCCAGAACATTCCTCGCAGGGGTTGGAGGCAACATTGAGCGAATTTGGGGAGCCGCACCTCGGTGGCTGGTGGGCGGGCCTGATCATCGGGTTGGTGGTCGTGGTGGTCGTGGTGGTCGTTGTCAGCGTGCTCCTGGTACTTGCATCCCGGATCAACGCGCAGGTGCGCGCGGCGACTCGTGAGCTCGAGGGGACACAGTCGACCACGCAGCCGCTCGTGGAACTGGTCCGCACGAACGACACCCTCCAGAGCATCCTCCGGGGCGCTCGGACCGCTCGACAAGCATTGGGAGGATAGCGATGGTCTTAGCTCTCGCCACCGAGGAGATCACGTTCTGGCAGGCTACGCTGGTTATCGGGGCGATCGTGATAGTTGCCGTGGTCGCGCTTCTCGGTCTGCTCCTCTACCTCGTAGGCTCCATCGAAGCCAGCGTGCGGCGACTGGGGGGCGTGGCACAGGGTGTTGCCGGCAACACCGCCAACATCAAGGTCGCGCTCGCCGTCGCAGACAGCCTGGATGAGGTCATGGCCGAGGCGCGCCTGCACGCACGACTTCTCGGGGTGGGGGCGCGATGAGCACGGGACTGCTCGTGACCCTTTCTGTCGTCGAGATCGTGGCCTTAGTGGCCGTGCTGGCGCTGTTCGTCATGTTGATCACTCACCGGCTGCGCTCCATCACCAACACCCTCGGACAGGTCAGTGGTGGGACCATCAGCGCGATCCAGGGGGACGTGTTCCTGGTCGGCGCCGGCGCCGCGATCCTGAACCGGAAGCTGAACGCCATCGCCGGTGCGCTGCCGGCGATCGCGGAGAAGGCCGAGTCGCTGCCGTCGCCGCAGACCCCGGCCAAAGCCTCGCCGCAGACCCCGGCCAGGACCTCGCCGCAGACCCGGGCCAAGGCTTCGCCGCAGGCCCCGGCCAAGACCTCCGGAAGTGGCTGGCGACCCGCAGTAGGCAGTAGCTCATGACCCCGCGATAAGGCGAAGGTAAAACAAGGAGGCGACGATGGCACTGTGGTGGATCGGCAACGCGATCTTCATCCTGGTGGTCATACCCGTGGTGGTGGTGCTCCTGCAGCGCCTGGTCAGGTCCACCATCGACGTAGGGAAGCAGGTCAACACCATTCACGGTCAGGCCGGGGGCATCGTCATCGCAGTCGACGATGTGAAGGCGCTGATACCCACTCGCGACGCCGTGAGGCGGGTGGGGGAGGGCCTCACCCGCTATGTGAAAGCGGTTGCCCGCGTCCTGTAAGGAGCGAATTACCATGCCGCTAGCTGCTGTAATCACGATCATCGGCGCAGGGCTCACCGTGCTGGTGCTCGCGGTCTACCTGATCAGCATTGCGCTCGTTCTTTCGCGCGCCGCCGCCCAGCTCCGCGCAGTCACCACTGGCCTCCACGTGGTTACCGAGAGGACCGAGCCGATCGGATCGATCGTGGGGGAGATCAACAGTGACCTTGCCGGAGTGGACCAGGCCTTGCGGGCCGTGCTCGCCAGGTAACCAGGCTGTCGTTTCCGGCGCCCGCGCCACCGAAGAGACGCCCCGCCCGTGGGAAAGGGCCCCCG
Organism: Pseudonocardiaceae bacterium; assembly: GCA_036494005.1. GTDB lineage: Bacteria > Actinomycetota > Actinomycetes > Mycobacteriales > Pseudonocardiaceae. The sequence continues at coordinate 757 of DASXOV010000035.1, read as the reverse complement.
ATGATGCGCGACGGGCGGGGAGATCTCGGCTCCGTCACTGTGGCGGAAGTGGACTCGACGGATGTCGGCCGCCATCTACAGCGGCGAGCGTGGCGGAGCGGGGCAGGCAGCGCCGGCAGCCGAGCCGATCCTTGGCAGCCACCAAGGTCTCCCGCGCCGCGCAGCCCGGGCAGTTCACCGGGCTGAAGGCCCGTGCCGGGCGCAGCCAGCGCAGGGTCAGCGGGAAATCCCGGTGCCCGCGCTGCACGACGCAGGGCAGCCGCAGCGCCGGAACCCACAGCATGTGCAACCGGAACAACCGGATGGTGTGGGCGGGCCGGGACTTCTCCTCGATCTCGGCCAGCCGCCGGGCACGTTCGGCACGGGTGGCGGACAGCTTCGCGTCGAGCATCCCGCGTTTGTCGGGGGTGGCCGTGCGCTGTCTGCGCGCCAGACCGGCCAGGACCTCGTCGTAGTAGGCCTGGGTGCGGGTCACCTCGTCGACGCGGGTGGTGTCGGCCTGCGTGGTCAGCACCTGCTGACGGGCGGTAGCAGTCTCGGTGATCCGCTCGTGCGCCGCGGCGACGGCCGCGACGAGACTCTCGGGCATGGACCTGGCGGATCCGTCCCGATCCCGGGGGTACTGGGCCAGCACGGTACTGATCTCGGCCGGCAGGCTGACCCGGCTGGGCACCTCGATCCAGGCCTCGGCGCGTTCCTGGAAACGCTCGTCGAGACCCACGGTGTAGGTGACGAGCCCACCCACCCGCAGCACCGG
>DASXOV010000034.1:0-12115 GCA_036494005.1 Pseudonocardiaceae bacterium | reverse complement strand
TGATGTGGTGTATTTGGAGCAGTTGACGAGTGCTCTTTATTTGGATGAGGGTGTGGATGTGGAGCGTTATTTGGTGGTGATGGATCGGTTGTGTGTGCAGGCTAAGTCGCCGTCTCAGACCATCAAATTCCTGCACAGCATGAGCAAAGAAGTCTGAGCGTCGGGCACTGAGCCCGGCGGCTGACCGGTGCACGTCAGCCGCCGCAGGGCGGGGTCGTGCCGCGACGGATGTGTCCTTCGCCATCGGAGTCACCCCTCCGGGTCGGCTCTAGACTCCTCGGAGAGCCCATGGCGGGAACTACCCCCACGAGCACGTGTCCGGGAGGCATGAGGTGCCGCAGCCTTACGCGACCACGCTGCACAAGGTGCTCATCGCCAACCGCGGTGAGATCGCCGTCCGGGTCATCCGGGCGTGCCGGGACGCCGGACTGGCCAGCGTTGCGGTCTACGCCGAGGACGACAGGGAAGCGCCGTTCGTGCGACTGGCCGACGAGGCCTTCGCGCTCGGTGGCGCTACTCCCGGCGAGAGCTATCTGAACCAGGCCACGCTGCTCGACGTCGCGGCACGGGCCGGCGTGGACGCCCTGCACCCCGGCTACGGCTTCCTCTCCGAGAACGCCGACTTCGCCCAGGCGGTGATCGATGCGGGCCTGACCTGGATCGGCCCCAGCCCGCGGGCGATTCGGGCACTGGGTGACAAGGTGACCGCCCGCCACATCGCCACCATGGTGGGCGCGCCGCTGGTGCCCGGGACCAAGGAGCCGGTGTCGGGGGCGGCCGAGGTGCTGGCCTTCGCCGAGGACCACGGCCTGCCGGTAGCGATCAAGGCCGCCTTCGGCGGCGGCGGGCGTGGCCTGAAGGTGGCCCACAGCCAGGACGAGATCCCGGAACTGTTCGAGTCCGCGGTCCGCGAGGCCGTCGCCGCCTTCGGGCGCGGCGAGTGCTTCGTGGAACGCTACCTGGACAAACCGCGGCACGTGGAGGCGCAGGTGCTGGCCGACCAGCACGGCGCGGTGGTCGTGGTCGGCACCAGGGACTGCTCACTGCAGCGCAGGCACCAGAAACTGGTGGAGGAGGCACCCGCGCCGTTCCTGTCCGATGAGCAGCGCCGCACTATCCACGAGGCCGCCAGGGCGATCTGCATCGAGGCGGGTTACCACGGCGCGGGGACCGTCGAGTTCCTCGTCGGTCTCGACGGCACGATCTCCTTCCTGGAGGTGAACACCCGGCTGCAGGTGGAGCACCCGGTCTCGGAGGAGACCACCGGCATCGACCTGGTCCGCGAGCAGTTCCGGATCGCTTCCGGGGAAAGGCTCACCATCACCGGGGACCCCGAGCCCCGGGGTCACGCGATCGAGTTTCGGATCAACGGTGAGGACCCGGCCCGCGGGTTCCTGCCCGCCCCGGGCACCGTCACCGTCTTCGAACCGCCCGCTGGTCCGGGTGTGCGCCTGGACTCCGGGGTGCGCGAGGGCAGCGTCGTCGGAGGGCAGTTCGATTCCATGCTGGCCAAGCTGATCGTGGTCGGCGCGGACCGGGAACAGGCGTTGGAGCGGTCCCGGCGCGCGTTGGCCGAGTTCACGGTCGAGGGTCTGCCCACGGTGATCCCGTTCCACCGGGCCGTGCTCGACGACCCGGCCTTCACCGCGACCGGTCCCGGCGGCTTCACCGTGCACACGCGGTGGATCGAGACCGAGTTCTCCGTTGAGCAGGCACCCTACGGGGTCGATCAGCCCTGGTCGGCAGCCGAGCCGGAGCCGCCTGCGCCACGGCAGCTGGTGGTCGTCGAAGTCGGTGGCCGTCGCATCGAGGTCACGCTGCCGGGTGACCTGGCCGTGGGACCAGGTACGGATGCGGCCAGGAGCAAACCCCGCAGGCGCGGTGGTGGCCGAGCCTCCGTGGTATCCGGTGACGCGGTCACCGCGCCCATGCAGGGCACCGTGGTGAAGGTCGCCGTGTCCGACGGGGACACCGTCGCCCCGGGCGATCTCGTGGTGGTGGTCGAGGCGATGAAGATGGAGAACCCGGTCACCGCGCACAAGGACGGCACCATCACCGCCCTGACCACTCAGCCCGGTGCCCCCATCACCCAGGGCGCCGTGATCTGCGAGATCAAGGACTGACCCGCCCGAGCCGGGCGAGACCGGGCACCTGCGCACGACACACCGGGCACCTGCGCACGACACACCGGGCACCAGGGACTGACACGCCGGGGTTATCTGGTGAGGAGGAGGGCGGCTTCGGCTGCGGTGAGGGCGACCACGGCGGTCACGGCTCCGGTCCCGGCGAACCTGCCCCAGGAGATCCGCACCTCAGCGGCCCGGCACCGCTCGTACCACAGGATGATCGCCAGCGACGCCCACGGGGTGACCAGCGGGCCCACATTGGTGGCGATCAGCAGGCCGAGCAGCTGGTCACCGTTGCGCACCACGGCCTCACCGGCCACATAGGCGGGCAGGTTGTTGACCGTGTTGGACAGCACCGCACCGAGGGTGGCGGCCTTGGCGACCCCAGTGGCCCCGTCGTCGGTCCCGATGGCGCTGCCGAGCAGGTGACCCAGGCCGAATCGGTCGATCGTCAGCACCACCAGGAACAAGCCCGTGACCAGGGCGAGCAATCGGAACGGGATCAACCGCCAGGCGAACGCGGCGCGATCCCGGAAGAGGAACGCAACCACCAGCACCCCGGTGCAGGTCAGTGACGAGATCGCCAGCGGTACCCCGGCCAGCACGAGCACCGCGAACGCGACGCAGGCCACCGAGGAGACGGCGAACAACGCCCGGTCTGGTGGCACGTGGCGCTGCGGCGGCGGATATCGGTCGGTGCCGCGCCGCCCGCGGCGCCAGTACCAGACCCAGAGACAGAGCGCCGTGGCGGCGATGGCCGCGATCTGAGGCGCGGCCATCCGGAGGGCGAACCGGGCCGGGGTCAGGCCCACCCGGTCCACGGCGAGCAGGTTGGTGAGATTGGATACCGGCAGCAGCAGACTCGCGGTATTCGCCAGCCACACCGTGAGCATCGCCAGCGGCATCGGCGGGATGTCCGCCTTGGCGGCGGTGGCGAGCATCACCGGAGTCAGCAGCACCGCGGTGGTGTCCAAATTCAGGAAAATGGTCGTGGCCGAGGCGAACAGCACACATAAACCGAACAGTGCGAGGTAATTCCCGGCTGCCAATCTCGCCAGCCGGACGGCGACCACGTCGAATACCCCGGCTTTGGCGGTGAACTCAGCCAGCACGATCACGGAACCGAGGAAGACCAGCAGAGGCAGAACCCGGTGAACGATGTCGCCGGCCGCGGTCAGCGGGAGGAATCCGGCCAGTACCGAACCGACGCCCGCGACCAGGAAGGCGACGGCCACCCAGTCCAGCACCTCCCACCGTGGTGCCCGGAACACCACCTGAGCCCGCTTCACGTGACCACCCGTCTCGCGCCACCGCGCCTGAGCACTCATCCGCCGGCTGCCCCGACGCCGACAGCGCGAGACGCTATCCGACCCGGTTCGCCGCGGTGACCTACACTCCCTTGGAGATCACCTCCGGAAATCTGGGCCGATATGGCTCGGTCGCACACGATCTCGGGGGAGCGAATGTCCCGACTTGTCAAGTGGATCGGCAGGAACGTCGACGGCCTGATCGCACTGGTGCTGGCCGTATGCATCGCCGGGCTCTCCTTCGCCGATGTGGTCGGGACCAGTGCGGTCGACAACGCCGTGCTGCTGATCCTTGCCGTACTCGCTGGCACGCTGCTGCACGACCGCACGCGTGCCGGGGCTGTCGAACGGGATGTGGCAACGGCACTCGGGGTGGCCCGGGAAGTCGACGCGAAGCTCTCCAGCACCAAAGCCGCGCTGGAATCGGCCTCGAACGTGCGGGTCCTCGCCGGCGAGGAGGTCAGCCAGGCGCTGGCCGACGCGCGAAGGGACACCGAGGGATGGACGTTCAAGGGCGGTACCGGCACCTTCATCCGCGCGGTGACACTGCCCGAATGCGTCCAGCGGGCTCGCCGGGACGGGCGGCCGTTCACCATGCGGCTGGAGATCGTCGACCCGACCAACGACAACGCCTGCGAGCACTACGCGATGTTCCGCCGCTCGCTGTCGCACCGGTCGGACGGCACCGGCGAGACATGGACGATCGACCGCACCCGCAAGGAGTCCCTGGCCACCATCCTGGCGGCCTGCTGGCACCGGCAGCGCTACCGGCTGCTCACCGTCGAGGTCGGCCTCTCCCCGACCATCACCACGTTCCGCTGGGACCTGTCCTCCCGATCCCTGATCATCACCCAGCAGGACCCGCGAGAACCCGCGCTGCTGATCAAGCGCGGCTGGATCTACTACGACCGGTACGCCACCGAATTGCTGACCAGCCTGCAGCAGGCCAAGCGGCTGCCGATCGAACAGGCGGCGAACGCGGTCCCGCTCAGCGACGAGCCGTCGGTCGAGGAGGCGCAGAAGCTCTTCGTCGCCCTGAACATCCCGCTGCCCGCCTCCTTCGACAACCGCGCCGTCTCCGACATCATCCGTAAGGCCGTGCAGGCCAAGAACCCGTACGAATGATCATGGACTACCCGGAGATCCTCGACGACATCCAGCAGCGCACCGCTGCCACGCGCGTGCCGCCCAGGGTGATCGACGCGATGCAGGAGATCGCGCAGGGCCGCAGGCGGCTGATCGCGATCCGCCATCCGCTCGGCTTCGTCTGCCTTCCGGTGCAACGGCGCGGCAGGTACGGCATCTGCGTGCACCTGTGGACCGAGCAGCGACCCGAACCGGACCTCACCACGTCGCCGGTGCACTCGCACAGCTGGGATCTGCTCAGCTACGTCCTCTACGGCGAGGTCGGTAACCAGCTCGTGCGCATCGTCGACACCTCGGTCGCCCCCACCCATCGGTTGTTCGAAGTACTCAGCGACGGTGATACCGACGTGATCCGGCCCACGCAGCGACTGGTGCGCTGCGAGCCGGGCCCGGTGCAGTCGACCGCGGCGGGCGGCACCTACCGCCTCGCCGCCGGGGAGTTCCACATGACGGTGGTACCCGGGGAGGCGGAGGCGGCGACCGTGGTGCTCGGCCGGGCCCGCGCCGACGTCGTCGACCTGTCCCTCGGCGACCTGGGAACGTCCGGCCACCGGGTGCCCCGGCGGCGCTGCACGGAACCGGAGACCGCGCACGCCGCTGAGCTGGTGGCGCGCCGTCTGACGGATATCATGACGAAGGCGGCCAGGAGGAGGGGTTGATGTGGGCGTGCTTCACCGACCGACGGTGGCCGCACCAGGCCCGGGTCTCGAGGTGGACCTCGAACCGGCCCGGCGGGTGGCCCTCGGTGCCGCCTGCGCCGCGGGCGAACTGCTGACCCGCCAGGCACACGGCGACCTGGGGGCGCGCGGTAAGGGCCCGGCCGGGGACGTGGTGACCGACCTGGACATTTCGGCCGAGCGACTCATCCTCGGGCGGATCCGGGACGCTTTCCCCGATCATCGGATCATCGCCGAGGAGGCAGGCGTCCTCGGGGCCACCGACGCGACCTGGACCTGGCTGGTCGATCCGCTGGACGGCACCAACAACCTGGCGGTCGCGCTGCCCACCTATGTCGTCGGCATCGCGCTGTGCCGGGACCGGGTCCCGGTACTGGGTGTGGTGCACGATCCGATCACCGGAACGACCTGGCACGCGACTCGTGGCGCCGGTGCGTACGGGCCCGGTCAGTGCGCACTGCGCCCCGCGGCGCGCGCCCGGCGCGGCGGCCCGCTGCTGGCCTGGACCCAGGGGTATTCGGTGGCCAAGGACGACGCGACCGCGGGTGCACTGAAGATCGTGCTGGAGTCGGCGGCCCGCCGGGTATTCCAGCTGTGGACGCCGCTGCTGTCCTTGGTGATGCTGGCCCGCGGCGACATCGACGGCATGGTCGGCTACCACGCCGAACAGGTCGACCTACCGGCCGGAGCACTGATCGCGACGGAAGCGGGTTTCGCCCTTTACGGGCTGGACGGCACCGCCTTCGACGACCGGATCGGCAAACCCCAGGTCGACCGCAGCTTCGTCGCCTGCCGCCCGGAGCACCTCGATCGCCTGCTCGATCTGGTGCAGGCGGCCGAACTGGTCGTTCCGGACGTCAAGGAAGTGATGACCCGGCTGCCGTCATGCACATCCTGGCGACCCTGATAGCGCAGACCCCACCGGCAGTGGTCGAATTGGCACCATGAGGCGGAGCATCGAGAGCGCGAGTCGCCCCGTCGACTTCTTCGTCAGTTACTCCCCCGCCGACGAGCGGTGGGCCACCTGGATTGCCTGGGAACTCGAAACCGCCGGCTATTCGACGATGCTCCAGGCCTGGGACTTCGTACCCGGCACCAATTTCATCGATTTCATGGACCGCGGTGTGAGCGAGGCCGCCGCGGTCATCTCGGTGCTCTCCAGCAATTACCTCGCCTCCCGATACGGCAGGCTGGAATGGCAGGCCGCGCTGCGCGCCGACCCGGACGACCTCAAACGCCTGGTGACGATCCGGGTCGAGGACTGCGCGCTGGACGGCCTGCTCTCCATGATCACCTATGTGGACCTGGTCGGGGTGACCGACCCGCAGGCCGCCAGGGCACTGCTACTCGGCCGCATCCGCCAGGCGCTCGACGGCCGGGCCAAACCCACCACGACGCCCGGTTACCCGACCGAAGCGGCCCCCACCGCGCGGCCGCAGGACCGCACCGCCACGCCGCCCTCGTCCACCCCGCCCCCTGTCACCGGGGTCACCGGCAGGCGGGCCCCGGTCGCGGCGCCTGCCTACCCACCGGCCGCGCCCGCCGCGGAAGGTGCCCGCTCAGCAGTGACCGTGCTGCACGTGCCAGGGCCCCGGTTCGGTCGCGGCCTGATCGCGGCCGACGCGCCGGGGACCGCCGAGGAACTGCAGGCCCGGATCTACGGTGACCTGACCCGGCTCACCGGTGACGGCGCGCCCCCACCCGATCTGCTGGTGGTCACCGGTGACATCACCGAGACCGGCAGCGTGCGGGAGTTCACCGCCGCCACGGAATTCCTGACCGGGCTGCGGGTCCTGCTCGGCCTGGAGCCGAACCGACTCGTGGTGGTCCCCGGGCCGCGGGACATCACCGCGCCCGCCTGCCGCGCCTACTTCGCCAGCTGCGAAGCCGACGATGTCGCACCCAGACCGCCGTACTGGCCCAAGTGGCGGCACTTCAGCCGGCTGTTCGAGGAGCTCTACCAGGGCCTGGACGACATCACCTTCGACGGCCAGCAGCCGTGGACCCTGTTCGCCGTGCCCGACCTGCGAGTCGCCGTCGCGGGACTCAACTCGACGATCAACGACAGCCACCGCGAGGACGACCACTACGGGTGGATCGGCGAGTCGCAGGCGGCCTGGTTCGCCCAGCGGCTGCGGTCCTACGAACAGGACGGCTGGTTGCGGGTCGGCGCGATCCGGCACGCCCCGTGGCCGGCCACCGACCGGGACGGAAACCTGGACCGCGACCCCGCGCTGTTGCGGGACACGGTGACCTTCGACGGGCTGCTCGGGCGGCGGCTCAACCTGGTGCTGCACGGGCCGGTCGCGGCCGGGGCCGGGATCCGGACGGTGGAGGACGAGCTGACGTTGATCCCGCCCGCCGGGCCGGATCAGTGCCAGCTGCTGCAGCTGAGTGCCGAGGGACTGGCCCGGATACCGTGTCGTCCGACCTCCCAGGGCCGTCCGACCTCCCAGACCCGCACCCACCACGAGCCCGAGACACTGACCCGCGGCTGGCACGCCGTGGACGGCACCTTCGCGGCGGCCGCGGGCGGCCCCTCGGCTACGGCCGCGGGCGGCCCCGAAACCCCGGAACCCCTCGACACGAGCCGGCCGATCATCGGCCTCGGCCGCACCGAGGACCAGCCCGGTGACCCGACGCACCTGCTGCTGGACCGGATCGCGGAGGTGTGCCAGACCCGGCACGACAATCCGAAGATCCGGCTCGTCGAGGGGGAGGCGCCGCACCTGGTGGTCAGCTACCGCGATGACGGGTTCGTCCGGCAGCAACGGGTGGCCGCGCACGTCGGCGAGCTGACCGGCGCCGACATCGAGAGGTTCCTCGGGCAGGTCCACGCGGCCGATCCGGACACGATGTCCGAGCTGGTCTACCAGGGTCCGCCGGTCCCGCAGGTACTGCGGATCGAGGCGATGCGCCGGGGACTCCGGGTGCGCAGCTTCATCGAGTTCCAGGGTCTGCTGGATCTGCGCGAGTTCGTCGCCGGGCAGACGGCGCGGCTGCGCGCGGACACGCTCTACCCGCCCGACCTGTACGTGCCGCAACGGTTCCGCGAGCTGACCGGCGGCGACCGGGCCGTTCGCCGCGACCTGACCGGGGAGCTGCTCACGCTGCTGGCCTCCGACGAGGGCCGGTTCGTCCTGCTGATGGGCGACTTCGGGCGGGGCAAGACGTTCGCGCTGCGCGAAGTGGCCCGGCGGATCCCGACCGAGCTGCCGCACCTGATCCCGATCCTGCTGGAGCTGCGCACCCTGGAGAAGGCCCATTCGGTCGAGGCGATGGTGGCCGCGCACCTGGCCGGTCACGGTGAGGACCTGATCGACCTCAAGGCCTTCCACTACATGCTGCGCGAGGGCCGGATCGTGCTGCTGTTCGACGGTTTCGACGAGCTGGCCACCCGGATGACCTACGACCGGGCGGCCGACCACCTGGACGTGGTGCTGCGGGCCGCCGACGGCAAGGCGAAGATCCTGATCTCCAGCCGGTCCCAGCACTTCAGGACCGACGACCAGGTGCTCACCGCGCTCGGCGAACGGGTCGGGCTGCTCGCGCAGCGACGCGTGCTGAGCATCGAGGACTTCACCCAGGACCAGATCCGGGCCTACCTGGGCAACCGGTACGGCGGGGACAGCGAGGCCGCCGACAGCCGGCTCGCGCTGCTCAGTGGCACCCAGGGTCTGCTCGGGTTGTCCCAGAACCCGCGGATGCTCAGCTTCATCGCCGACCTCGACGAGAGCCGGTTGCAGGCGGTCGCGGAGTCCGGTCAGGTCCTGTCCGCCGCGTTCCTGTACCAGGAGATCCTGAACGCCTGGCTCAGCTACGAGGAGCGGCGCACCGGCGGGGTCCACGGGGCGGCGGGCGGGCTGACCCGCGGCGAGCTCTGGCAGGCGGTGACCACGCTGGCCGTGCGGCTGTGGGAGTCGGGCGAGCAATATCTCGAAACCGGGGACATCGCCGACGTCGCCGAGACGCTCAGCACCCTGTCGGAGGGGCAGCTGACCGCCCACCAGACCCTGCACGCGGTCGCGGCGGGCAGCCTGCTGGTGCGTACCGAGGACGGGCTGTTCGGTCTGATCCACGGCTCGGTGGTGGAGTGGCTGGTGGCCAGGGCGATCGCCGAGCAGCTCGATCGCGGCGAGACCGCCCTGCCGATCATGTCCCGTCGCCCGCTGTCGCAGCTGTCGGCCGATTTCCTCTGCGACCTCGCCGACACCCGCGCCTGCCAGCGCTGGCTACGGCGGGTACTCGCCGACCGCGACGCCGACGAGGTGACCCGGCTGAACGCCATCAAGATCAGCACGCGGCTGCGGTCGATGGCCCGGACCGACCTGCGCGGCGCCGTACTGCGCGGCGAGGATCTCTCGCACCGCGAACTCGCCGACGCCGACCTCACCGGAGCCGACCTCACCGACGCCAGGCTGGTGGGCACCGACCTGAGCAGGGCCGTGCTGCGGGACGCGGTGCTGGTCGGCGCCCGGCTCGACGAGGCCAAGCTGGCCGGAGCCGACCTGACCGGCGCGGACCTGTCCCGGGCCCGGATGCCGCGCGCCGACCTGCGGGACGTGGTGCTGACCGGTAGTCGCTGGCGGCGCGCGGCGCTGATCGACGTCTCCGCCCGCCAGGAGTTCTTCGCGGCCCCGGAGCTGCGCGGGGCGGCGGTGGCGCCGGGCCAGCCGGTCGAGGCGCAGTTCGCACCCGCCGCCGTCGGGGTGTCCTACGGCTTCGAGATCGGCCGGTTGCCGCAACCGGTCGGTTACAGCTCGGACGGCCAGGCCCTGGCGATCGGCAGCGACGACGGCGGAATCCTGATCTGCGACACCGCCTCCGGGCTGCCGTTGCGCACTCTGCACGGTCACCGGGGACGGGTGTACGCGGTGGCCTACGGTCCCGGCGACGGGGTGCTCGCCAGCGGCGCGAGCGACTGCATCGTCAGCCTCTGGGATCCGATGACCGGGGTCCGGCTGCACCGGCTGGCGGGTTGCCAGGGCTGGGTGTGGCCCATGGTGTTCAACCCCGCCTCGTCGTCGACGACCGTCGGCCTGGCCACCGGGGACAACAGCGGCACCGTCCGGCTGTGGGATACCGCGACCGGGCAGATCAGGCACGAGCTGCCCGGGCACGCACCGTACGTCTGGACCGCCCGGTTCTCCCCGGACGGCGCGGTGCTGGCTACCGGGGACAGTGCCGGGACCGTCCGGCTGTGGGACACCGCGACCGGGACGCTGTGCGCCGAGTTCCCCGACCACACCGGCTCGGTGTACCGCCTCGGGTTCAGCCCGGACTCCGCACAGCTCGCCACGGCCGATCACGGCGGCACCGTCCGGCTCTACGACATCGTGCGCGGCGACATCGGGCGCAGCCGGCTGCGCCAGGAGCTGACCGGGCACCAGGCCCCCGTCTACGCCTTCGACTTCCACCCCGACGGCGGGCTGCTGGTCAGCGGGGACACCCAGGGCACCATCCTGTCCTGGGACCTCGCCAGCGGACAGGGCACCCGGCTGCCCAGCGGCCGCGACGGCGCGACCTACTGGGTCACCTTCTCCCCCGGCGGGGATCTCATAGCCATCGGGGGCAACACCGGCCTGATCAGGCTGTGGGACACCAAGCCCCCCGGATCCGAGCCCTCCGGATCCGGGCTCCCTCGGCTGCGCCACGAACTGGCCGGGCACAAAGGGTCGGCCTGGCCGATCGCGTTTCGCCCTGACGGTCACCAGCTGGCCACCAGCAGCAACGACGGGACCACCCGGCTGTGGGATCCGGCCACCGGGCAGTGCACCCATCTGCTGCGCGGTCACGGGAGGCGGATCACCTCGGTCCAGTTCGACCCCACCGGGGGTCTGCTGGCTACCAGCGGCAACGACGGCGTTGTGCGGTTGTGGGATCCGCGGACCGGACATCTGGAACGGCGGCTGACCGGTATCGCCGACCGGCTGATCGCCGCGTTCTTCGATCCGGTCAGCGGATTGGTCGCAACCCCGAGCAACGACGGCGACGTCCATCTCTGGAACGCCGGATCCGGCGGCTACGAGCGGTCGCTGGACGCCGACACCGACTACGTCTGGGCGGCGACGTTCAGCCCCGACGGCGACATCGTGGCGACGGCGAACGACGACGACACCGTCCAGCTCTGGTATCGCACCACCGGGCGGCGCGTCCGCACGCTCGGCGAGCATCGCGGCCGGGTCCGCTCGATCGCCTTCAGCCCAGACGGCGACACCCTGGCTACCGGCTGCGACGACCGGGCGGTACGGCTGTGGGATGCCCACACCGGCGTCTGCCGCCAGACGCTGCGCGAGCACACCGACCGGGTCTACTCGGTGCAGTTCAGTCCGGACAGCTCCTGGCTGCTCAGCGCCAGCCACGACGGCACCGCACGGATCTGGGACAGCCGGACCGGTGCGGTGCGCGGCACCCTCGCCGGACACACCGGCCGGCTCTGGTCGGCGGCCCTCGACCCGGCGGGCACGACGATCGCCACCGCGGGCGACGATCTGGTCGTACGGCTGTGGGACGCACAGACCGGCGAGCACCGACACACCCTCGACGGGCACACCCGGCGGGTGTGGTCGGTCGCCTTCAGCCCGGACGGCAGGCAACTGGCCAGCGCGGGAGACGACGGCACCGTCCGCATCTGGGATCTCGGCAGCGGTGCCGGACCCGGCAGCGCCGCCGCGCCCGCCGTGCGGGTCACCCTGCTCGGGCTGGCCGAGGGCTGGGCGGCGCTCGCGCCCGACGGCAGCTACAAGCTGGAGGGCACCGTGGCGGGCGAGTTCTGGCACGTCGTCGGCTCCTGCCGGTTCGAGCCCGGCGATATGGACGAGTACCTGCCCGCGGTGCGCCAGTTGCCGATGGGCGCCGA
>DASXOV010000033.1:0-4200 GCA_036494005.1 Pseudonocardiaceae bacterium | reverse complement strand
CGCGCCGATCAGATCCCGGGTGGTGTCATCAATGCCCGCGTAGAGGAACCGGCTCAGCAACCCATCCTCGTCGAGCACCCCCAGCGCCCCGTAACGGGCGTCGGCCAGATCGATGGCGGCCTGCACGATCTGTCGCAGGGTCGCGTCCAACTCCAGGCCGGAAGACACCGACAGTACGGCCTCCAGCAGCGGGTCACCGCGCCTCACGCATCCCACTGTGACATGAACCGGCTGCCCGCGATACGGGACAACCATTGGTCGACTCACGGGACATTGACCGGGCCGACCGGTGACGTTCTGCTCTGGGTTACGCGGTTGCCGCACCGGAGGGTGGGAACCAGGAATGACGCTCTCGCCGAGGGCGCCAGCACGCACTGCAAGAACATGATGGAGGGCGGTCATGAACACTCCGGTCATGCCCGTGGGCAGTCTCACCTGCGATCAGGTCCACGCTGTGCTGATCGCGGCCACCGCCGCACCCTCGCTGCACAACAGTCAGCCCTGGCGCTTCGGCTGCACGCCGACGGCTATCGAACTGCACGCCGATTCCACCCGCAGCTGCCCTGCCGCCGATCCCGACCAGCGCGAGTTGGTGCTGGCCTGCGGTGCGGCGCTGTTGAACCTGCGGCTGGCGATCCGGGCACTCGGTGTGCACCCTGCCGTCCGGCTGCTCCCGGACCCGGACCGGCCGGACCTGCTCGCCGTCGTGCGCCCGCAGGGGCACAGTCAGGCCACGCCCGTTGACCGGGCGCTGGCCGAGGCGATCCCACGCCGCCGCACCAACCGTCGGCCGTTCCTTCCCGAGCCTGTCCCCGCATCGCTGCTCACCGGGCTGCGGCAGGCCGCCAAGACCGAGCGGGCCTGGATGGCCACCCTCACCCCAGCCCAGCTACCCGTCCTGCGTACCCTCCTGCGTCACGCCCATGACCTGCAGCAACGCGACCCGGCCTTCGTCGCCGAGTGGGCGCGCTGGACCGGCCGCAGCGCAGACTCCACAGAGGGGGTGCCCGCCCGCAGCGGCGGGCCACTGCCCGAACCGCAGGATCACTGGGTGCTTCGTGACTTCAGCGCAGGTCAGGCACATCCGCGGGTCGAGGGCAAGGACTACGAACCTGATCCGTTCATCGCGGTCATAGGCTCCTTCCATGATGTGCCGCTGGCCCACCTGCAAGCCGGCCAGGCCATGCAACGGGTGCTGCTCACCGCCACGACGGCCGGGCTCTCAGCGTCGTTCTTGTCCCAGATAGTGGAAGTGCCCGGCACCCGCACACAGCTGCGGGAGCTGATCGGCGGTGGACTGTGGCCGCAAGCCGTGTTGCGGCTGGGCTACGGATCACCCGTGCCGCCCACCCCACGACGGGCAGTCCAGAACGTGGTGGACGTCGAGGCAGCCACCGGTTCCGTTCAGGCGTGAGGGCGGCGAGCACCCGCATCGGGGCCGCGAGAGGCTATGACCGGCGGCCCCGGTCACGCAGTTCGGTGGCCAGCACAGCGGCCTGGGTGCGCCGCTCCATGCCGAGCTTCGCGAGCAGGCGGGAGACATAGTTCTTGACCGTCTTCTCTGCCAGGAACATGTGCCCGGCGATCTGACGGTTGGTCAGCCCCTTACCGATGAGATCCAGCAACGTGCGCTCGCGTTCGGTCAGGCCCGCCAACGGACCCGGCTTCGCGACGCTTTCCCGCACCTTGCGCATCAACATCGCAGCTGCCCGGTTGTCCAGCAAGGACCGCCCCGCCCCCACCGTACGGACCGCCGAGACCAGCTCCATCCCCTTGATGTCCTTGATCACATAGCCGCCGGCTCCGGCCAGGATCGCGTCCAGCATCGCCTGCTCATCGGTGTAGGAGGTGAGCATCAGGCAGTGCAACTCCGGCAGCTTGGACCGCAGTTCGCGACACAGTTCGACCCCATTGCCATCGGGCAGCCGCACGTCGAGCACGACCACGTCCGGCCGCAAGGCGGGCACCCTGGCCAGCGCCTCCGACGCAGTGGACGCCTCACCGACAATCGTCAGCTCCTCGTCGGTCTCCAGCAGGTCGGCCACACCGCGGCGCACCACCTCGTGGTCGTCGACCAGGAACACCTTGAGCACGGCACTCCTTCGGGCCGATCCCGACCGGACGGCTGGGACGTCCCGGCCAGATTACGACCGGTAGCGGCCGGGTGCGATGCCGAAGGTCGGCAGATCCGCGGGACCAAAGTCATCGGAACATCAGACGTGACCGGACGTCAGTACGGCCTGGTCGGATCACGCCAGGCCCAGCACGCACAGCCCGGCGACGCACATCGCGATGAAGGCGATGGTCGCCAGGTAGAGCACGGCGGCGGCCCTGGTAGCGGTGAAGGCGCCCATCAGGTCACGGTCACGGGAGATCCCGTACATGAAGATCAGCAACGGCAGCAGCAGGATGGCGTTGAGCACCTGGGACAGCACGAGAATGGGGATCAGGGGCGCGCCGGGGAGCAGCACGATCAGCGCGGCGACGCCAGTCACCACCAGGTAGGTGACGTAGAACAGCGAGGCTTCGGCGAACGTGTCGTCGAGTGCGGCCTCGGATCCGGCGAACTCACAGACCGAGTAGGCGGACGACAGCGGCAGAATCGCCGCGGCGAGCACCGCGGCACCGATGAGCCCGACCCCGAACAGGACGCTGGCCAGGCCGCCTGCCAGCGGTTCCAGAGCGCCGGCGGCATCCGCGGCGGAGTCGATCGTGACACCTCGGAGGTGCAGGGTGCTCGCGCAGGCCACGACGACGAAGAATCCGATGACCCCGGTGAGCACCGCGCCGGTCACCACATCGATCCGCTCATAACGCAGGTCGGCCACGATGAGCTTCTTGTCCACCGCGTACGACTGGATGAAACTCAGCCCCCAGGGAGCGAGTGTGGTGCCCACGGTGGCTGTCACGATCAACACGGCGTCTCGGGTGAGCGGCATGGTGGGCACCACAAGACCCGTGAACGCCCCACCCCAGTCGGGATCGGCCAGCAACCCCGCCGCGACATAGGCGACGAAAACCGTGGCAAGCGCCATCAGGATGTGCTCCACGCGGTGGAAACGCCCCCGCAACACGAGCGCCGAGACGACAACGGCAGCGACCGGAACCGACACGTAACGACTCACGCCGAACAGTTCGGAACCGGCAGCGATACCGGCGAACTCCGCGCAGGTGGTACCGAGGTTGGCAAGTACCAGGACCGTGACGGCAAGGGCCGCGGCACGCACGCCGTACCGCTGGCGGATGAGGCCGATCAAGCCCTGCCCGGTGACCACACCCATCCGCGCACCGAGGTTATGGAAGACGACGAGCGCAACCGTCGACAGCAGCAGAACCCAGAGCAGCCGGTAGCCATACCCGGCACCCAGCACCGAGTACGTGGTGATGCCGGCCGGGTCGTCGTCGGACAATCCGGCGAGCAGCCCCGGACCGAGCACCGACACCAGTGCGAGCACCCGCACCTTGCCCGCAGACCGAGACGCGAGCGGGACAGCACGGTCCGGGTTCGCGGTCACAACTCGTTCCCCCGCTGACCCACGGCTGGCGGCGGGCGGTGCAGGCGCCAACCCCCAAGCCGCGCGAACCTGCGGCGTGTCCCGGACGTCCCGGAGCCCAGCACGCGGCGGTAACGCTCGTCCGACTCCTGTGACATCTCGTCGATCACCCTGACGGCGTCGCCGGGCGCCAGCGCACCCAGAAGACGGCTACCTACCTCGGGACGGGTCCGCATCACCGCTCCGGCGGCACGCTCCGGCCCCACTGTCTTGATCACCTTCGCGGCGCTGTCGAGGTCGAGCCGGGTAAGCAGCTCCGCAAGATCATCCGCGTCCAGGCGGTGCACGGCCGCTGCGGTGGTGGCGAGGTGTATGTCATGGCCACGCGCGGAGGTCAGATGCAGGTCGCGCCAATCAACGGCTCGCTCAACGAATTGCTCGCTCAGCCACCGCAGACCGAGACGGCGCAACACCGCCCGGAACCCCACATCGACCGCGGCCACCTCCAGCCGACCGTCAGAAAGCCGACCCAACAACACATCCGACACCCGGGACAGGCGATGGCCGACCACGTCGACGATCTGGGTATCCAGTACATCGCGACCCAGCAACAACTCGTCATCCTCCAGCGGAAGGTGCCCGCTCTGGACGGCGAACACGGCGCTGGGCCCCACATCCCGTAGCTGGACGCCAGACCGCTCGAAGA
>DASXOV010000032.1:0-5676 GCA_036494005.1 Pseudonocardiaceae bacterium | reverse complement strand
GCCCCTACCAGCGCTATCTGGCCCGCTCTCTGGCTGAGGGGTCCGCCGCAACGGTTTTCGACGACATGGTTCAGCTGACCGAGGAGTGGCTGGCGGAGGCCGACAAGAACCGGTCGGATTCCCCCGAGGTCGACCGCAAGGCCCGGGCGGCGGTGATCACCGCGATGGCGCTGGCCATCCCGGTTCTGCATCCGCACGTGTCCCGTGGCATGGGCGTCGACCTGTTCAGCCCGGAGGGAGACCAGTTGCTCGCCCGAACGCTGGTCGACATCTACTCGCACCCGCTGCTCAGTCCGGCTGGGGCGCGACGGTGAAGGAGTGTGCGGCATGACGCAGGTGAAGGTCCGACTGGACGAGGCGATGGGAACATCGCTGCTCACACTGTACGGAAAGGCCCTCGACGCCCGGATGAAGCCGACGGTTCTCGGTGACATGATGGCTGCGCAAGCCGTCGAGAAGATCGACTACGACTTCGCGGGGCTGAAGATGTCAGCGAAGGTCGCGCCGAATGTCGCAGCCCGCGCGAAACACTTCGACGACTGGACGTCGGAGTTCCTGGCCGAGCACGAACAGGCCACCGTGGTGCACCTGGGAGCGGGCTTGGATCCACGCGTGTGGCGCGTCGATCCCGGTCCCGGCGTGACCTGGTACGACGTCGACTACCCCGAGGTCATCGACGTGCGCGGCAAGATCTTCCCTGAACGCGAGAACTACCGGATGATCCGCTCCTCGGTGACCTCGCCGGAATGGCTGCAGCAGATTCCCGCCGGCCTGCCGACGCTGATCGTCGCCGAAGGGCTGACGATGTACCTGCGGCCCGAAGAAGGACACCAGCTGTTCCGCCGGATCACCGATCGCTTCCCGCGCGGCGTGATCGTGTTCGACACCCACAACTGGCTGGCCATCCGCCTGGTGAACAGGGGCCTGGCCCGCCTCTTCGGCGCCCCGCTCCTGCACTGGGGCATCGACGACCCACACGAACTGGAACGAGTCGACCCCAGGTTGCACTGCACCGACGCGGTGAGTGCCCTGTCCGCACCCAGTTCCGCCGCACTGGCCCGCGGCACGCGGATCTTCGCCCGGCTGACCCGGCCCATCCGCGCACTGCGCGACCTCGGCATGTATCTCCGCTACGAGTTCGATGACCCGGTCCGGGTCTGATGCCCGGTGATCGGCTGGGTGTGGTTTCAGCGCCCTGGGGCTGTACTCGGGGACACGGACCTCGGCAGGGTCTCATGCGTGTTGGTAGTGCTCTGTCTGCTCTGGGTGTGCCACGCTCACATCGTGCGTACCACGCTGTTCGAGTTCGCCGGGGGCGAGGCTGCTTTTCTCGCGCTGGCCGCGGCACATCATGCGCGGTGCTTGCAGGATCCTGAGCTGAACCACCCGTTCTCGCATCCTGAGCAGCATCCGCAGCACGTGGAACGGCTGGCCGCGTACTGGTCAGAGGTCATGGGTGGGCCGGCCCGGTACTCGGAGTTGTGTGGTGACCATTCGGCGGTGCTGGTGATGCACGCGGGCAACGGGGACCTGAGCGATCTGGGCCGTCGGTTCGTCGAGTGTTTCGCAGCCGCGACCGACGACGCAGGGCTGCCCGACGATCCCGAGTTCCGCGCCGCGCTGCGCGCCTACATGCAGTGGGCGGTGGACGAGGTGCTGTCCTACCCGGGTGAGGATGCGGCAGTCCCGAGGGGCTTGCCGATGCCGCACTGGTCCTGGGATGGCCTGCAGAGTGCCGCCACCGGCATCTCATGACCACCGGCGTTCAGTACGAGTGAGAGCGCCGCCCGGGCCGCGGAAATTGCGGCTCGGGCAGTCGGCTGTCTTCGAACCAGCCTTGTCCTGGTGTGTTGTTCCCGCCGGAGCCCGCGCCTCTCTGGCGGGCCGTACCGGGCAGTGTCGGGATGGCGAATTCTACGGTGTCCGCATCGGACGGGCCATTGCCGGGGTAAGCCAACGGGGGACCGTACATACTGCAGAGCTGGTCGTATATCGGCGTGTCATTCATCTCGATGGATCAACGAGCACCTACTGAAGATGTTGCACAGATGTACGCTCCTCGGTCTCATTATTTCCATATAAGTGCCGAAATGCCACCACCTGGTGGAACCACAATGCTGGAATATTCCAATGATGGTCGATAGCGAATTCCGCACCGGACCAGGGCGCTCATGCCGGCGGTGTTGCGTTGTCGGAAGGTGGGCAGGGATGGCCACTGTGGCGCCCGATAAGCCGCGTGAGGCCGCACATCGTCCGCAGCCGGGCGTTGAGCCGGCCGTGGTCACCATTGATCGAACAGATGTTCGCGCGTTCGATGCGGATCCCGTTGGGTGCCGCTCCATTGCTCTGTTCGGGGCGGAATCGGTAGCGGGTGGTTGCGCCGACCCGTGGTGGGTAGGCCTTGAGGGGACTTCGCCACACTCACGAGAAAGGCGATTCCCATGGCAGCTGAGCTACGCGGCCGCGGGGTCGGGATCCTGGCCGGTGACGGTGCCGAGCAGACCGAGCTCGAGCGCGGCACGCTCGATCCCGACGACCTCCCGGCGTTCGCCGAAGGCCGCTACCCCGCCTGACCTCAGAATCCCCAGAAGGAGATCGATCATGAAAGCATTGGTGTACCACGGTCCGCGACAGGTCAGTGTCGACGAGGTCCCCGACGCCCGGATCGAGCGGCCCACCGACGTGCTGGTGCGGGTCACCAGCACCAACATCTGCGGCTCTGATCTGCACATGTACGAGGGCCGTACCGACTTCGAGCAGGGCCGCATCTTCGGCCACGAGAACCTCGGCGAGGTCATCGAGGTTGGCGACGCGGTCGACAAGGTGCAGGTCGGTGACATGGTGTCCGCCCCGTTCAACGTCAGCTGCGGGCATTGCGGGAACTGTGAACATGGCCTGACCAACTACTGCCTGCGGGCCAACGACCAACCGGGGATCGCTGGGGCGGCCTACGGATTCGCCGACATGGGTCCGTGGCCCGGCGGACAGGCCGAACTCCTGCGCATCCCCTGGGGCGACTTCGACTGCTTGCGATTGCCCGAGGACGCCCGTGACAAGCAGGACGACTACGTGATGCTCTCCGACATCTTCCCCACCGGCTGGCACGCCGTGGAAATGTCCGGCATGCGGCCGGGTGAAACCGTCGTGATCTACGGTGGCGGGCCGGTCGGGCTGATGGCCGCGCTGTCGGCCATCACCAAGGGCGCGGCCAAGGTGATGGTGGTCGACCGCCACCCCGACCGGCTGCGCCTCGCCGAACAGATCGGCGCGATCACGATCGACGACTCCCAGACCTCCCCGGTCGAGGAGGTCATGGCGCAGACCAACGGCCAAGGCGCCGACCGCGGTTGTGAGTGCGTGGGCTATCAAGCCCACGACCCCCAAGGACACGAGGACAACGCGGCCACGCTGAACGACCTGGTCCAGTCGGTGCGCTTCACCGGAGGCATCGGCACCGTCGGCGTGTTCGTCCCGCAGGACCCCGGAGCGCCCGACGAACTGGCCCAGCACGGCAAGACCCGCTTCGACATCGGCAACTTCTGGTTCAAGGGCCAGCAGATGGGCACCGGTCAGTGCCCGGTCAAGCGCTACAACCGCCGGCTGCGAAACCTCATCGCCCAAGACAAGGTCACACCCTCCTGGATCGTGTCCCACGACCTCCCCCTCGACCAGGCCCCGGAGGCCTACAAGCACTTCGACGCCCGCGAAGACGGCTGGACCAAGGTCGTTCTCCACCCGGGCCAGACCAGCTGACCCGCCCCTTGTGGTTCTCCTTGCCCGGCTCGGCCCCGGCAAGGAGAACCGCCCGCTGACCGCAGCTGCCTCTTGTTGCGAGGCAGCTTTCGGAGTAGAACTCGGGCTGGAAGTGTCGGCTGGCCAAGCCTGGACCGGAAGAGAAGGTTCCTCCTCCCAGTCGACGCTCCCGGCACGAGCACCAGGCACCCACGCTGAGCACGCCGCGACGAGGCTTGAGCGCTGTGGGTCTGCGCCAGCACACGACAACTGTGGGCCGACGCCGAGACCCGTCGAGACGGCGCATTGTGCACGCTTGGTAACCCGATGACCCGTGCACGAGGACGGCGCCCCGGTACCACCGAGGGCGCCGTCCGTGTGAGTGTCCGGCATCGCCGGATGGTGATCCTCGGTGTCACCGTCGCGCGGCGAAGCCAGGATCGAACCATCCGCCGTGAGTAACCCCAGCGCGGGGTGGTGACCGGGTAAGAGGCTTCCGGGGGTCGGACGCAGTAGGCGCCGGATCGAGTCCCTAGGTGGGGCTCTGGCGCTCGCCGGACCGACGATCTTGATCGTCTCGCGGCTGGTGGGCCACCCGGGGCACTCCGGTCATCGAGATCGAATCGTCTCTGCGACGAAATTATTGACATTCACCCGATAGTGCGTATCTTTCCTGTCAAGTGCTCCGCAGAAGCGGATACTCATTGTTACCGGACGGGGCCGGTGGTAGCACACGGGACGGTGGTCGCGATGTGGTACAGCGGTCTCAGATGGCAGATGTGGTCCTGGCAGACGGGCGGCGTGCTCCTTGAGCGGGTCACCGCGACTGACCGGTTGACCGCCTCGCAGATGGTGTCGTAGCGGTGAGCGTGCCGTGGCCCGGTGTGGCGGGCCGACATGATGCTGCGCGCCCGACGCAGTCGGCCACTGGCGGCGCGGATCGGGCGTTCCGGCTCTCGCTTCTCAGCAGTGGCCTGCTGGTGCTGCTGATCATGAGCACGATCGGCCTGTTCCTGTTCGTCAAGGGTGCGGATGCGCTCGCCGCCGGCGGCCTTTCATTCTTCACGACCCAGGCCTGGGAACCCGACTCGCGCAACTTCGGGATCGCCACGGTGATCACGGGAACACTGCTCATCGCTGCGGTGGCTGTGACCTTCGCCGTGCCGCTGGCCACCGGTGTGGCGCTCTACATCTGCGAGTACGCACCACGCCGACTGCGCCGTGCCCTGATCAACATCGTCGACCTGATGGCCGCGGTGCCGGGCGTGGTGTACGGGCTGTGGGGGTTCTACCTGCTCAACGAGCAGGTCATCCCGCTGGCCAGGTGGATTTCGTCGACCTTCGGCTCGCTTCCGGTGCTGGGCATCCACGACGCGCACCCCGACGATCCGTTGGCGACCGTGACCATCTATGAATCCTCGACGTTCATCGCGGGGACCGTGGTGGCACTGGTCATCCTGCCGACCATCTGCTCGGTGATGCGCGAGTCCTTCTCGCGGGCACCGGTCGGCGAATGCGAGGGTGCCTACGCATTGGGTGCCACCCGGTGGGGGGTGATCCGCAGCGTCGTGCTGCCGTTCGGTCGTGGCGGAATGATCGGTGGCACGATGCTCGGGCTCGGCCGGGCGATGGGCGAGACGATCGCCGTCTACATGATCATAACTCCGGTCTTCCGGATCCAGCCGGAGATTTTGCGTAGCGGCACGAACTCGGTGGCAGCGCTGATCGCGCTCCGGTTCGAGGCGGCCAGCCCGTTCGAGCTCTCGGCCCTGATGGCGGCCGGTCTGGCGCTGTTCGCGCTGACGCTTGTGATCAATTTCGGTGCGTCGGCGGTTATCGCGCGCACCCGCTCCGGTCAGATGAGCGAGGCCTGACGTGACGACGACGAGTCCTCCGGAGATCGACGGCCGTGCGGTGCTTGACGAGCCGGAGTCCGCGGACGGC
>DASXOV010000031.1:0-3006 GCA_036494005.1 Pseudonocardiaceae bacterium | reverse complement strand
CGACCCCAGCTGGGGTAAAACTCCCGCCCGCACCGACTCAGCGCTGGAGTGTGGATGCTCGACCAGCCAGCTCAACACCGCCCGCCGCGCAGCCGTGGACCGCAACCCGACCGACCGCAACAGCATCGACAGGTCCCCGGCGGGCTCCTCGGCGAACAGCACAACCTCACCTGCCCTAACTGGAAGAACCCAAACCTTGCCTCGACCAGCCCGGGGCGGACCGTCGGCCGATCTCAAGTTCCACGAACGAACGACGATGATCACTGTCGCTCCTCCGTACCCTGTGTCACGGGCGAAACTGAAACCGCTCCCGTCCTGTGTTCCGCGGCTGACGGGCTGATTTGGACACACGCGAGGGTATTTCCCCAGGTCAGCGGTTCTGAGTGTGCTCGGAATCGGTGAAAGTACTGGACACACGTTTTGGATGTGTGACACGTCTGGCCTGCATTGAATGGTGTAACGTCTGGACACGTGCACGTACGAGTGTCGACACGGCGAAACAAGGACGGCTCGGCCGTGCGATATCTGCAGCTGACCCACAACGAGTGGGACGCGGCCACGAAGACCTCCCGGCCGAAGGTGCTGCACAGCTTCGGGCGTGAGGACCAGCTCGACCGCGACGCGATCGCGCGGCTGGTGGCGTCGCTGACCCGACTGCTCGACCCTGCCACCGCGCTGAGCGGCGCGAACAGAGCCGACCCGGCCGGGTCGGCGGGGTTGGCGTTCACCTCCTCCCGCCCGGTCGGCGGGACCCTGGTACTCGACGCGCTGTGGCACCGGCTGGGAATCGACACCGTGATGACCCGGCTGCTGGGCGGGCGCAAGCGTGACCCTCGGACCGAGCGGGCGTTGTTCGCGCTGGTCGCGAACCGGGCACTGGAGCCGGGCTCGAAGCTGGCCGCCGCCCGCTGGGTCACCCGCCGCGCCCACATCGACGGCCTGACCGAAACCTCCGACGATGCCTGCTACCGGGCGATGGACTGGCTGCTCGAGATCGCCCCCGACCTGGAGAAAGAGGTGTTCTGGCAGGTCGCCACGCTGCTCGATCACGAAGTCGACCTGCTGTTCTTCGACACCACCTCCACCTACTTCGAGACCGATGAACCCGACATGCCGGTCGCCCGCGACGCCCGCGGCCGGCCGATCCCGGACTCCTCACCCGCCGCCACCGAGACCACCACGACCAGCGAGGCCACCACGACCAATGAGGCCACCACCGAGAAGGGCGAGGCCACCGATGCTGACGGGGCCGGGTTCCGCACCTACGGCAAGTCGAAGGACTCCCGCGAGGACCTGCCTCAGGTGGTGATCGGCATGGCCGTGACCCGGGCCGGGATCCCGGTGCGGGTGTGGTGCTGGCCGGGTAACACCTCCGACTCGGCGTTGATCCGCCAGGCCCGCGAGGACATGCGCGACTGGACGTTGGCCCGGGTGATGTGGGTCGCCGACCGCGGCTTCTCCTCGAAGGAGAACCGCCGCGAGCTACGCCGCGGTGGCGGGCACTACATCATCGGCGAGAAGCTGCGCTCCGGCTCGACGGAGGCCACCGCCGCGCTGTCCCGGCAGGGCCGCTACCAACACGTCCGGGACAATCTGCAGGTCAAAGAGGTCAAGATCGCCGAGGATGAGCGGTTCGTGATCTGCAACAACCCCGAACAAGCCGAACGCGACGCCGCGCTGCGCGAGGTCATGGTCGCCAAGCTGACCGCGATGATCACCGATACCGACCGGATCAGCGTCACCAAGCGGGCCGAGTTGCGCGGGCGGATCTCCACCATGCCCGGGCTGAACCGGTTCCTGCGGGTTACCCCCGGCGGGCTGCTGCGCATCGACAAACGCAAGATCAGCACCGAGGCGAACCTCGACGGGAAGTACCTGCTGCGCTGCTCCGACCCGAACTTGTCAGCCGAGGACATCGCGCTGGGCTACAAGCAGTTGTTGCAGGTCGAACTCGGCTGGCGCGACATGAAGACCACACTGGAACTGCGCCCGGTCTACCACCGACTCGAGGACCGCATCCGCGCCCACGTCATCCTCTGCTGGCTCGCGCTGCTGCTGATCCGGATCGCCGAGACCACCACCGGCCACACCTGGCGCGACCTGCGCGAAGACCTCCAAGAACTGCACGTCGGCACCTTCGAAGGCCCCGCCGGCACCTTCCGTCAACGCACCGAACTCACCGATGCCCAACGCGACATCCTCGACAAGCTCGACATCGAACCACCCAAGAAGATCATCGAGCTCGGGCCACCCGCAACACCCTGACCAGCACAAACCCCGCCGCCTGGACACACGCCCGTCCAGCGGCTCTCACCCATTCCCGCAGGTCAAACCACAGATTCCGTGTCCAGCTCCAACCACAGCTGCGGAACCGGGGCCCGTGTGGTGACCACCTTTGTGACGCCTGGGTGTGGCTACATTTCTCTGGTGATCGATCCCGTGGACTCGCCCACCGCGCGTCGTGACCGGTACGTGGTCGCGTTGGTCGAGAACGCGCTCGACGACCTGGCCGAACACCGCGTCGACGTTCCCGCCGCGCTGCGCCTGGTCGCCCACCACGCCTGGGCCGATGGCCGCCAGGCGGGCCTGGACCCCGACCCGCGGGCCCTAACCCGAAATCTCCCGCCCTGAGGCGCCCGGCCGGTTCGAGGTCCGCATGCAATGATCGCCCGGATCACAATTGCCGGTCTGGTAGCTGCCGCTGATCTGGGTGGGCCGCCGGGCCGGGTGGTCTGGTCCGGTCACGATCAACACGAGCCATCAGCGGCGGCTGCCGCCGTCACACCACTCGACCACCAGGGTGACGTGATGATGGCCCTCGCGGTCCTAGACGAGTAAGTCCGAATTCGATCTCAGTGGTCGTAGGCGATCAGTGAGGGGGTGGCCGGTGGCGCGGTTGTGCCAGATCGCGGCGGTCATTGCGAGCAGGCGCTGTCCGATGCGGGCGCCGACGCCGTCGATGCTGCGTCCGCCGTGTAGTTCCAGGTCGAGTTGGCCTTTGAGGGT
>DASXOV010000030.1:0-7347 GCA_036494005.1 Pseudonocardiaceae bacterium | reverse complement strand
CGAGCGCGCCGCCAGTACCTGGGCGGACTTCCTGCGATCCCAGGCCGACGCCCTGCTGGCGTGTGACTTCTTCGAAACAGTCACCGTGTCCGGGACGCGGCTGTCTGTGTTCGCGGTGATCGAGCACGCCCACCACCGAATTCGGATCCTTGGGCGCGACCGCGCACCCGACCGCGGCGTGGGTGACCCAAGCCGCACGCAACCTCGTTATGGACCTGGAAGACAACGGCTGCCGGGCCCGGTTCCTGATCCGGGACAGGGACGGCAAATTCCCCCGCGGATTTGACGCTGTCCTCGCCGACGCAGGGATCGAGGTCGTACTCAGCGGCGTCGGGACGCCGAGAATGAACTCGATCATGGAACGGTGGATACAAAGCTGCCGCCACGAACTACTGGACCGCACCCTGATCTGGAACCAGCGCCACCTACTCCACGCCCCCCGGGAGTACGAAGAGTTCTACAACTCCCACCGGCCGCATTCAAGGCATCGCGAACACCCGACCGCTGCGTCCGTTGCCCTCGCCGATCGCTAACCTCGCGCAGATCGCCAATCTCGACATACGCCGACACGAACGACTGGGCGGCACACCCAACGAGTACCGTCACGCCGCATGACCTGCGCGGATGAGGTTTTCGGCTAACGACGGCACCAACTCACGTCCCAAGACGGACCGCTCAGGACTATCACCCTGCGCCCCGAGCCGGATCTGTCACTTAGCGAGCGTCACGACGAATACCGACTTCGTCCAGATGCAGGAGAAGATCGGCGGGGTCGGCGTATACCCGGTACGCACCTGCCTGCTCGAGCTCCTCACGCCCGTAGCCGCCAGAAAGCAATCCGACTCCAAGGGCACCGGCCCGTCGAGCGGCCAGCAAATCCCAGATGCTGTCACCGACGACGACGGCAGTGCGGATGTCTGTGCCAATCCGCGCAGCGGCAGCCAGGAATAGGTCCGGGTCTGGCTTGGCGTATCGGACCTGGTCCCGCGTGACCAAAGGAGTGTCTGCTGGCAGTCCGAGCAGATCCAGCGCCGGGCGAGCCGCGATCGCCAATCCACTGGTGGCAATCGCCCACGGCACCTGATGATCTGTCAGGGTCGCGAGTAGGTCACAGGCGCCGGGCAGCGGCCGTACGGTGTGGCGGCGCTGGCCGTACGCCTCGGCATGGGCCAGGTTGAGTGCTCGGACCTCATCGGCGGACAGCGCACTGCCGCCGGTCTCGCGCAGTAAAGCGGTGACGAACAAGCCGCCGCTCATGCCGATACGGCGATGAATCTTCCATACCGATAGGTCGATCCCGAACGTGGTGAGGGCTTGTTGCCACGCGAGAACGTGCTGGTACACGCTGTCGATTAGCGTTCCGTCGAGGTCGAACAGCATGCCAGGAGGCTCAGGAGGGGGTCGGACCTCAGACTCGGGCATGCAGCTGCCCCTTCCACAGCTATCGCGTACGGTAGCCAACTGGCTGCGGAGGATCCGGGTCTGGCATTGTCACTCCTCCTTCACGATCGGACCCCCCGACCCAGCGCTGACCTGAGCCGCCCGGAATGCAGTTGATCGGCGCTCAGGCGTAAGCCGGTCCTCGCAGGGTCTGGCTTGGGGGCACGCCATAGCGCGTGACGTAGCCAGTCGCGAACTGCGCAGGTCGCGCGAAGCCCCACCGCAACGCCGTAGCCGCGACCGTCGTCTCCCCTGGGGCATGCTCTTGCAGGTCGAGGTGTGCGCGAGCGAGCCGGACCCCGTGCAGATAGGACATGGGGCGGACGTCACGGTGCCGTGACCAGCACTCCTCGAGCGCCCGTACGCTCACGCCCGCGTCGGCCGCGAGCGCCGCCATGGTGAATGGCCGTTGCGGGAAGGCTTCCATCGTGTCGACGCCGTGGCGCACGGTGCGTGGTCCCCACGACCGTACGGGTGCATCCAGGGCTTCTCGGTATGGGTGGTCGATCGCCTTCAGTAACCCGTCCAACAGCGAGTGCTGCAGTGGCTCGGCGATCACCGGGTTAGCCAGAAGCCCGCACGGTACGGCGGCGTCGAAAACATGCCGGAGCGACGCAGCCCATCCGCGCGCCGCCGCGGTGCCGAGATCCAGGGTTGGGGCCAGTGGCAGCGGCGGGCGCACGGGATACCCAAGCCGAGCCTCCAGCGCGTCCTCCAGCGCGGCGGCATCGATCCGGACGACGAGGACATCAAAGTTGTTGTCAGTCATCATCATCATTACTTCGGCGAGCGGCTGGAATACCACTGCCTTCCCGGGGCCAATGTCGAACTCCTGGCCTCGACGAAGGGCTAGTATCGCCCCGCACACCGGGAAGCTGATCACATAGCCCGCGTCGTTGTCCGGCAGCCGCACCCGGATCCCGTCGGTACAACATGCCTCTTCAACGCTCAGCGATCCGTGGATGAAGCCGTGGATATCAAGCTCGTAGGCTCCGGCTGGCGGGTGCAAGAGGTGCAGCGTTGCGAGCGTGCCTGGCGTCCCGGACGCAGATTCAGTCACCAATGGGTTGACCTCGTGGATCGCGAATGATCGTAGATCGGCCATCAGAGGACCAACCTGAACAGATCGAAGGCTCGTTGCCAATGCTCGGTCGCTGGGTTGGTCAACTTCGGGTCGATCACCCGGAACGACCGCGCCAGCGCGACGCTCAGCCCGCCGAACAACTCGGGCAGCAGCTGCTCGGTCTCCTCGTCGAATGTGACGTCCGAAGGCGGTCGCCGCACTTCCTGGCGCAGTAACTCGCGTATCTCGTCGGCCTCATCGAGCTTGTCGAATTCGCGCATCCGTTCCTGAAGGCCCTTGGTGATCGGCAGATCCTGCGGCGCGATGACGTCTCGAGCGTTCCACCGGGCCGAGTTGCGCCCAGCGATGGCGGTGTCGTCAATTTGCTGATCGACGAAGTCGCGGAACTGCCGCAAGTCACTCTTGTCGATCTGGATGCTCGCGACCGCCCGGAAGAACCGTTCGAATACTGAGACACCCGCCGGGCGGCCCATGCCATCACCCCCGCTCATCGGAGCGCTCGCCGCTGGCTTGGCCAAATAGCTCGGCTCGAGCTATTGGCCAATGGTGGCCACGCTGCTGGCACGCCGAACCGTCCCCGCAGGTTCAATCTTGCCGCGCCCGTTCGCCCCACCAGGTCGACGCTGGCCGCCTACCTGTCGCGGGACGGTCGGCGTGCTCCTGCTGCTCCAACAGATGCACATCGGGGGGAGATTTGCATCGCTCAGGCCGAAGCCGGCCCCGTCAACCGCGGTCAAGATGGCCGCTATCGATCGCCGGTAAGGGTGAAGGAGGTCGTGGTGCCCTGTGCCATCCGTGAGCTGACGGGCAGTGGCCGGGCTATGGCCCGGGTTTACCGCAAGCGGGCCCTGGCAAGCCTGGTGATCGTGCTGGTCACGGCCGCCGGCTGCACCGGAGCGGGGGCCGACCGCTTTAGCCCACGGTCCGTTGGTGGGAGTGTCGGGCAGTCCCTGGAGCAAGATTTCACCCGGGTTGTCAACGAGTCCCTGCCGGCCATCGTGGAGATCACCAGTGCAACCGGTATTGGCTCCGGAGTTATCTTTGACGACAAGGGCAACATCATCACCAACGCGCACGTGGTCGGCACGTCCACCGACTTCCAGGTGAGGGCCTCCACCAGCACCCAGCAGTTCCCGGCCACCTGGTGGGCTCTTACCCACCCGAGGACCTCGCGGTGATCCGGGTCCAGGGAGCGCCGAGCCTCAAGCCGGCGAGGTTCGGGCGGTCATCCACACTTGAGGTGGGCGACATCGTGCTCGCCATGGGCAACCCATTTGGCCTAGAAGCCACGGTGACCGAGGGGCTGGTCTCGAAACTCGGCCGGACCGTCCAGGAGCCGCCCGAAGGGGAACAGCCCGGTGCTGTACTGCGGTCTGCCATCCAGACCAGCGCTCCGATCAATCCTGGCAACAGCGGCGGCGCCCTAGTCAACCTGAATAGCGAGGTCATCGGCATCCCCACGTTGGCTGCCGTCAATCCGGTGGTCGGCGGAACCGCACCCGGTATCGGCTTAGCGATCCCCAGCGACACCGCGACCGACCTCGCCGACCAGATCATCACACACGGTCGCGTGGTCAACTCGAGGCGCGCGGCGCTGGGCGTGTCGGTCAGCACGGTCACCGACCTGAGTGGCAAGCCGGTCGGGGTTGGCATCTCCGGTGTGGTGCCCAGCGGGCCAGCAGCCAACGCCGGGTTGGAGAACGGGGACGTGATCATCAAGGTCGGCGACGCCGAGGTCACCACCGCTCAACAGCTGCAGGAGGTGCTCGCTATGCACAAGCACGGCGACACCGTGCGCATCACTTTCATCCGACCACCGGGGGGCGCCACGATCGTCACGGTGACCCTCAGTGAGCTACCCGCCAGTTGACCGACGGAGCGGCCCAATGATCGTAGACATTGCGGTGGAACGGGTGGAGTTCCGCTGCCCGGAATCGCACTGGCAGTCCGTGGTCGACTACGACGTCGTGCTGTACGTCGAAGCCGACGGTGATACCTGGGAGGTTTTCTCGACGAATGGCCTCCCGACCCCGTCGCCGTACACCCTCGACGGGGCGCCGTTGTGCCCCGTGTGTCACCGCGCTGTGACCGGAACGCCGGTTGCACGGCGCTTCATCCCGGTGCCGTCCGGAGACGACCGCGGGCCGCGGCAGTCTGTCTCTGATCCAGGAACACATCGAGCGCAGCGGCACGACGTGCCGTTGCTGTCCGGCACGCCTCCCCCAACCAGCCTGCTGATCCGGATCCTCAAGGAGCACAGCATGTCCCACAGTAATGGAACAGTTCCCGGGACGACCGCGGCCGGGATCACGTTGGTCATCGACCCGAAAACAATGTGGCCGCTGATGGCACTACGCGGTGTGCTGGCAATCCTGTTCGGGATCGCCGCACTGGTCTGGCCGGGCATCACCGTCCTTGCCCTGGCGCTGCTGTTCGCCGCGTGGGCGCTACTGGATGGCGTCTTCCTGCTGATCAGCGCCTTCCGGCAAGGGCGAGCCCACGCGAGCTGGCGGGACTGGGTCCCGGCGCTGCTCGCCGGCCTGCTCGGGATCGCCGTCGCAGTGGTCACCGTGCTGTGGCCGGCAATCACGATCCTCGCACTCACTGTCCTGGCCGCCGCCGTGCTCATCGCCGTCGGCGTCGCCGAGCTCGTTGTCGCGGTGCGGCTACGAAAACTCATCCGTGGTGAGGTCTTCATGGCGCTGGCCGGGCTCGCCGGCGTTATCGCAGGCATCCTGATTTTGATCTGGCCCCTATCCGGCGCGCTGGTGCTCACCATCATGCTCGGCGCCTACGCCTTGGTCTCGGGCATCCTGCTGCTTTTCGTGGCATGGCGGCTGCGCCGCATTGCTCAATCCCCCGATGTCACTCGTTCGGCTCGGGCGGGAGCGGGAAGCGCAAGGAGGCCGCAACCACATACTCCTTGAGGGCGGTGTCCGCACAGATGTGCTCGATCGAGCCGCCTTCGTCGATGACCACCTCCATCAGCTCATCCACGATATCGGCGGCGCGTCGCACCGGGCGTCCACACAACGGGCACCGCTGGCTAGCGAGAGCCAGCCAACGGTCGTGGTCACAGATCACGCCCGGTACGACCGCCCCGTCCTGAACCATGAGCTGACCCACTGCGGCAACGCTGCCGGCCCATAAGCATGGCCGTAGACCGAGCGTGGCCAGGCCGCCAGCGGCCGCCGTCTGGACGGCGCTGGTGACCATGCGCTCCTCCTCGGAGCGCTCGTAGCGGTCAACGATCGCGCTGGCATGCTGCTTGATCTCGCCGAGCGTGGACGTCACAGGATCCACCGAAAAGGTGCCGGCCACCCGCCCGCCCAGATCAGGAGGGAGCGAGGCGACGAGGCCAGCCAGTTCGGGCCGGTGACCGCCGATGGCTAACAGCTCATAGCCATCGCCCCGGTACAGGTCAGCCAGCATGGTGGCGACCTGCCGGAAGTGCCGCTTGGTCAGTTCCTCGACTTTGTTGCCGTTCCGGCCGGGGTCGGCCGAGAGCCGCAACCTGCCCGTCTCACGCATCTCCTCTTGGTAGAGCTCCCAGGTCCAAGCGGACTCCCGGTCGACCACTGCGACACAACACCGGTGGTACTCGTCCAGCACGGCCAACATCGAACGGACCCACGGAGTTTCGTCGACCACCACCCGGTCGCGTACCCCCCGCGGCAGCTGTACCTCCTCGAAAAACCCGCGACCGCTGCAGGAGAACAGCGCGACCGCGCCAGGCAACCAGCGTTGCTCCGCAGCCACCCCGGTGATCCGGTCGATGTCGCCGCGGATCGACATCATCGCGTCGCGGCCGAGCGCGCAGTCCTCGCCCATCGGCCGGATCTCATGCAGCTGGCTGTCCACCTGGCTGCGGACCATGGCACCGCGGTTGCGGGGATCGATCGGCACACGTGCGTACAGCGACACCACCGGCAGTCCATTGCCCCTGAACCCGACGATCCGATTGATCGTCTCCACTGTGATCATCGCGTGGACGCGCGCTCAGGTGGATTTCTCACCGTCGTGACGTATCTGTAGGAATTGTTCGGCGAGCCACACCAGGACAGGACCGTTCGCGTCCACTCCGGGCATGAGTTGCAACGCCTCGTAAGCCTCGCCTATGCACTTCACGACAAGATCGCGCTCTTTACCCTCGATACCAGCCTGGGTAGTCATGTGAATCTCCTCAAACTCGGTCATGTCCGTGGCGACAGCCGCCACATCGACGACCTTGCCGGACCGAGACCAGAAGGGACCTGAGCCTCACGGCACAACGAAGTGCTGCGCGAGTCGACCTCGGGAGGCAGGGTGACCCGGCTTCATCGCAGACTTCGGATGCCGGTGAAGGGATCGACCAGCCTCAGGGCAGCCGGGCCAGTGGTCCTGACGGGTCGACTCGGGCGGCCCCTTCTCACGCCTTCGGGACCAGGCTTTGGGAACCGACGCTGGTGAAAAATCACATCCGTGCGGTGGCACAGTGCCCAAGCCGGGGCAGGGGCCGGGCAGGGCCACGCCCCTGGGCGGACACTCAGCAAACTTGCGATCATGTGGCAGTGGCGCCACGGCGATATCAGCCCGCTGACCCTGGACGCTGGCCGCGCGTCAGAGCGCACGCCGGTCACCGCGCCTCGGAAAGCCGAAGCCGTGTGGTTAGACATCCCACGGTTGTAGGTTGTCAAGCCGCAGATTGTTGATCTTGTTGTGGTGGGGGCCAGGCGGTGGCTTCGTTGTAGGGGGTGCGGTGGCGGAGGCAGCCGTGCAGGATGCCGACGAGGCGGTTGGCGAGGCGGCGGAGGGCATCGTTGTGGCCGATGCCTCGGCTTCTC
>DASXOV010000029.1:0-2068 GCA_036494005.1 Pseudonocardiaceae bacterium | reverse complement strand
CTCGAGTTTCGCAGTTTTCGGTGGCTGGCCGGCGGTAGGTGTGACACGCCGGGTGGCCTGGGAGTACGTGATCTTGGGGTGAGATGACGGAAGCATCGACGGTCCTTGTACCACTGTCGTTGCCGAAAGTGATCCGTCGATGCTTCCAGGAGTCAGCCTACCCATCTCGTTGCGCCGGTTGTTGGACGCCTTCGCCGGGTGTTTCACGACGCCGACGTTCGAGGTCTTCCAAGCCATAGTCATCGGACTGATCGCGCAGACCGGGCAACGCACAGTGTGTGGGATGCTCACCGGGGCCGGGCTGGCCACGACGTGGTCGCATCATCGGGCGCACCGGTTCTTCTCCACCGCCCGCTGGTCGGTCGACCAGATCGGTCTGATCGTGTTCGATCTGGTCCTGACCCACCTCGTCGCCGACGGCGCCGATCTGCACCTTGCGGTCGATGACACCGCGCATCGCCGCCGGGGCAAGAAAGTCCACGGCGCCGGGTGGATCCACGACGGCTCCGCGCCCGCCCGCAACAAGCTGGCGTTCGGTCACCGCTGGGTAGTCGTCGGGGTCATCGTGCGGCCCCCGTTCCTGTCGCGACCGTTGTGTCTACCGGTGCTGTGCCGGCGCTGGCGGGGTAAAGGCACTGCCTCGACGGTCGACCTCGCCGCGGCGATGATCACGACCATCGCCGGGCGGGTGCCAGGCCGACGTGTCCACGTGGTCGCCGACGCCGCGTATCACGGCAAGGGCCTGCGGGCCCTACCCGCCCGGATCTTCTGGACGACCCGGCTGCCCCGCAACGCGGTCTTGTATCACCGCGCGCCGGCCCCCACCGGTAAGCGGGGACGGCCACGGTGCAAAGGCGACCGGATCGGCACCCCCGCCGAGGCCGCCGCTACCGCGGTGTGGCAGACGATGGCCGTGGCGCGTTACGGACGGACCGATACCGTGAGCATCGCGGTAACCGACTGCCTCTGGTACGGGTGTTCGGACCCCAACCGGTACGGATGCTCCTCGTCCGCGACCGGGAGAACGGGCCGATGCTGAACCTGATCACCACCGACCTGCAAGCCACCTCTGCCGACCTGGTGGCCCGCTACGCGGCCCGCTGGGCGATCGAGGTCACGTTCTTCGACACCCGCCAGACCCTCGGCATCGGCCAGGCCCGCAACCGCACCGCACAAGCGGTGAACCGCACGTGGGCGTTCGGGATGTACATCTACACCCTCGTCGTGCTCTGGTACGCGATGCACGGCCACCGGTCCGCAATCGTCACCGACCGCCGCATCCACGCACCCTGGTACCTATCGAAGACCGACCCGTCATTCGCCGACATGCTCACCACGCTGCGACGGACGCTCATCGCCGCTCGTTTTATGGGCTCCCGCCCAGCTCAACCCACCAACGCAGAAATCCGTCACGTCCAGCGAGCATGGGCACTCGCAGCCGCATAGACCGCGAAACTCGAGAGATCCTCCACGAGGTCGGTATCGACCCGGCACCTCAACGGGCCTCCGACGGCTGGACAACGTTCCTACGATCTCAAGCCGAGGCGATCATCGCCGCTGACTTCTTCGAAACCGTGACCCTGACCGGCGCCCGCATGTACGTCCTGGCGGTCATCGAGCACGCTACCCGCCGGGTACGGGTCCTCGGCGCCACCCCGCATCCAACCGCCGCCTGGGTTATCCAAGCCGGGCGTAACCTTGCGATGGATCTGCAGGATGCCGGCTGCCGAGCCCAGTTCCTGATCCGCGACCGTGACGGTAAGTATCCGGCGTTGTTCGACACGATCCTCGCCGATACCGGCATCCGGGGCGTCCTCACCGGCGTGCGTGTGCCGCGGATGAACGCGCTCATGGAGCGATGGATCCAGACCTGCCGCCGCGAACTGCTCGACCGCACGTTGATCTGGAACCAGGCCCACCTGCTACACGCACTGCGCCAGTACGAACGGCACTACAACGAGCACCGCCCTCATCGGGCACGGGCACGGCAAAGTCGGAGAGTCAGCGAGTGAATGCGTTGAGTGAGTCTCGGGGTGGGATTTGACAGGGCGGGCACGATACCGATGAT
>DASXOV010000028.1:0-11153 GCA_036494005.1 Pseudonocardiaceae bacterium | reverse complement strand
AGACTCATCGCGCATTTCAAGTCTTGGCGGATCTTTCATACTGACTACCGCCGCCCCTATAGTACCTATCACGAGGCATACGATGCCGGCCGCGGTTTGTTCTTCTTCTCGATTACTTGGGGTTTTGAATAACCTTCCTTCTACAAGCCTTCGTCGTCGACCTACTGGGAGCGTAACAGCCCAAGCTGGGGAAAGTCCGTGCAGTGGAAGTGAGTCCACGAGGAGTGTTATGACGAAGGCCTATAGCTGCCCGGTGTGCGGGTATCCAGAATTGGAAGAGTCGCCGTATTATCCTAGCGACCAGCCGGGCGTGTTGCTCGGCTCCCATGAGATCTGTCCTAGCTGTGGTTATGAGTTCGGATACGCCGACGATGACCTGGGAATCTCTCATGAAGAATGGCGGAAAAAATGGATCTCCACGGGAATGCGGTGGAGGAGTTCTGTCCGTCCTCCGCCGCCGGGCTGGGACCCGGTCAAGCAACTTCGAGAGGCCGGGCTCTCGTAGGGTGCTGATGAACGTCGAACCGATCATCCGGCACGCGGACGCCGACCGGTCAGCTCGACGAACTCGTGGCCTACGCGTCGGAGGACTGGCTCGACATCCAAGTCGTCGCGAGTCTGTTTCGCGCACCTGAAGGTGAGGCCCTGCCATTTCGGGTGATCCGTGACCAGGTGATCGGCATCATTGGCGAGCTCATCAGGCGCGGGGCGGTCGTCGGGGACGTACGTCGCGTCGACGAGACCTGGGAATTCGTGCCCTGGCGCGGGAGCATGAGCGCCGCGATGGATCGCATCGGACAGGCACTGCAGAGTCTGGACCGATATCCGCGAGTCGGCGAGATCGGTCGGTTGACCATTGATGGCTGATGGGCGACGACAACACGTCCCGCGCACGGTGCGGGTGGCTGACGGGCTCAGATCCGGGGTTGGTAGCGGTTTACAGCGCTCGGGCACGGGGTTGGCGGTACTTGAAGAGCTCCGTACGGCACAGCCGGGTGCGGGGTGTGCGGGGGCTCGACCTACCCTGACCGGGTGGGTTTGACCGAACTCGCCATCTCCGGGCCGCTGGTGCTGGCCGCCGGCGTGGCGGTGCTCGCCGGGGCGGTGAGCTTCGCGTCGCCGTGTGTGGTCCCACTGGTGCCGGGTTATCTCGCCTATCTGACCGGTCTCGTCGGCGCCGACGGAGAGACCACAACCGGACGGGGGCGGATGCTCGGCGCGGTGGGGCTGTTCGTGCTCGGTTTCTCGGTGGTGTTCACCGCTGCGGTGGTGACCGTGCTGGGCGTCGCGGACCGGCTCACGCTGAACGAACTCGTCCTGCAGCGAGTCGGCGGGGTGATCACCATCGCGATGGGGCTGGTGTTCGTCGGGTTGGTGCCCGCGCTGCAACGCGACATCAGAATGCATCCCCGTCCCGGGCTGGGGCCCCGCCACGTGCTCGGTGCCCCGCTGCTGGGTGCGGTGTTCGGTCTCGGCTGGACGCCATGCCTCGGCCCCACCCTGGCGGGGGTGACCGCGCTGGCGGTCGGCACACCCGGCGGTGGCCTGGCCAGGGGGGTGCTGCTGGTGGCCGCCTACTGCCTGGGGCTGGGGGTGCCGTTCGTGCTGCTCGCGATGGGTGTCCGGCGGGCCGTGCGGGCCGTGGAGTGGCTGCGCGAGCACGTCCGTCAGGTTCAGCTGGCCGGCGGCGCGATGCTGATCGTGGTCGGACTGCTGCTGGTCACCGGGTTGTGGGCGGAGTTCGTCGCCGTACTGCGCGGGCCGGTCTCGGGTTTCGAGACGCCGATCTGATGGGGCAGCTGAGCCGGATCCTTGCGTTGGCCCGCAACACCTGGCGGGGCCTGACCAGCATGCGCACCGCGTTGGTGCTGCTGTTCCTGCTGGCGCTGGCCGCGCTACCGGGCGCGCTGTTGCCGCAGTACACGCTGAACCCGGACCGGGTGCGCAGCTACCAGGCCGAGTACCCGACCCTGGCCCCGATCCTGGACCGGCTGGGCTTCTTCGAGGTGTTCGCCAGCCCCTGGTTCGCCGCGATCTACCTGCTGCTGTTCGTGTCCCTGGTCGGCTGCGTGCTGCCGCGCAGCGTGGAGTACGCCCGTCAGCTGCGCAAACCCCCGGTAGGCACGCCCCGCAACCTGAGCAGGTTGCCGCACCACGCCCGGGCCGAGTTCGACGCGACCCCGGATGAGGTCATCGCCGCCGCGCGCCGGAGACTGCGGGGCTGGCGGATCGCCGAGCGGGAGGAACCGAATGGCGCCCGCACACTGTCCGCCGAGCGGGGCTATCTGCGCGAGGCGGGCAACCTGGTCTTCCACCTCGCGCTGATCGGCCTGCTGGTGTCCTTCGCGATCGGCAAGCTGGTGGGCTACCAGGGGCAGGTGATCGTGCTCGCCAACGGTTCGCAGTTCTGCAACTCCGGTTCACTGGCCTACGACTCGTTCACCCCCGGCCTGTCCGTGGACGGCACCGAGCTCAACCCGTTCTGCGTGCGGATCAACAACTTCACCCCGACCTACCTGCCCACCGGGCAGCCCGAGCAGTTCCGCGCCGAGGTGAGCTACCAGGGCTCCGACGATCTGGCCACCGGTACCTGGCGGCCCTACCGGTTGCAGGTCAACGACCCGCTGCGAGTGGACGGCGCGCGGGTGTACCTGATCGGCAACGGCTACGCACCCCGGTTCACCGTCACCTTCCCCGACGGTCAGCGGCGTACCGCCGTTGTGCAGTGGGCGCCGGTGGACAACGCCACCCAGCTCGCCGAGGGCAGCACCAAGTTCGACCCACCCGGGGTCACCGACGACGCGCAGCGGCGTACCCGCCAGCTCGCGATCACCGGCCTGTTCGCCCCCACCGCGGCGTTCCAGGGGACGTTGCTGACGTCGGCGTTCCCGGACCTGCTCGACCCGGCGGTCGCGATCGATGTGCTCAAGGGCGACCTGGGCAACAACTCCGGCCGGGGGCAGTCGATCTTCGCGATCGACCAGTCGATGGTGGACTCCGGACGGCTCAAGCAGGTGGCACGGAAGAACCTGCGGCCCGGCGAGCAGCTCACCCTGCCCGACCACACCGTGGTGCATTTCGACGGGGTGACCCGATTCGTCTCGCTGCAGGTCTCCTACGACCCGGCGGAGGCATGGGTGCTGTGCTTCGCGCTGCTGGTCCTCGGCGGGCTGGGGCTGTCACTGTCGGTGAAGCGTCGGCGGTTCTGGGTGCGCGTCACCCCCGGTGGACCGGACGGTACGGTGGCCGAGTTGGGCGGGCTGGCCCGCACGGAGGCCGCCGGGTACGGCGAGGAGTTCGACCGGATCTCCGCTGACCTGCTACGGCCGGGCTCTTCCCGGCCCCCCGGTGCCCGCGGGGGCAGCGGGGGCAGCGAGGAAGGGGCGGTGAGCGATGCCGGTCGATCCGACCTTGGCGTCCTTCGGTGACCTTGCGTACGGCACCGCACTGGTGCTGTACCTGCTGGTATTGGCGTTGCAGGCCGTCGAGTACGCGGCTGCGGGGGCGCCCGCCGCTGTGGTCCAGCGGGTCGGCGTTTCCGGGGGTGCCCGCGGCGGTGTCGCAACGGTGGCCCCGCCGGAGGTTGTGTCGCCGGACCAGCTGCCGCAGCGCCGAGGCAGGTCCGAACGGATCGGCCGGTCGGCCGTGGCCCTCCTGGGACTCGCCGCGTTGGTGCATGTCGGTTCACTCGTGCTGCGCGGAGCCGCCATCGGGCGGGTGCCCTGGGGCAACATGTACGAGTTCACCTCGGCGATCTGCTTCGTCGCGGTGTCGGTCTGGCTGATCGTGCTGTACCGGCAGCGGACCGGTGCACCTCGGCTGCGCAGGCTGGGTGTCTTCCTGCTGCTGCCTGTGGTGGTGCTGATGGGCCTCGGGGGCACCGTGCTCTACGCCAAGGCCGCCCCGCTGGTCCCGGCGCTGAATTCGTACTGGATCGCGATCCATGTCTCCGCTGCCGCCACCGCGACGGGCATTCTGCTCGTCTCCGGGGTGGCCAGCGTGCTCTACCTGGTCCGGGAGCGGGCCGGTGACGTGACCTCACGATTCACCGCCGCGCTGCCCGCGAGCCCGGTACTGGACCGGCTGGCCTACCGCACCGCGGTGGTGGCCTTCCCGATCTGGACCTTCGGGATCATGACCGGCGCGATCTGGGCGGAGGCCGCATGGGGGCGTTACTGGGGCTGGGACCCGAAGGAGACCTGCGCCCTGATCGCCTGGGTGGTCTACGCCGGCTACCTGCACGCCAGAGCGACGGCGGGGTGGCGGGGTTCGGGCGCGGCGTGGATCAATGTCGGGGGGCTCGCTGTGATGCTGTTCAATTTGTTCTTCGTCAACATAGTGATCGCCGGATTCCACTCTTACGCTGGGATTTGAGGACTATCCGGCACGTGAGTGGCGTTGAGCGGACTGCGGGGGGGCGAACGTGGTGGGGGTCGGATGTCGGAAGGGATAGCAGCGTGACTGGACGCCAAGACGAGCGCGCGGCGCACCAGGACGGCCAGTGGCGGACAGCGGTGGGTGACACGTGGTCCCGAGGCCCATCGGGCCCGTATTCCGTCGGCCAGCCGGTGCC
The DNA here is from genome assembly GCA_036494005.1 of Pseudonocardiaceae bacterium. Taxonomy (GTDB): domain Bacteria; phylum Actinomycetota; class Actinomycetes; order Mycobacteriales; family Pseudonocardiaceae. The sequence goes on along the minus strand of DASXOV010000028.1, from coordinate 6,580 downwards.
ACCGCACCAGCAGCCGGGCAACCCGTCGTTGTCGGGACCGAATCGGCCGGACACGGGGGACTCCCACTCCGGGGGGCACCACGAGCCACGGGCCCAGACCGGAGAGCAGCCACCGCAGCCACCGCAGCCACCATCCGCGCACGACCTCTCCTCCGCCCAGTTGCTCCGGCAGGACAAGCGTCCCCCGCAGTCCGGCTGGCGGCGAGCCCTCTTCGTGGCGTCCGGGCGCACCGTCAACATCGGTGAGGGCCCGGCCGATGTGCAGCGAAGGGAATTGATCGCGCGGATCAACCAGCCGCTGCACGGTTGCTACAAGATCGCGATGCTGAGCCTCAAGGGCGGCGTCGGCAAGACGACGATCACGACGACGCTGGGATCGACATTCGCCTCGTTGCGGGGTGATCGGGTGATAGCCGTTGATGCCAACCCCGATCGCGGCACGCTGTCCCAGAAAATCCCGCTGGAGACCACCGCCACGGTCCGCCACCTGCTGCGGGACGCGCAGCGGATCCGCCGCTACTCCGACATCCGGGCCTATACCTCGCAGGGCCCCAGCCGGCTGGAGATCCTGGCCAGTGAGCAGGACCCGGCGGTGTCCGAGGCGTTCAGCGAGGAGGACTACCGCCGCACGGTCACGCTGCTCGAACACTTCTACAACATCCTGCTCACCGACTGCGGGACCGGGCTGATGCACTCGGCGATGAAGGGTGTGCTGGACACGGCCGGCTCACTGGTCATCGTCTCGTCCGGTTCGATCGATGGTGCGCGCTCGGCATCGGCCACACTGGACTGGCTGGATGCGCACGGCTACCGCGAATTGGTCAGCCGATCCGTCGCAGTGATCAATTCGGTACGGCCGATGTCGGGCAAGGTGGATCTGGACCGCGTCGCCATGCATTTCGCCGCGCGCTGCCGCTCGGTGTGCCGAATGCCCTTCGACGAGCACCTCGAGGAGGGCGGCGAGATCGATCTCGACCAGTTGGGTCAGCGCGCCCGGCTGGCCGCCCTGGAGCTGGCAGCAACGGTGGCCGACGACTTCCCGAACGCGGTCACCAGGTCACACTCCTAACCGCGGTCCAGGGCTGTGGGCTTCAGGGATTCAGCTCTCCTCGTCCGGTTCCTGCCGCTGACGGCCCAGCCGACGCAAGAATTCCGGATCGTCGTCGGGAGCGAGTACTGGGCGTCCGCCGTCCGGATGTTGCGGTCCGAAGGCCTTCCACAGTAGCGCGGTGACCGCCGCTGCCCCGATGGCTGCCAGTAAGTACTGCACGGTGGTTGCCTCCTCCGGGTCACCGCCGAGGGTAGTATCGCCGCGAGGAGCGGACGAGTCGGCTCCAGCTGTCATACGAGCGGCTGTCGTCTGAGCAGCTGTCGTGCGAGCCGTGCGCGTGGGTGGGTTCAACCCGCCTGGGGTGCGGGCGTCGTGAGCGAGGCCAGCAGGGCGCGCACCTCGGTCTCCCGGAACCGCCGATGTCCGCCCGGCGTCCTGATCGAGCCGATCCTCCCCGCCGACGCCCATCGGGTGACGGTCTTGGGGTCGACCCGGAACAGTGCAGCCACCTCACCTGGGGTGAGCAGACGTTCCGCGGGCTGGGGCATGGACATGACGGGCCTCCGCAGCTCATCGACAGCGCAGTTGGGACCTTTCGGAGCATCGTGACAGATGACGCGCCAGGTACTCGAACGGTTCTGAGTAGGTAAAGCGTCGGTAATGGGATGAACCGGGCGAAACATGACCAGGGGTGGGCAGCCGGGGGTACACCGCGTCCAGCCGGGTGCGCCGCCCGCCGCCTGCCGGGTGCGTGGGCGGCGGCGGTACCCTGGGTGGCGTGTCACAGACCACGCCGATCGGCTCTGGGCTCACTCGTGACCTCGTGCTGTACAGCCTGGCCCGGCTGGCCCTGGTGGCTGTGCTGACGGTGCCGTTGGTGCTGGTCAAGGTCCCGTTGCTAGTCGCGGTCCTGCTCGCGCTGGTGGTCGCGCTGCCGCTGTCCATGGTGCTGCTGCGCTCGCTGCGGTTGCGCGTTGCGGAAGGCATGACAGCGGTGCGAGCGCGCCGGGCCGCCGAGCGAGACCGGCTGCGCGACCAGCTCCGAGGCGAACACACCCCTGGTTAGCCGCGCAACCGCAGGTCACAGCGCCAGCCCGGCAGCTGTCGCGACGGCCCACAGCAGCATCGTCAACGCGGTGTCGCGCAGCACGGGGATGAGCGCCGGACCTCGCGCCCCCGACCGGACCCGCCGCGCTGGCCGCGTCACCACGATCAGTGCCAGCAACGCCAGCAGGGTGGCGGGACGGGCGGCGGCGAGAACGAGCGTCACCACGAACGGGACGACCACCAGCGCGATGTACAACGTACGGGTCCGCCGCTCACCCAGCCGGACCGGCAGGGTGAGCTTGCCCACCGCGGCGTCGGTGGGGATGTCACGCAGGTTGTTGGCCACCAGCACGGCGGCCGACAGGGCGCCCACCGCCACGGCCGCGAGGACGCCGCCGGGGCTGATCCAGCCACTGAGGACGTACTGGGTGCCCAGCACCGCGACCGGCCCGAAGAACAGGAAGACCGCCAGCTCGCCCATCCCGGCATACCCGTACGGTCTTCGCCCGCCGGTGTAGAACCACGCCGCGGCGATGGCTGCTGCCCCGAGTGCCAGCAGCCACCACTGCCCAGCCAGCGCGACCAGCACGAATCCGGCCACGGCCGCGGTGGTGAAGCACACCACCGCGGCGGTGCGCACCGCCGTCGGCGCGGCCACCCCCGACCCCACCAGCCGCATCGGGCCCACCCGGTCGGCGTCGGTGCCGCGGATCCCGTCGGAATAGTCGTTGGCGTAGTTGACCCCGATCACCAGGGCCAGTGCCACGGTGAGCGCCAGCAACACGCGCGGCCAGTGCAGCGCGCCGAGCGCCGCCGCCGCACCGCAACCGGCCAGCACCGGCGCGATCGCGTTCGGCAACGTGCGCGGCCGGGCTCCCGCTACCCACTGCGTCAGGCTCGCCACGGGGCAACCCTACGGTCCTGAGGTGTTATCACCGTGTCAACCGAGAGGGCGCTGGGTCACCAGGGCGCTGGGTCAACAGGGCGCTGGGTCAACAGGGCGCGGACCGCGCTGCGGTCGAGCTTGCCGACGCCACGCAACGGCAACGCGTCGAGCAGGACGATCGTCTTGGGGGTGCGGGCACCGTCCAGCAGACCCCGCGCGGCGGCGCGCAGCCCGTCCGGGTCCGGGGGACGCGCCGGATCGGCGGGTACCACGACGGCTGCCACCTGCTCGCCCCACTCCGGGTCGGGCAGGCCCACCACGCAGACGTCGCCCACCCCGGGCAGGCCGGTGAGCACTGCCTCCACATCAGCAGGGGAGACCTTGACCCCTCCGGTGACGATCACGTCGTCGGCCCGGCCGAGTACCTGGAGCCGGCCCTGCTCGTCCAGTCGTCCCAGATCGGAGGTCAGGAACCAGCCATTGCGAAAGGCTGCGCAGTCCTCGGCAGGAGCATCCAGGTAGCCGGTGGCCAGCATCGGACCCGCCAGTTCGATCCGCCCCGCGCCGGCCGATCCCGTGGTGTCCAGCCGGACCTCTGCTCCGTCCAGCGGCCACCCGTCGTAGACGCAGCCGCCCGAGGTCTCGGTCATGCCGTAGGTGGTCACCACGGGTACGCCGGCCGCTCTGGCCCGCCGCACCAGCCCGTTCGGTGCAGCCGCGCCACCCAGCAGCACGCCGTCGAACCCGGTGAGCGCGCCGATGTCGGTGTTGAGGTCGCTGTCGAGCAGCCTGGCCAGCTGGGTGGGCACCAGCGCCGTGTAGCGCTTCCCGCCGCCGGTCAGCCGCCGTGCGGCGGCGCCGAACCCGGCCGGATCGAACCCACCACACAGGTCGAGCACGACAGTCCGGGTGCTCGCCAGCGCCGCCCGGACCAGCACCTGCAACCCGGCGACATGCTGCGCGGGCAGTGCCAGCAGCCATTGCCCGGGTCCACCGAGCCGGGCGTGGGCCGCCGCGGCGGATGCGCGCAGCGCGTCGGCGCTCAGCTGGACCCGCTTGGGTTGCGCGGTGGAGCCCGAGGTGGTCACCACGACCTGTCCCGGCCCCGGGTCCCGGGGTGGCGGCGCCTGGCCGGGACCGACCGGAGCCAGCGCTTCGCCACCGTCGAGCACGGCACGGACGGCGGCGGTCAGTTCCCGCACTGCGGCGGGCGACCCGTCACAGCGGATCACTCGCATCGCGCGATGACCGTTCCCGGGCCGTACACCACACCAGCATCGAGGGAAGCCACCTGACCTGCCCTTTCCGATAGTCCCTGGTGATCGCCGACACTACCGGTCCGAGGACGGCCTACGCGGAGTAGCTTCGCCAGGCCTCCGGCCAACTGCCCGTCGTCGCGGTGAGGTACGTGTACCTGCGGGCCATCCGGTCTTCCGCCGCCTTGACCGCCGCGCCGAGCACGGCATCCGGGTGGCGGGTGCGGGACCGAAGCCACCGCCGCATGCACGTTTCCGAGCACCAGTCGCCCGACGGCGAGGAGCCCTTCATCCGGCGCCCGCACTGGGCGCACTCGGTGAGGCCGGTCGAACCCTCCATCTGTATCACCTCATCAACCTGCTGCGCTGCTCTGTGATTAGTGGCTGCTCTGTGATGAGTGTCAGCCCCGACGCTGATTCGGACGAGTGCGCACGACCGCGGATATTCCGCCCGGTTGCGGGTGCCGAAGCTTGCGGCCACAGAGCCCCTGGTGACCCGTAACCCCTTTGTACTCTCGGGTCCGCCACTTTATGTTCGATTAGAGCAGGGAAATGCCGACTCTGATACTCCGTACGGGGAGCCGGTCAGCCGAAAGCACGAGTGAGAACCGTCACCGTCGGACCGGCACGTCGGAGGGCGTCAGTGCGCCGACTGTGGCGATCGTCTCCGCCAGCACCAGCCACACCAGCGGCCACCCGCCCGGTGTCACCAGCACGGCGGCCACCAGCAGACAGAACCCGATCAACGCTGCGACCGCGAACGGCCCGGCCCAGCGCGCAGCGAGCTCGCCGTCCCCGCCGCCCAGCCAGGCCACCGCCGCGTAGGCCTGCACCAGTTCGGCCAGCAGCCGGGTGCCGGTCCGAGTACCCGGGTGGCGCAGGAGTCGTCGTGGTCGAGGTCGTTGAGCGCAGCGCAGCCGCGCCCGCCCCCGACGCCGCCGAACCCGATCATCGCGGCCGGGTGCGGAGGCAGCACCGACCCGATCAGGACACCGGTGCACCACCCGGACACCAGGTGGCTCCGGCCCATCATCGCCGACCTCCGCGACCGGTCCGATTCGCGCACTCGCCGCGTCCGGGCAGCTCGCGGCGCCGCAAACCGCGATTCGGCTCCGAACGCCGCGGTGGGGACGGTCCCGAATCGCCAGTCGGCTCCCGAAAGGCGGACGGTCACCGCCGTCAAACCTTCTGACCGGCGGCTTCCTGCCCCCGACATGACCGGCTCACCCGGTCGCGAGAGGCTGCGCGACATGGATGACTACCAGATCCCCACGATCGACGGGCGCTACGCCACCTTGCGCTATGACGAGCAGAGCGGGACGGCAGTGCTCCACCTCCCGCCGCCGGAAAACGAGGGCGAGGTGACGGCCTGTGGTTTCACACCGGAGGACGCAGAACGCCTTGCCGCCGGACTCACTGCCATTCGATCCCGGATGTCCGATGATTCGCCCGATGCGATGGGTACGGACTGAAATCCGTCGGCATCGCCTTCCAAGGTTCGAACCCTGACCCGCCACACCACCCAGATCGGCCCCTGACCCGCACCTATGAGATCAGGGGCCGATCTGCGTCGGTCCGGTTGAGTTCGGCGCTGTCCGACCGTCTACGGGTGGTCGAGTCCCCACCTGGCTCTATGAGACGTCCGGGGTGCACTGGGATCTGCCGTGATGCGCGTCCATGTGTACCAGCCAGGATGGAATGCCTTACGAGGTCCAGCGGAACTGTGCGCGGGGTTGTGGTGATCCGCCGAGGCGAGAGCCGTCAGCGGCGATGTGTTCCCCGGCCGGGCGGCACCACGCGCAGCGGCATCCTTGTCCGTAGCCGGCCACCGTGCCGTGTGGTGCGTCGAGGACTAGGCGCTCAGTCACCGGAGCCTCCCGCTGGCTCGTCGCGATTAATCACAGCAACTCTAAGGGCATCTGCATGTGCATCCGCAAGCCCCGGTCGATTTTCATCCGCGGATCCGTGGCCCGGATCCCCGCCTGTACTTCCCGGCGCCCAGTGGCCCGTCGCGTCGGGGGGAGCGGGGTACGTGGGGCCGCCTTGCATCGGCGGCAGAAGAGAACGACGGAACAGCTGGGTTGCGGTCAGCGCAGGCAGCTGAATCGGGTGAACCGGAGCGGTCAGTAGTACCAGGGGAAGGCTGACCAATCCGGTGGCCGTTTCTCCAGGAACGAGTCCCGGCCCTCGACGGCCTCGTCGGTCAGGTAGGCCAGCCGGGTGGCCTCCCCGGCGAACAGTTGCTGGCCCACCAGTCCGTCGTCGATCAGGTTGAAGGCGTATTTCAGCATCCGCTGGGCGGTGGGCGATTTGCCGTTGATCGCGCGGGCCCACTCCAGC
>DASXOV010000027.1:0-7224 GCA_036494005.1 Pseudonocardiaceae bacterium | reverse complement strand
CTCCGAAGTGTCGACCTCCGAAGTGTCGAGCTCCGAGGGATCAACCTACTGCGTGATCACACCGATCAAATAACCGAACGTAGCGGCCCGATGACTGTCACGTGCCTGATGTGCGCGACGTTCGGTGACCGCCGCATCCAGCCTCCCCGGCACCCGCGTACCGGGGAGGGCGTGAGGTCAGCGGTGCCGCAGCATCCGGTCGTAGACCACTTCGTGCACCCACCGGTGGACGACGTCCGGCGGGGTGGCGGCGGAGGGGCCGAAGCGGCCCGGCGCCACCACGTCGACGGCGTCGGGATCGATGTCACCGGGTCCCGCCGCCGCGACCACCGTGGGTCCGTGGTGGGCGGCATGGGCGAGGCACTCGCCGTCTCGGGCGATGTGCGCGGGCAGTAGCAGGGCGGTGGCGCACAGGCCACCGAACGGCACCGCACCCGCCAAGCCGGTGCGCCAGTGCCGGGCAGGTGCCAGTACGCCACGCAACCGCACGGCGGGGGGCGGCACGGACTGCCGCATCTCCGGCCAGTCCCAGGTGGACACCGACATGCGGTCGGTCACCGGACCCCATCCGGAAACGACCCGTTGCTCGTGTATTTCTTCCAGAAGCTCCGCGACGACCACAACGCGGCGGCCCAGCAGTGCGGCGGGGGGCAGCACAACTCCGTCCCAACCCAGCGCAGCCACAGCGGCGGCGGCCAGGTGCTCCGGTGCGCAAAGGACCTCGGCCTCGGCAGCGGAAATGTGGCGACCCACCGAAGCTCGGTAGTCCTGCGCGAGCGATTCATATGCCACGGGGCACGATCTCCCATCGTCGCTAGGGATATTCGCCCGCAGCGGCTGGACCCGCGGCGGGCAATGAAAGGCCTACCAGGACGCAACGTTGCAACGGCAGGAAGCGATACGCGTGCCGCGTCCGACGGCTGCCCCGGCGCGGTGACTGGTCGGCGGGTGCGTTAAGCGATACCGCCAAAGGCGTGAGAGGCCGGAGGCACCGCCACCGGGAGTCCGCGCGCCCGTCGATCACCGGCTGGACAGTGAATCTACTCAACGGTAGGGTTACCGGAGGTAACACCCTCTGGACCGGGAGTGCCCATGAGCGAGCGGACGCACCACCACGTCATCGTCGTCGGTACCGGTTTCGCCGGGCTGGGAATGGCCATCCGCCTGCGCCGCCACGGCATGACCGACTTCGTGGTGCTGGAAAGGGCCGGAGACCTCGGCGGCACCTGGCGGGACAACAGTTATCCCGGTTGCGCCTGCGACGTGCCCTCGCACCTGTACTCGTTCTCCTTCGAGCTCAATCCTTTCTGGAGCCGCAGCTTCTCCAGCCAGCGGGAGATCTGGGAGTACCTGCGGTACTGCTCCGAGCACTACGGCGTGCAACCGCACATCCGGTTCAACCATGACATGCTCGACGCCGCCTGGGATCACGCTCAGCGACGCTGGCGAGTGCGCACCAATCACGGTGAACTGACCTGCGACGTCCTGATCACCGGCACCGGAGCGCTGTCGAGTCCGTCCATTCCGGATATTCCAGGACTCGATTCCTTTCAGGGCACGGTGTTCCACTCCGCACAGTGGAACCACGAGTACGACCTGCGGGACCGGCGGGTGGCGGTGGTCGGCTCCGGTGCCTCGGCGATCCAGTTCGTCCCGCAGATCCAGCCGCAGGTCGCCGCGCTGACGATCTTCCAGCGCACTCCGCCGTGGATCCTGCCGCGCGGCGATCGGAACAACAGGGCCGTGGAGCACAGGGTGTATCGGGCGGCGCCCGCCCTGCAGCGGCTGGTGCGTGCGGGGATCTACTGGTCGCGGGAGCTGACCGTGCCGGGTTTCGCGAAACATCCGAGGCTGCTCAAGATCGCCGAGTCGATGGCCCGCAGGCACCTGCGTCGCCAGATCCCCGACCCCGCCCTACGGGAGACCCTCACGCCGCGCTACACCATCGGATGCAAGCGCATCCTGCTGTCCGACGACTACTTCCCAGCACTGACGAAATCCAATGTGGACGTGGTGGCTTCGGGGGTCGCCGAAGTCGGCCCGGACTCGGTGCGCGCGGCGGACGGCACCCGCAGGGAGGTGGATGCCATCATCTTCGGCACCGGTTTCCACGTCACCGACATGCCGGTCGCCGCGCGACTGCGCGGTCGCGACGGGCACAGTCTGGCCGACGTCTGGTCCGACGGGGCACAGGCGCACCGGGGCACGACCGTCGCCGGGTTCCCCAACCTATTCATGCTGGTCGGACCGAACACCGGGCTCGGACACACCTCGATGATCTACATGATCGAGTGCCAGCTGGACTACGCGCTGGACGCGCTGCGCTATCTGCGTCGCAGTGGTGCCGGCGCGGTGGAGGTCCGGCCCGGGGAACAGAAGGCGTACAACGAGGCGATCCAGGCCCGGATGAGCCGAACGGTCTGGAACGCCGGTGGCTGTGCCAGCTGGTACCTGGACGAGCAGGGCCGCAACACCACCCTGTGGCCGACGTTCACCTGGCGCTTCCGGCAGGCCACCCGCCGTTTCAGGCCGGAGGAGTACGTGACCTCTGAACGGGTCCCCGAACCGGTCACCGCCTGATCGCGCGCCCTGACTCGGCCCGGCGATCGCCGTCCGTCAGGAAAGGTCGTCCGTCAGGAAAGCTTGACAAGCGGTATCTTCCCACGCTCCGTGCCCGTAATATCCCGGTCTGTCCGCGAACCAAGCGTAGAGACCGGCCCCGGTCGTTCGTGCGGCTGATTCGGGGCTGCGCGGGGGACCGCCGGCCGGGTACAGAGGGGCGGGGAGTGTGCCCGGCCGGCGGCCGAGCGTCCGGGTGCCGCGCGGTGCGAGGATGGCCCGATGCGGCTGTTCGTGGCCTTGACGCCGCCCGAGGAGATCGTTGAAGAGCTGCAGGTGAGCACCGCGCCGCTGCGGGAACTGGCGCCGGAGCTGCGGTGGACCCGCCCACAGCAGTGGCATCTGACCCTGGCGTTCCTCGGTGAGGTGGGCGAGGGCGTGCTGGCCGAGCTGACCGGGAGGCTCAGCCGGGCGGCGGCCCGGCACCCGCCGCTGTCCCTGTCCCTCCGCGGGGGCGGCCGCTTCGGGCAGCGGGTGCTGTGGAGCAGGGTGCACGGCGATCGTCACGGGCTCGTGAGGCTGGCCGACTCGGTTCAGGCCGCGGTCCGGCGCAGCGGACTGCCGGTCGAGCAGCGGCGATACCGTCCGCACCTGACGCTGGCCCGGACCGCGGGCCCGGCCGACCTGCGCCCGCTGGTCCAGCAGCTCACCGGCTACCAGGGCCAGCCGTGGGTCGCCACCCGGCTGGAACTGGTCCGCAGCCGGCTCGGCGCCGGTCCGGACGGTTCGGCCCGGTACGAGTCCACCGCCGGCTGGCCGCTGGGTGGCTAGCCGCAGCAGCCACCGGCACCGCGATCGGTCGCCGTCCCGAACCGGGCGAACTCCGCGGGGACGTAGGCGAGCGCACCCCCGCTCGCCGCGGCCTGGTACCGCTGGTGTGCCCCCCCGTCGCCGCACCGGCCCGCCAGCAGATCGGAGGTGATGGTCGAGCGCCGCTCCCCGGGCAACGCGGGCTGGTGCCGATCGAGCAGCGGAAAGTCGGCCAGGATCACCGGCAGGTCGGCAGGGTCGATGCCGTAGGCCGCACAGATCAGCATGTCGATCTCGGCGCGGTCCTCGGCGACCTGCCGGGCGCTGAGGCCCGGTGCGCCCTCCCCGGCGACCAGCCGTTCCGCCAGCTCAACCAGCCTCCGGCCGGCCGGAGCGTTCGGGTCGAGGGCGGGCAACGGCAGGTCGAGCAGGATGAAGAAGTTCAGGCTGGTCGTGACGACCCGGCGGACGAACCAGTCGACGACCAGACTGTTCGCCGCCGCCAGGAAAAGCATCTCCCGCGCCCTGCGCTCGGCTGCGTCTGCGGCGAGGAACTCGATTGTCGGCACCTTGTTGCCGCAGACCCGGCCGGGCTGGATCAGCGCGGCCTGCAGCGTTCGCTCGTTCGTCTGGCCGACGATATCGCAGAAGCCGACGCGGGGCAGCGCGATCCGCTGCCGCGCGGAGTCGGACAGCCGGGCCGGGTCGACGAAGAACTGCGGGAGCGCGCGATCGGCGTCGCCGAGCGCCAGCGGCGCCCAGACCGCGGTGCGGCCAGTGCCCGACAGGTAGGTCTTGGCCCGGCTGCGGTACTGGTGCACCATCCTGCCTTCGACCACCGGAACGTGCCCGGCCGACGCCGTTCGGCGGAACAGCGGCCGAGCCCGGGTCATGTCGGCCTCGCGGGTGATCCGCATCCCCCAGGGACCATCCGGATCCCGCGGGAAGCTCCCGCGCACCGTCATGTGCCGGAAGATGCGCCATTCGCGCTCGTCGGAGACCTCGGGCACGGTCAGATCACGGCGAGCCGTTGCGAGCGCACCGAACGTGATCCGCACCGGCCTCGGCTCCGGCCCGCCGCCGTCACCGCTGCCGCCGTCGGCGGCTTGGCTGTACCGGAGCCGGATCGTCGCCTTCCGGCCGGGAGCTACCTGGGCGCAGACCGCGAGGAACTTGAACCGGGTGTCGATGTCGAAGAACCGGCTCCGGTTGTGGAACACGGTCATGTCGACCTCGGCGGCGTTCGTGAACAGGTGGGCCCGCAGCGGGCGAGTCCCCTGGGCGCGGATCAGCCCGGCCGGAACGAGCATGCCGAGGCTGCCGCCAGGTCCGGCCAAGGACCAGCCGAGCGCCAGGAAGGTGTGGCACAGATCGATCTCCCCGGCACCGAGCAGCGGGTACCTGCTCGTGAGGGCGCCGACGTAGCTGCGCAGGCGTTCGGCCGCACCGCTGCGCCCATCGGCCCCGGACGCCGGGTGTCCGGGCCGCGGGCCGGGCTCGTAGTCGGCCCCGTAGTGCCGCTGCGCACCCCCGGCCAGCAAGGTCTCGTGGCGGGTCACCCGGAGCCGTTCCCAGGGCGGGTTCCCGATCACCGCATCGAACCGGCCGTCGTCGCTGAAGCCGCGCCACCACCCCGGCTCGGCCAGCAGGCTGTCGGCGGTCCGGATCCGCTGGGCCATGGCGGCGATGGCGGCCAGGTCGCCGGTGAGCGACGCCAGCGCGGCCACCGTTCCCCGGCGACTCTCCGGGTCGAGATCGACCCCGCTCAGACCGTGCCCCACCAGGTCACGCAGCGCTCCCGCATCGGGGCCCCCGATCTGCTCGGCCATCGCGACCAGCAGCACCCCGGTCCCGGCCGCGGTGTCGAGCACCGTGCCGGCCGGGGTGAGCGGGGCCGCGGCGAGCTGCGCGGTCCGGCGGGCGAGGTAGCGGGCCAGCCGGAAATCGGTGTAGTAGGCACCGGTGACCCGTCTGCGGGTATCGGTCACCACGGGCTGAGCCAGGGTGGCCAGCGCCATCCGGGTGGGCACGCCGCTGGCCGCGATGAGGTCGAGCAGCTTGCCCGCCCAGGCGACGGCCAGGCCGGCGTCCAGCCGGGCTTCGATACCGAGCACCTGCCGGTACCCGTCGAGATCGAAGCCACCGATCTGACCGGCCGCGGCCTCCAGGACGTCCCGGGCGGCTGCCGGATCGTCGTCGGTGTCGCGCACGACCTGACGGAGCAGCGTGGCGGCCGGGGTGAGCTGAACCTGCTGGCGGGCGCGCACCGCAGTCACCCGCGCGCCCCGATCCGGGCGTGGGTGTCGGGCAGCGGCGATCTGTGCAGGTCGAGGAGGAGTTCGGCCACAGTGGGCGCAGCGGCGCGGGCCGACACGTTGGGCCGGTATCGCCCGATGTGGCCGAGTTCGTGCACGGTCAGCGTACCGAGCGCGCCGACCGCGTCGATCAGGGTGTCGCGCCGCACGTGACCGTCGTCGCTGTAGGACAGCAGTATTCGACGGGCCGGGCAGGACTCGATCAACCGGCGGATCGTGTCCAGCGCGTGGCGCTGATAGCAGAATTTCGAGGCCAGGTGCGTCCACGGCCGCAGGCCGGTCACCCCGCCCACGCTCGGCTCGTCCCCGTAGGAGATGGTTTCCAGCACGTGGTAGTACGCCGCGTACTGACGTTTCGTGTAGGGCGGGTCGTAATAGGCGATGTCCGTGCCTGCGACCGGAATGTCCAGGACATCCATCGTCGTGGTTTGGACCTCCACCGCCTCGGTCAGCAGCGGGCGCGGACTCAGGGTCAGGGTCCGCATCGCGACCGGGGACCAGTGCCGCAGATAACATCCGTACGTTCCCGCCGTATTGGCGACGGCATTGGTGGCCCGCAACAGATCGGCGAGAAGCAGCCGTTCCTCGGCGCGGGCGAGCAACCCGTGGCCGGCCCAGCGGGCTATTTCGGCCCTGATTCCGTCGATGCGCATCGCGTTGTCCTCGGTGAAATATCGGCGCTCGTGCCCCACCGTGGCTGCCGACGCCGGGCTGTACTCCCGATGGATCACGCCGGATCGGGGTGGCGCCGCGTTCAACGCGATGATCGCCGGGTCATAGCCACCCCAGATGCTGAACGGCACCTGATGTGCCGCGGTGACCCGGGCCGCGGCCACCGTGACGCTGCTGAGCAGATGATCGTTGATCCGCAGGTTCCAGCCCCGCTCGGCCACGGCCCGCGCGACGCTGCCCGAGCCGACCATCCCGTCGACGAAGGTGCACCCCGGCACGGGTGGCCCGACGATGTCGGCGATGCGCTCAGCCACCCGCGCCTTCGACCCGATGTAGCGGATACTCACGCCCGTCCGACCCCCAGCCCGTGAGAGGTAGCGCCGACCGCGGCGTCGAAGTCGAACGGCGCCGTCGCAGGTAGGAACGTACAGACCCGGGCACGATGGGCCTCGGTCACGAGCATCCTCCTCGGTCGGCCAGGCGCCGCCTGGCGGGAGGCGCCGCATTCACGTATTTCGACAGACTGATGGCGGACGCCGGGTCACAATGGTGGGAGGATGACCGCTCGTACCAAGGGGGAACCGTGACCACCACGTCGTCTGCCGAGACCGCCTTCTTCGACATTCTGGACCCGGCGTTCCGGGTCGATTCTCCCGAGGTGCGCGCGGCCGCCGACACCAATTGGTGGGCCCGGACCCCGATCGGGCTCGCGGTACTGCGGTATCAGGAATGCGTGGCGCTGCTGCGCGACCGCCGGCTCCGGCACGGGAGCGCGGGCGTGCTGACCGCCCGTGGTGTCACCGCCGGCCCGTTCGCGGAGTGGATGCACAGCATGCTGCTCAACATCGAGGGCGAGCCGCACCAGCGG
>DASXOV010000026.1:0-15346 GCA_036494005.1 Pseudonocardiaceae bacterium | reverse complement strand
AGCCTCCGGGTCGCAGGCAACGTTGGAGCGTGTCGGGTTCTCCATCCTTACTGGACGCCGCCGCGCTGGACGTCTGCCGCGTGAGATCGCAGAGGCGGTGCGGGCTGGACTTTGTAGGATTTCGCGAGGGTTTCTGCAGTATCGGAGTTACAACGCCCCCGCCAGGACAGCATCGATGACGTCGCCGAATTCCTTCGAATTATTCAGTCGGCGCGGTGAGTATACGCCTACAGTGCGAACTGGGGCGGCCCGCGCTTGCGTCAACTCGAAGCCGCTGTCCGACCATACCTCGTGGTTTTCTGGGATTCGGAGATCGCTAAGCTGTGGGGAAGCTCAAAACTCAAGCACGTCGTCAAGGGTACCCGCTCGGTCAGAACGAACATGCGAATGACCTGTGGATTTGCGCAACTGCAATCCGGTACGGCGCGCAGTTGCTTACGAACAACGTCAGGCACTTCGAGGCGATATCCAGCCTAAGGATTCTCAACGTGTAGTTCCGCCACCTGCTGGGCCGACTGACCTCACATCATGGCTGGTGGGTGACTGAGATAGCCGCACGGCAGCCTTCCGCCTGGCCAAGCCCCAGGGGCGGGAATTTTAGCGTGACGAGAACTCTCGTCAGCGCGAATGGGCAGACTTTCCACACCGGTCCCTGGAGGAGGCATGGCCCACGGCTGAAGGGCGTGCCGCCCCCGCCAATGTCTACGCGGAAATCAGCATCGGCCGGGTCACACTCGGATACCGGTACTTCGGCCGGCCATCGAAGCCGGGCTTGCAACGTTGATCTACCCATGACGGCAAGCGTCAGTCCGTATGCCTCCCGCCGGAGCTGGCAGCAAGTACGATCGCACCGTGGACCCTGTGCCAGCTGTGTGGCACGCGAAATGCCACCGCACATGCAACCAGCAGCAAGAACGCCGGTCACCTCACTAATAAAGTGACCGGCGTTGTACTTGCTCAGTGGCGGTAGCGGTGGGATTTGAACCCACGGAGGGCGTGAACCCTCACGCGCTTTCGAGGCGCGCTCCTTAGGCCGCTCGGACACGCTACCGCCGACAAGGTTACCGGACGGCGAGGTCGGCCCTTCGGCCCGGGCGACAGGCGCACAGAGACAGGTGCACAGAGACAGGCGCACAGAGAGCGGACACACCGTGCACAGAGAGCGGACACACCGGGCAGGGGAGGCGGACACGCCGGGGGACGGTGAGTTAGGTGCGTAGGGCGTCGAAGAAGTCGGTGAGCAGGGTGGCGCACTCGGTGGCCAGTACTCCACCGGTCACGTCGGGACGGTGGGTGAGCCGGCGGTCGCGCACCACGTCCCAGAGTGAGCCGACGGCACCGGTCTTGGGCTCCCAGGCGCCGAACACCAGACGGCTGATCCGGGCCGCCACGACCGCACCGGCGCACATCGTGCACGGCTCCACGGTGACCGCCAGGGTGCAGCCGGTCAGCCGCCAGCCCGCGCCCCGGCCGTCCCCACCCCGGCCGTCAGCACCCGGGCCGCCAGTCGCCAGTCGCGCGGCGCCGGCCCGCAACGCCAGCAGCTCGGCATGCGCGGTGGGGTCCCCGGTGGCCTCGCGAGCGTTGCAGGCGGCGGCCAGTTCGACCCCCGCGGCGTCCACTAGGACCGCACCGATGGGGACGTCTCCGGTCGTGTTCGCGCCACGGGCGACCTGCAGAGCGCGCCGGATCAGCGCCGTGTCGGCATCGGGTGCCGGCCTCATCCCGGCTGCTTCTCCAGTAGCGCCGCGAGTTGCGACTGGAATCCGCATCGCTGGGCGATCATGTCCAGCTGCTCGTCCGGGTACAGATCCACCTCGTCGATGATCACCTGCATCTCGGCGGCGGGCAAACCCAGGTCGGCGAGCAACCCGAGGTCACCTTCCGGCCAGATGTCGTCGTCGACGGCGTCCTCGTCGGGAACCTCGACGCGCAGCAGGTCGAGCACGTCGGCGGCGACGTCGTAGTCGAGCGCGGCGGCGGCGTCGGAGAGCAGCAAGGACACCCCACCCGGCACCGGCCGTACGACGACGAAGAACTCGTCGTCGACGTCGAGCAGGCCGAAGACCGCTCCGGTGGAGCGCTGCCTGCGCAGTTCGGTGATGGCCGCGTCGAGATCCCGCAAAGCGGCAGCATCCAGTGGAGTACACCGCCAGCGCCCGTCCTCACGGACCACGGCGACGGCAAACCCGGTGACCGCCATGGCACCACGGTATGCGCAGTCCAGCACCGCGCGGAAGCGCGGTCACCGCATCCGGCGCCGCGGTTTGCGGCGGAGTGCGAGGATGGGACGCCGTGACCACTCCCGCTCCTCGCCATCGACGGCAGACCAGCAGCGCCTCCGCGGCCCATCTGGCATCGCTGCCTGCTGCGGCCAGAACCCTGCAGCCGCGTACCGTCGCCCTGCGCCGCCACGTGCATCGGCATCCTGAGCTGGGCCTTCAGCTGCCCGAGACCCAGGCGGCCGTGGTGGCCGCGTTGGCGGACCTGCCGGTGCGGGTGCAGACCGGGCACTCGACGACGTCGGTGGTCGGGGTGATCGAAGGCGGCAAGCCCGGCCCCACCGTGCTGCTGCGCGCGGACATGGATGCGCTACCGGTCGGCGAGCGATCCGGGGTGCCGTTCAGCTCGGAGCTACCCGGGTCGATGCACGCCTGTGGGCACGACCTGCACGTCGCGATGCTCGCCTCCGCCGCGCGGTTGCTCGCGGAACGTCGCGCGGAGCTGGCCGGCCGGGTACTGCTGATGTTCCAGCCCGGCGAGGAGGGCTTCCACGGGGCCCGGTACATGCTCGACGAGGGCCTGCTGGAGATCGCCGGGATGCCGGACCGGGCGCTGGCACTGCACGTCACGTCCACTCTGGACTGCGGACTGGTGCAGAGCAGGCCGGGCGCCATCATGGGCTCGTCGGACGTGCTGCGCGTGCTGGTCACCGGCCGGGGCGGCCATGCGTCCGCGCCGCAGAACGCGATGGACCCGGTACCGGCCGCCGCCGCGATGGTGGGCGCGATGCAAACCATGATCACCCGGACGTTGAACGTCTTCGACCCCGCGGTGGTCACCGTCAGCCGGATCACCGCGGGCACCAATTCCAACGTCATCCCGGAACAGGCCGAACTGGAGGGCACGATCCGGGCACTGTCCGAGCACACCCGGGCCAAGGTGCACGAGGAGTTGCGCCGGGTCTGCGAGCACGTCGCCGCCGCGCACGGTTGCACCTGTGCGGTGGAGATCGAGCACGGTTACCCGGTTACGGTCAACGATGACGACGTGGGAATGGAGGTGATCGGCGTCGCCCGCCAGATACTGGGCGATCGCCACGCCGAACTGATGCCGGACCCGATGATGGGCGCCGAGGACTTCTCCTACGTACTGGCCAAGGTGCCGGGGGCGATGGCCTTCCTGGGAGCCTGCCCGCCGGGTTGTGAACCGGACACCGCCCCGTCCAACCACTCCAACCGGGTGGTCTTCGACGAATCGGCCATGGCGCACGGGGTGGCGCTCTACGCCGGTTTCGCGCTTGAGGCGTTGCTGCCGTGACCGGGCGTCCGCTTTGTGTCGTCGGGCTCGGCCTGATCGGCGGGTCGCTGGTGCGGGCCGCGCAGCGGGCTGGATGGAAGGTCCAGGGCACCGCGACATCCACAGCCGACGTCGGCGCCGCGCAGCAGGCCGGATTCGACGTCACCCCGGTGCTCGAGGATGCGTTGTGCGCGGCCGCCGACTCGGGTGCCCTGGTGGTGCTGGCGGTACCGCTGCCCGCGGTACCGGAGGTGCTGTCCGTCGTGGCCCGCCGCGCCCCGCGCTGCCTGCTCACCGATGTCGTGGGGGTGAAGCGACCGGTGGCCACCGAGGTGGCCCGGCACACCCCGCTGGCCCGCTACGTCGGTAGCCACCCGATGGCCGGGACGTCCGGCTCCGGGTGGACGGCCGGATCGGCCGAGCTGTTCCAGGGTGCGTCCTGGGTGGTGGGCACCGACGAGGGCACCGACCCCGCGGTGTGGGCCCGGGTGGCCCGGCTCGTGCTGGACTGCGGGGCGCAGGTGGTGCCCGCGACCGCCGACGATCACGACGCCGCGGTGGCCCGGGTGTCGCACCTGCCGCATCTGCTGGCCGAGGTGCTCGCCTCGGTGGGCGCCGACGGCGGACCGCTGGCGCTGGCGCTGGGCGCGGGTTCGTTCTCCGACGGCACCCGGGTGGCCGGCTCGCCACCCGACCTCGTGCGGGCGATGTGCGAGGGCAATCGCGGCGCCTTGCTCGCGGCGGTGGACGATGCGCTGGGCAGACTGGGCGCGGCTCGCGGCTCGCTCGCCTCGACCGGCGGGCTGGCGGCCACCGTCCGGGCCGGCCACCTGGCCCGGCGGGCCTTCGACGCGGCGCGGGGCAACCGCACCGGTAACACCGGTGACCCCGGCGCGGATAACCAGACAGCCGACATCGATGCGGCCACTGACATCGAGGCGGCCACTGACATGGATGCGGCCACTGATATCGATCTGGACGCCGCCGGAGCACTGGAGCGTCTGCGTGAGATCGGCCGGTCCGGTGGGCGGGTGGTCGCCCTGCGCGGCACTCGCTGCCGGGTGGAGCTGTGATGTCCACCTGAACGGTCACCCTTGGTGGCCGCGTGGCGTCTCCCGCCGGATGGCCGAATTCCCTAGCGTTTCGGCGGACAGATTCGGTCGACCGGGCCGCGGGCCGACCCGGACAGGCCGGGCGGCGCGGTCGCGGAGGAGGGCCAGGTGACATGACGACCGCCAAGGCTGCCTGCGTTGATCATCGCCTGCTGGAGTACGGATCGGACGAGGAGTTCGTCGCCGGTGTCGCGCCGTTCGTGCTGGAGGGGCTGCGGGTGGGTGAGCCGGCCCTGCTGGTGGCCTCGCCGCGCAACCTCGTGGCGATGCGCGAGGTGGTCGGTACCCGGGCGGGTGAGCGGGTGCGGTTCGCCGACTCCGATGGCTGGGGCAGCGGCAACGTGCCCGCGCGGGTGCTGGCCGTGGAATGGGCCGTCCGCAAGCTGCTGGCCACCGCGGTGCGGTGCCGGGTGGTCGAGGAGTTCACCTGGCGGGGGGCCGCGCAACGCAAGCAGTGGTGCCGCCACGAGGCCGCGACCAATCTACTGAACACCTCCTCGCAGGTCAGCATGCTCTGCGCGGCCGACACCCGCGCCAATACCGGCGCGTTCCTCGATGATCTGCGCCGGACCCATCCGCTCCTCGCGCCCGACCGCCGCAACCCGCGGTTCGTCGAGCCGTGGACCTACCTGGCCCACCTCGACGATGACTCCTACCGCCCCGCGCCTCCCGACGCCGACACCAGCACGACGGTCGCAGACACCGACCTGGGTGCCATGCGGCAGCGGGTGACCGCCGAGGCCCAGGCCGCGGGACTCGGGGAATACCAGCGCCAATGTCTGGCGCTGGCGGCCACCGAGATCGTGGCCAACGCCCTGCACCATGGCGGCACGGTGGCGACCGTCATGACCTGGGCCGAGGGATCGTCGTTCTGCTGTGAGGTCAGCGACGCCGGGCCCGGGATCGCCGACCCGGTCGCGGTCTACCGGCCACCCGAACCGGCCCGGGGCCGGTGCGGGCTGTGGCTGGCCCGGACCTTCTGCGACGACCTGCGGATCGTCACCTCCCCGGCGGGTACCACCGTCCGGATGTCGTTCACCAGGTCCTGAGCATGGCGTTGCGGCGGCGCCCCGCGGCGCGCCATGCTCAGCGGCGTGTGCCGAGCCCGCAGGTCACGAGCAGACGAGGCGCAGCAGGACAGCTGCCGTACGCCACCTCACTCCCGGGTCCTGGCGTTCGACCGGTACAACGCGGTGGTCCAGCTGGTCCCGGTGGAGGCCGGCGGGTTGCGGGACGGTCCGCTGAGCGGGACGGCGGTGGCCGTGAAGGATCTCATCGACGTCGCCGGCCTGCCCACCCGCTGCGGTAGCGCAGTGCTGGCGGAGGCCGCCCCGGCCCGCGCGGATGCCGCCGTGGTTGCCCGGTTGCGGGCGCTGGGTGCGGTGGTGGTGGCCAAGACCCACACCCATGAGTTCGCCTACGGCCCCACCGGCGACGTCGCCGCCGAGGGCCCCTGTCACAACCCGCACGACTCGAAGCTGATCACCGGGGGCTCCTCCAGTGGATCGGCCGCCGCGGTCGCCGCCGGGCTGGTGCCGCTCGCGGTGGGCACCGACACCGGCTGCTCCGTGCGTACCCCGGCGGCGCTGTGCGGAGTCGTCGGACTCAAACCGGCGTGCGGAGCGCTGCCCCTCACCGGCGTGTTCCCGCTGTCGGAGACCTGCGACCACGTCGGCCTGCTGGGCATCGACGTCGGCACGGTCGCGCACGCGTTCGGGGCACTGATCGGCCGTCGGATCGACCCGTCGGGCTCGGTGGCGGGTGTCGTGGTCGGACGACCCACCGACCCGTACTGGCGCGTGTACGACCCGGAGATAGCCGCCGCGGTGGACCGGGCCGCGACGGCGCTGGCCTCGGCCGGCGCAAGCCTGCGTGAGCTGCGGCTACCCGGCATCGATGAGCTCGCCGCCACCTACCCGGTGATCGTCGGCGCGGAGGCGTACGCCACGCACGCCCGGTGGCTGGCGCAGCGTCCCGGCGACTACCAGCCGACCACCGCCGCCCGGCTGCGGGCCGCCGCCGAGTACACCGCATCAGACTACGTCGACGCCCAGCGCACCCGCCGCAGACTGACCGGCGAGCTGACCGATCGGTTGCGCACCGAAGGAGTCGACCTGCTGCTGCTGCCGACCACCCCGCTGCGGGCCACCCCGATCGGCGCCGAACAGGTCGATGCCCCGGATGGCACCCGGGTCTTGGTGCGCCCTGCCCTGCTGTCGCTCACGTTGCCGTTCAACCTGCTCGGCTGGCCGGCGGTGTCGGTGCCCGGACCGGGAGTGCCGGGGCTGCCCGCCGGAGTCCAGATCGTCGCGGTGCGGGGCGGGGAGCAGCCGGCGCTGGCCGCCGCGGCGCTGATCGCCGAGAACCCGATCGCCACGGCGGCCGGATCGCGGTGAACCGCTGGCCAGGTCACGCCCGCCGGGCCAGCCCGGGGTAGTCGAGGATCAGACCATCGGTGTCCACGGTGAGCTCCGCCTCGAACTCGTCACTGGCGTAGCCGACCACCGCGGGATCACCCAGCGACACGGTCCGGTAGGTCTGCCGGACCTGGCACACCTCAAGGCTCGGCAGGTCGACGAACACCATCGGCAGATCGTGCTCGCCCGCCGCCCGGTGCAGGTTCAGCCTGCGCACCGGGAGCGCATTGAACAGCGCGCTGAACGCCAGATCGACGTCCAGCGCGCCCGAGAAGTCGGTCCGCACCGCGCCCGCTCCGTGGTCGACCAGCCAGATGCCCTCCTCCGACCGGGTCAGGATGACGTGCTGCTCGCCCCGGGCACGGACCGTGCGCACCGTTAGCCGCTGGAAGACGCCGGCCTCGTCGGTGAGCAGCGCATAGGACGCGGAGTAGGGCTCGGTGTCCGGCTGGGGTGCGCCCACCACGGAACCGGTGGCCCGGAGGCTGCGCTCGCCGAGCACGACCCGCGTCGCTTCGAGTCGCAGGGCGTCGTGGCCGGCCCAGGCGAGCATTCTCGTCACGGATGCACGGCGGGGCACGGTGTCACCGGCGGGCCGATCCCCCGCTGCTGCCGCGCTCACAGGTCGGTCGGGACGAGGTCGTTGTCGGAACCCACCGGAGCCCTCCTCGCACTGGTCGGTGCCCTGCTCGACCGGCCGTCGGCAGCGCGGGCGAGCCTACGCCTGGTGCCGATCCAGCGTGCCATCCGATCGCAGGTATGCCCGTTTTGCTAGCACGCGGTAGTCTTCATCACGGACGAGCGCCCGGAGCAGCCGTGCTGGCTGTTCGTCTCACACAGTAGATCCGTCTTCGCCCGGGGGGCACCCGAGCGGGCAGGCTTATCGCGCTGCACGCGTATCGCGCTCCCACCGTGGCTGGCGGCCGCCCCGTAGGACCATGAAACAAGAAGGATGACATGCGCACGCCCGTCTCCGACCGCCGACCGCGGGCCGGAATGACCCTCGCTCCCCGTCACAGGCAGAGCCGACCGATGCCGATGAGTGCCGTGGCCGTGCGCCGCGGCCGGTTCGGTGAGGTCGAACTGCGGCATGTCCGGGAGCACACCGTTGAGGCGCTCACCGCCGAGGAACCGGCCGAGGAGCGCTGAGTTCCGCTCAGCAGTCACGCACAGCAGCAGCAGTAGCAGTAGCAGATCGGAACAACAGCGCAGCCTGCACGCAAGGTCACCGGGGACCTCCCAGTGACCTTGCAGGCATGCCGCCGTGACGATCCTGCGGGCGTGCCGCCCCCTTGAGATAACGATGAGAAAGCGCTCGGCGAGCACCCGCTACACAGCTCAGTGGGCGGTGTAGCGTCGCCGATGGGGTGGCACGGGCATGGACGGTAGGTGGTGCAAGTGGCCCCCACAGCGGTGTTGAGCGAAGCGGTGAGTCACGGTCAGCATGCGTGCGGTGTGGTGGGGTGCAGGTCAGAGCGGTTGCGGATGGTCACTGGCTTCGTGCGCTGCGGTCTGGCGGCGGGTGACCGGGTGTGGTGCTTTCCCAATGGGCGGCGATCCGATGTGCTCGGCTGGCTGCGTCGCGACGATCTCGGCGGTGACGACGCCGTCGCCCGGGGTCAGCTCACCGTGCTGTCCACCCACGAGTCGTCGCTGTCGGGCCTGGACTCCGACCCGGACCGGGTCATCGACGACCTCTGCAGGGCGGTCGACGAGGCGCTCGATGACGGGTGGAACGGCTTGCGCATCATCGGTGATCTGGGGTGGGCGATCCGCGGCCGGGCCGATGCGCAACCTCTGCTGCTCGATTTCGAGGCGCGGATCGGCGAGATACTCGCCGCTTCTCCGGCAGCGATGCTGTGCCAGTACGACCGGTACCGGTTCGCCGCCGACACGATGCTGGCGTTGGCCGGAGCACACTGCGCCATGATCGGAAAGACCGAGATCCCGCTCAGTGAACAGTTGACGGTCAGCCTGCTCACCGGGATGCCCGGCCTACGGCTGTCCGGAGAGGCCGATCTGTCGACCCGCGACATTCTCGTCACCGCGCTCGATGCGGCGGTGGAAGGCGAGAGCGACCTGCATCTGGAGCTGTCCGAACTGAGCTTCATCGACAGCGGTGGGGCACGGGTCATGCTGCGGACGGCTGGGAAGCTCGGGCCGGGCCGTCGGATGGTCCTGCACCGGCCACCACCGTCGCTGACCGTGGTCCTCGACCTGTTCGGGGAGACCACCACTGTGGTCACCGTGGCGGGGCAGGCCGGCTGACGACCCGCTCAACCGGTCACCGGCAGCGACGTAACCAGCCGCACCACGGTCCCAGTGGGGGAGTCGACCACGTGCAGTTCGTCCACCAGGAGCCGGGCCAGCCGCATGCCTCGACCACCCGCTTCGGCCGGCCCGGCGGCCACCTCCGCCGCACCTCCCGGACCCATGTCGACGACCTCGCACCCCACGGCCTTCCCGGCCCCCCACAGGCGCAGCTCACCGTAGCCACCACCGTGCATGACGGCGTTGGTGACGATCTCGTTGACCGCCAGTACGAAGTCCTGCAGCTGTTCCCCGGTCAGGCCCAGCTGGGCGGCGTACCGGGCGACCGAACGCCGGATGGCGGTGATCTCGAGTCCGGTGAACGTCGCGAAGAACGAAGGGGTGGGCGCGGTTCGGGACGAGGACTCAAGCATGAGGCCGCCTCCCCTCGGCCGGCCGGGTTTTCTCGGCCAGCTCGAGGACGCGATTCAGTGCCGTCGACCCGATGATCGTCGTCGGGCACTGTCGGCGGGCTGCGCGGACACCGGACAACAGGTCGGCGGCGCGCAGATCAGCGAAATGCAGCCCGGTCGCGTCGATGGTGATGTGTCCGGGCATGGTGTGCAGAGGGCACAGCAGGGCGGCGAGCGCGTCGTGGTTGGTGAGGTCCACCTCGCCGGACAGCAGCAGGCCCGGCGGGTCGAGGGTGCGGGCGAAACGTAACGGTGCCTGTCCCGGGGTCATCGGATGCGCCTTGTAGACCCTCTCCAGCAGGGCGGGGCAGAACCTGGTCCGGTCATAGACGCACATCGCGGTGACCGGATGTTCGGCGATCGTCGCGTTGGCCGCAGCCTCCCAGGCGACCAGGGTGTGCGTGTCCGGCAGGCCCGACAGGCTCCAGGCCACGTCGACCGCGAGCCACAGACCCGAGTAACCCTGCGCAACGGCGAGTTCGACCTGGGCGACGAACCCGGCGAGGGTGCGGCCGGGGTCGAAGGCTCCGCCCGCGAGGTAGATGTCGCGGCAGGGCACTACCTGGACCTGTCCGGCGGCGAGTGCTGGCACGGCATCCGGCAGCAGGGTGGGCAGATGCGCGGCCAGTTCGTCCGGTGTCTCGGTATCCGAGAAGATGATCACCTTGGCGTCCCGGCGCAGCCCGAGGCCGGTGAACTCGACGGTCCCGCAGAGCCGTTCGGTGTCGGAGCTGACCGGCAGGCACAGGTGGTCGCCGAGTTGCAGGTCGGCGAACGACCCGCGACCCGGGAAAGAGGGCAACGATGCCACCAGCCCCCGTCCTTTCTGCGCGGAGTCCTTACCTGCGCGAGGCCCACGGAATGTTATTCGGGGGGCCTAGCTCTGTGACCCCGCCAGATGGCCGCATCGACGTTGCGTCACGGCGGGCCGGTCCCGGACCGGTCACCCTGGTCGTGGCCCCGCCCGGGACGGCGCGGTCCCGGGCGGAGTCGGTCACCCAGAGTAGGGTTGCCTACAGGTTCTGCATCTCCTTGCCGTGCACGGACAGCGCATAGATGACCAGCACGTCGAGCGCGATCACGATCAACGACCAGAGCGGGTAGGCGGCCAGGAACGCGATGTTGAGGATCGCGCTGATCCCGGCCAGCGCCACGCCGACCACCCGCGCCCAGGTCTGGCCGGTCATGACACCGAACCCGGCGAGGATGACCAGTATGCCCACGACGAGGTGCACCCAGCCCCAGCCGGTGTAGCCGACATTCACCACGAGGCCGGTCGACGGGACGAGGAAATAGCTCGAATTGAAGATGGCCACCAACCCGGCAATGGCCTGGAACGTTCCCCCGAGGATCATGATGACGCCCGCGAAGAAGATCCAGCCGACCCACCCGGTGGGCTCCGGAACGGCCTGCCCGCGCTGGCGCGGCATGCCGACCTGGCCGGCTCCTGTCTGCCGTGTCGTCTCTGTCATGTCTGCAAGCTCCATTCCTGCCGGGGGGCACATACCTGCCGAGGGTCAGGGTGGAACCACAACGGGGAACGCACGTCATCCGTAACGGGTGAGCCCCGAGCGGGGGACCACAGGACCACCCGGTCGGCGGTGTGGTGTGGTCAGGCCGCAGGCGTGGACTCCGACGCCTCCGGTGGTCGTGCGACGAGTGCCGTCGACCATCTGAGTTCGATGTCCAGTTCGAGTTCCTCGCCATCGATCTCGACCTCGAACTCGGTGCGGACTTCCTCGGGCACGTGCAGGCGCACGGTGGTTCCCCCGAGGTTCACCTGCGCATGCCCGCCGTGAACGAGCGCGATCGCCAGTGCCGCCAGGCAGTCGGCAGCCTCCTGCCGGGTCAGAGAATTTCTCCGCTTCACTTCCATGCTCGCCATCCGGTTCCCCTCCTTGTCCGCTTCCGCGGCGGTTCACTTGCGTCAGGTTCGGCTGCGTCAGGTTCTGCGGCGGACCACCCGCCGCGCTGACCGTCGCCCAGTCCGCCGTCCCGAGCGCCGTGCGACCCTGCGGGTCTGCCCAAGCATCGCCTTGCTCCTCCTCGGTTCGTCATCCATCCGTTGCTGCCTGCTCGGGTGCCGCCGGCGACTCACACCGCGTACCCGTCGGTCGCGGCCATCGTTTCTGCCTCCTCGGCTGTCACCAGACCGACCGCGACCAGGTCAAGTGGGCTGATGAACTCCGAAGCCAGCCGGAAGCCACCCGCCTGCGCGATAGCGTCGCGCAGCGGGATCGCCCAGCGGTGTTCGAGCAGAATCAGCGCCGCCGCGGAGTCGTCGGGTATCTCCGCCAGCGCGTCCCATGCCTCGTCGTCGCTGAACACGCCGCCGCGCTCTTCGACGGCTTGCGCCCCGAGCTCTGCACCGGCTGCCACGCCGTCCTCACCGGCTGCCCCCAGGCCCACGAGCGCCCCCACCACGGCACCGAATTCGATCTCCTCCTCGGTGAGCTGGCTCTCGTGCAGCACGGTGACGTCACCCTCGGCGTCCTTGCGCACGGCCAGCACATCGACCACCCGCACAAGATCATTGTCGCGGAGCAGTTGCAGTTCTTTGCGGATCTCGCCCTGGAAATCGGGTTGGTTGAACCCGAGAACCAGCAGCTGCACAGGTCCGATCGCCATGTTGTTCCCTCCGTCAGCAGTCCGGGGACCGCGTGTCCGCCGAAACCATCCCAACGGGGGATCCGACTGTCGTCACCCGTGTGGGGTGAGCTGTAGCCGGCCGGGTGACCTGCGCGGGGGGCTCCTACCCGGGTTGCCGGTGACCTCGCTCGCGGCTCGCGCCCGAATAGGCTCGGCGCCATGAGGGGCGCTGAGGCACCGCTGCGTCTCGGGCCAGTGGTCATCGACATCGGGCGTTGGGCCTACGGGACGGTCATCCTGATGACGGTGCTCGTGGTGTACTCCGACGACGCCCCGGTCACCTTCGTTCACTCGTTCGAGGTGGTGGTCACCCAGATGCTCGCCACGTTCCTGGCGCACCTGTTCGCCAGTTTCCTGGCGACCCTGAACCGCGAGACCGGCGGTCCGAGCCGTCGCGAGCTGGCCGAACTGGTGTGGGATGACGCGCAGTATCTGCTGCTGATGCTGCCTCCGCTGGTTGTGCTGTTCGTCGGAGCACTGGGTGCCTTCGACGCGTCCACGGCGGTTTCGGTGATCGTGCGGGGTGGGGTGCTAGGGCTGGTGGTGGGCGCAGTCGCCGGTCACCGGGCCGGGGTGGGTCGGTGGGCATCGTCGGGTGCGCGGCGGCGTCGGGAGCGCTGGGCCTGCTGGTACTCACGGCTCAGATACTGCTCACGCTGTGACTCCGGGCTGTTACTACTGGTGCCCCTGGTCGCTGAGCCGTTCGGGTGAACATACTGTCGACGTGTTACGCTAAGTGTAACTGGCGCGACCTATCGGGTATGAACAAGATGTTACTGATCGTGATCGCTGCGTCAGCGGTGCTCCTGGGTGGCTGTGCCTCGACGCCTGCCTCCACGCTTGGATCCACTGGATCCACAGCGTCCGATATGCCGCTGAGTCCGGCGAGCGGGTCGTCGGTGATGGAGCCGGCACCGGAATCCTCGTCCGCCGAGCCGGCTCCCACGACCGAGTACACGCCCCCGGCCTACTCACCCCCGGCCTACACACCCCCGGCCCCGGCCGCTGAGCCTGCCACGGTCACACCGGCGCCACGTCATAAGTCGTCATCCGGGTCTTCGTCATCCGGGGCCGCCGGGACCGCGTGCGACCCGAACTACAGTGGTGCCTGTGTCCCGATCGCCAGCGATGTCGACTGCGCGGGCGGCAGCGGCAACGGACCGGCTTATGTCCAGGGCCCGGTGCGGGTGGTCGGCCAGGACATCTACAAGCTTGATCGCGACAGTGACGGCGTGGCCTGCGAGTAGGCTTCTCGGGCCGGTCAACTGCCAAGGGTGCTGTGCCCCCATTCCCACCAGAGGGACGGGCGGCTGACGGCGCTCCTGGATGCAGTAAGCCACCCCGACGTACTCGAGTACCTTGAGGGCGCACTCGGAACCGAACTGCGACGGCATGCCTCAGCTAGCCGCGCCGCAGGACGATCCGGTGGTACGTCTGGGCGGTCATAGCTGCTGGAGCCGGCGTGCGACTATGACCGACATGGAACTCCTGGCCGACCTCGAGGCGCGCGGCCTCGTCCAGGACAGCACCGACCGCGACGCGTTGCGCGAGCGGCTGGCCGCCGGGCCGGTTGGGATCTACTACGGATGCGATCCGAGCGCCGACAGCCTCCAGGCCGGCAACCTCGTCGGCTTACTCGTGCTACGCCGCTTCGCTGATGCCGGGCATGAACCGCTGGCGCTCGCCGGTGGCGCCACCGGAATGATCGGCGATCCAGGCGGCCGTTCCAAAGAACGCAACCTCCTCGACGAGGAGACGCTCTCGCGCAACACCGCCCGCATCGCCGAGCAGCTCGAGTGGATCAGCCGTGTCCCGCTGGT
Source organism: Pseudonocardiaceae bacterium (assembly GCA_036494005.1). Classification (GTDB taxonomy): domain Bacteria; phylum Actinomycetota; class Actinomycetes; order Mycobacteriales; family Pseudonocardiaceae. Next base: position 1,106 of record DASXOV010000026.1, on the reverse strand, counting down.
GAACAACCTCGGCTGGACTGTATCGATGAGCCTGCTGGCGTTCCTGCGTGACATCGGCAAGCACGCCAACGTCAATCAGATGATCTCCCGTGAATCGGTGCGGGCGCGGCTTGACAGGGACGAGGGCATCTCATTCACCGAGTTCAGCTACCAACTGCTCCAGGCCAACGACTACCTGCATCTCAGCCGCACGCGTGGCGTCGAGGTCCAGATCGGGGGCTCGGACCAGTGGGGCAACATTCTCGCCGGTGTCGACCTCATTAGGAAGGCGGATGGCCGGCATGTCCACGCCTTCACCTGGCCGCTCCTGCTCCGCTCTGACGGCAAGAAGTTCGGTAAGAGCGAGGACGGCGCGGTGTGGCTCGCCGCTGACCGCACCTCGCCTTACCAGTTCTTCCAGTACTGGATGAATGTGGCCGACGCCGACGTCGAGCGGTTCCTGCTCCAGCTCACGCTCGTGTCCGTCGAGGAGTGCCGGGCGGTAGCCGCCGCCCACACCGGTGCGCCCGAGAAGAGGGAGGGCCAACGACGTGTCGCCCGCGAGGTGACGACGATCGTGCACGGCGCCAGCGCGGCGGCCGCCGCCGAGGAGGCAGGCGCTCTTCTCTTCGGCGGGTCACCCGCAGGGGCTTCGGTGCAGGCGCTGGCGTTCCTGGCCGGTGAGGTGCCAACCACGGCCTTCGTACCTGGCGACCTTGCGCGGGTCCTCGCCGCCACGCCGCTGGCGTCCTCGCTTAGCGATGCCCGGCGCACCATCGCCCAAGGCGCCGCTTACGTGAACGGTGAACGTGCGGGGGCCGAGCGGGCGCTATCCCCCGATGACCTCTTGCATGGCCGGTGGGTACTCCTCCGCAAAGGGAAGCGGACGTATCACCTCCTCGACGCCGGTGTCAGCAGTGCCGTGAGCCCCGATCCAGACCGCATTACGCGAAGATTGCGGTAAGAGCCGTCCTGCTGCACGCAACTGAACCATCCCGGGTTTCGTGCATACTTCAATTCCTATGAGCGGCCGGGTTGCATTACGTACTCACTGAGTTTGGTGATCGTGTCGGCGCCGAGTTTGCGCAGTGGTTCCTCGGGCTCGTCTGGAAGAGCCAGGTATCGGC